>CAIUGU010000122.1 GCA_903898785.1 uncultured Pseudomonadota bacterium | reverse complement strand
TGCAAGGAGTCGTTTAGATGAAGAAGCCTCGCTCCAGCACGTCGCTGAGCACCCTCAAGCCTTTCATTTCATTGGGCGCACTGGCCGCAGGAATGGGTTTCGTATCGTTGGGCAATGCCCAGGAAGTCGCGCCTGCAACGACGGGGGCACTTCCGGCCGTGCGCGTCAAAGGCGAGACGGAGCAGACCGGGCGCGAGAGCTACCAGGCCACGCAGACCCGCATCGGCAAGGCGGAACAGGACCTGCGCGACGTGCCGCAGTCGGTCACGGTGGTGACAGAGAAGCTGATCGAGGACCGGCGCATCGACACGCTCAAGGAAGCGCTGCGGAATACGGCGGGCATTTCCTTCCTGGCGGCCGAAGGCGGGGAGGAAGACATCCGGTTGCGCGGTTTCTCGCTGCAGGCGACGGGCGACATCTTCATCGACGGCATGAGGGACCCGGCGTTCTACGAGCGCGACACGTTCAACTGGGACCGACTGGAAGTGCTGCGGGGCTCTGCCTCCATGCTGTTCGGGCGCGGATCCACCGGCGGTGCCGTCAACCAGGTCACCAAGCTGCCGCGCCTCGCGACCGGCTATGACGTCGAAGTCACGGCCGGCAACGGCGAATACTATCGCGCCGTCGTCGATGCCAACCTGCGCACGGGCGAGACCTCGGCGCTGCATGTCGCAGCCATGGGCACCAGCTCGGACAACTATGGTGTGGGACTCGACAAGCGGGGCGTGGCACCGACATTCCGCTGGGGCGCGGGGTCGGCGAACGAATTCGTCGCCGGACTTTATTACCTGAAGAACGACAACGGCATCAACTACGGACTGCCGTGGCTCGCGGCAGCCGGCAGCAACGATCCGCTCCTCCCCGTCGATTCGACCCACTACTACGGCATGTCGAGCGACTACAACCAGAGCGGCGTGACATACGGGCAGCTCGCGCATACGCATCACTTCGCGAACGACGCCACGTGGCGCACGGCCCTCCGGGTGGGCCAGTACGAACGCGACCAGCGTGCGAGCGCGGTCCGCTTCGCAGCGGCGGCGCTGCAGCCTGGCGGGCTGGCCGTCACGCGCGATCGCCTGAACGACGATACGGTGCTGACCCGCGGCACCAACATCAAGATCATGGACATGGATACCGCGTACATGCAGAGCGACCTCAATCACGAGTTCGACGCGTTCGGGGTGACGCATTCCATGCAGGGCGGCGTCGATGCAGCGCGCGAGGAGTTCGACGGCTTCGTCGGATTGCTGCCGACCGGCGTAACGCTGGCCAAGGCGACCACGACGATCGGGACGCCCGACAACGGCGTCGGCGTCGATGAGTCGCTGCGGATCAAGACGCGGAACCGCGATTTCGAGGCGCGTGCCGCCGGCGTGTACGTGCAGGATCTCGTGCAGGTGGCGCGCGACTGGAAACTGCTCGGTGGCCTGAGGTGGGATCGCTTCGAGGGCAACTACCGGACCTTTTCGACGGCCACCGCGGACTTCGGCGCGCTGACGGCGGAGCGCGGGCGTACCGATTCGCTGTGGAGCAAGCGTTTCGGCGTGCTGTACCAGCCGTCGCCGATGGCATCGTTCCATTTCTCGTATGGAACTTCATTCAACACGTCCGGCGATACCTATCAGTACGATGCTTTGGGCTCGAACACGCCGCCCGAAGCCAGCCGCAACCTCGAGCTTGGCGGCCGACTCGATCTCGCCGAGGGCAGTGTGTCGGTGCGGCTCGCGCTGTTCCATGCGACCAAGTACAACGAGCGCAACCGCGACGAGGATTCGGTCAGCCCGACCAACTACGTTCTATCAGGCGAGCGCCACGCGGCAGGCGTCGAGATCGACGTGTCCGGCCGCATCACGCCGGCATGGGAAGTCTATGCGTCATACGCGTGGATCCCGGATGCGGAGGTCGACAAGGCCTCTTCGGTACTCGGCACGACGCTGATCGGCGAGACGGTGGGTCAGCGTCCCGGGCTCACGCCGCGCTACACGGGCACGGTGTGGAGTACGTACACGGTGATGCCCGGACTGCGCCTCGGGGCCGGCATCAACGCACGCAGCAGCGATACGCCGCAGCAAAGCACGATCGTCGCGCCGGCGT
>CAIUGU010000121.1 GCA_903898785.1 uncultured Pseudomonadota bacterium | reverse complement strand
TCCCGGAATCCCGGCCCGGCACCGATCAGAGATCCCACTTCAGTTCCGCGGTCACCGTGGCTTGCGGGTACGGGTGGAAGTTCCAGTACTTGTAGTTGTTGGCGTTGTCGACGCCGACTGCGGCCGACCACTGCTCCGCGATCTGGTAGCGCACGCGCGCGTCCATCGTGAAGTAGCGGCTGCCGCCCTGGTACGCGAACCCGTTCGGATCGCTGTTGTCGAGCGTCGAGTACTGCGTGCCGCTATAGCGTGCGCCGAGCGTCGCCGACCACTTGTCGTTGAAGCGGTAGCTCGCAAGGCCGGTCGCGCGCCAGACCGGAACGCGGGGCTGGAACTTGCCGATCGTGTCGCCGGGCACGGTCACGAAGCCCTTGTTTTCCTTGATGCGAGAGTCGGCATACGTGACGCTGCCCGAGAGTGAGAGGCCTGCGACGAACACGTCGGTGCCGAGCACGCTGACTTCCACGCCGGGGGTCGTGATCTTGCCGACGTTCGAGATGCGCGTGACCGGCGCGTTGTTGACGACCGTCCGTTCCGAGTACAGCGAGTCCTTCACGATCTCGTAGAAGTCGGTGACCCGGACCAGCGCCGGACCCCAGTGCTGTTCCAACGACAACTCGGACGTCCATGACTTCTCGGGCTGCAGGTTCGGATCGTTGACGACGGTCAGCACACCGGTGGTGGCGCCATACAGTTCGTTGACGGTCGGGTAGCGCACGGCCCGGCCCAGCGATGCCTTCAGCATCGAGTCCTGCGCAGCCTGATAGGCCAGCGCGAACTTTGGCGATACAAATGTCTGCGTCCGCTTGCCGTACGCAGTGGCGCTGGTCGAGTTGCGCGTGTAGCCATCGGTCGCCGTCCAGCGTTCGACGCGGGCGCCGATGACGGCCTTCCAGTCCTGCCCGAGCGTCCACGTGTCCTGGGCGTAGAGGCTGCGGGTCACGGTGTTGCCCCCGACGTCGGTATTGAAAGCGGTGGCCGACCCGTTCAGCCAGTCGGTGGTGGTGTTGCGCAGGATGCGGAGGTCGTAGCTGTCCTGCTGGACGCCGAAGTCGACGATATGCGTTCCACCGAGGGCAAGCGGTCGCCAGGTGCCCTTCAGTGCGAGCGTGTTCCAGCCCGTGCCGTCCTGGTCCGTGATCGTCCCTGCGCCGCCGGTCGATGCGGTCGGCAGTGCCACGGCGGGGGCGCGCTGCTCGTCGGTGGTGAAGTCATAGAGACTGGCGGCCACTTCCCAGTCGAAGACGCCGCCGGTGCTGCTCTTGATCGACAGCCCGTGCATCAGGTGCATGAGGTCGTCGTTGGTCAGCGCGAAGTCGGTGGCGCCCACCGTGAAGGCCCGGCCGTTGATGTTCACGAGGCCGCTGTACACGGCGTTCCCGGCGGCATCGCGCAGGTACGAGACAGGTAGGCCTTCCGAGTCGTTGCCCCAGTAGCCGAAGGTGTAGCTGGCGCGCAGCGTGCGCGAGAAGTCGTAGGCCAGCTTGACCTTCGCCTGGTCCTGCACCGTCGTGTACTCGGTGGCGGTGCCGAGGATGTACCAGGGATTGTTGCTGCGATCCCGATCGAGGAAAGCGCCGGTGACTGCGGTGCCCGTCGTGCCGACTGTGCCGGTGCCGACGGTCTTCGTGGCGAAGGTCAGCGGTTGTCCGTGGCTGTCGGTGCGGTTCACCGCCACCGACCACGAGAAGTCGCCGATGCGATCGCCGACCGAGGCGCTCAGTTGGTGGCCGCTGTAGCTGTCATCGGTGTTGTAGAGAGTGAACGACGGCTGCGTAAAGTAGGTAGCCTTGGCATGGGCTTCGAGGCGAGTCGGCATGCGCGTCACGTAGTCGACGACGGCACCCACCGAATTGCCAGGGTAGGCGGCCGAGAACGGGCCGTACATGACATCGACGCGCTCGATTTCCTCTGGGCTGACGAGGCCCCAGCGCGGGGTGTACGTCGCCCCATTGCCGAGGTAGTTCGACAGCAGGATGCCGTCGGCGTAGACCGCCGAGCGGGCGCTGTTGCCGGTGCCCGACGCGCGGCTCGACAGCACTGCATGGTTGTAGTCGCCGATGTAGCGCTTGCGGACCAGCAGGCTCGGAAAGTACTTGAGCGCGTCCTGGCTGTCGGTCGCGTTGATCGTCTGCTCGATCTGGTCTCGGGTGACGCCTTCCATCGTGGTCGGGATCTGCGTCGGCAGGGAGGTCGGGCGGACACCGGTGACCGTCACGACGCCCAGTGTCTTTACGGGTTCGGTGGCGGTATCGGCGGGTTCGGCTGCATTGGCGGTCGCAGCCAGTGTCGCGAGCGTCGCGGCAATGGCGGTTCTGAGAGTGATCATGGCGCTTCAAATCCCTTCAATAGATCGATGAGCTGTGTTGTCACCGCTCCTGGCGCGGCGACACGGTACGTGCATGCAGCGGACGCGGCGTCCACTGCCATCGAGCTATACGAGGGGAGGTCCGCGGGGAGTCTGGGACCGAAGGATCGAAGGCGAGGTCTGTAAGGCAGCGGGCTGCTCGGTCAGCGGTGAGGGCGCAGAGACGGGTACAACAGTGGACGGGACCGCGGGAGGTCCGGCGGTGGTCGCCGCGACGGCGAAACCGCAGGGCGAATGCTCGAAGAGGTCCCCGTGGGCGGCATCGGTATGACTGCCGTCGCTGACCGCATGCTCGGCGTGGTTCGCGTGGCCTGCCGGCGCATCGAGATTGACTACGACCGTCTTCGTCGTGAAGCCGGAGCACAGCTCCATCACGATCGTGCCGTCGCTGGCCAGCGTCGGCATGAAGCCCGAAGGGATCAGCGCACGGAACAGCAGCGCTGCCATCAGCAAGCCAATCACCGGCGTGCGATTGAGGCAGAAGTGCAGGAAGCGGCGCATTGCTACTCGAGGCCTCGCAGGTAGTCGACGATGGCTGCGCGACGCACGGGGTCGGGGACGCCGACCAGCATGAACGTGCCCGGCACGCGCTCGCTCGGATTGGCGATGAACGCTTCCAGCGTGGGGGCGTCCCACACGATGCCGGACGCCTTCAGCGGCTCCGAGAAAAAGTACCCCTCGCGCGTACCTGCACGCCGGCCAAAGAGGCCGTGCAGGTTCGGGCCCGTGGGCCGGTTCTGCGACTCGGCTGCGTGGCAGGCAAGGCACACGGCAAAGGCCTGCTCGCCGGCACTTGCCACGGGCGGCGCCTGTTCCTGGGCGCACGCCGTCAGTGCCATGGCGGCACCCACTAGCCCCGAGCGGAGCGCGAAGCTAGCCGGAATGTGCGTGCGCACCGGCCCCGTCCTGCACGATCACATCGACCGTGACTTCTCCCGCCTGCTCGAACTTCAGCGTCATCGGAAAGCGGCTGCCGGCCACGAGCGGTGCCGTGAGCTGGATCAGCATGAAGTGCATGCCGCCCGGATCCATTGTTGCCGAGCCATGGGGTGCGATCTCGAGGGCGTCAATCGGCCGCATGCGCATGACGCCGTTGTCGTCGGTGCTGCCGTGGAGCTGCACTTCCGCTGCCACCGGCGAGCTCGCGCCAAGCAGCTTGTCGGTGGCCATGCCGTGATTGGAGATCGTCATGTAGGCGGCGGCGACGGTAGCGATGGGCGACGTAGGGCGCGCCCACGCTGCATCCACGACCAGTCCCGCGGAATCGCCATGCGCCATGGGCGCCGGCGCTTCCGCAGGAGCTGTCCCTGCGGTGGGCGATTCCGTTGCCGGCTTGGAGCAGCCGAGCAGTCCGAGTGCAAGCAGCAGTGTCGGCGCGATGCGGAAGTCAGTGATGGGCATGATCGGTTCCAGTGGCCTGTTCAGGAGCGGCGACATTCAGGACGGGAGCGGGACGCGGCACGGAGTTCCATGCCTTGCCGGCAGCGGGAATCTGCACCCATTGGCGGTCTTCGCCGGAGGCGCACAGCTGCACGGTCGGGAAATAGATTTGCGTCGCGCCATCCGGCAGCTTGAACAGTGCGGTGAAGTCGTCGAAGAAGCTGGCATCGAGCGAGCCCTCCCAGACGATGGCGCTGATGCGGCCGATCGACTTCGAGCCCGCATCGACGGGGTCGCGTTCCACCGTGACCTTCCAGCCGGCCTTCGGTTGCGGGTTCACGCCCTCGATGATCTCCGGGATTTCCACGCGCAGGCGCACGGTGGGGGAGTCGCCACAGGCATGGGAAACGCGGAACGCAGCAACGTACGTGCTGCCGGGTGTGGCTTGGGTCTGAGCCAGGACGACGTGGGCCTGGGCGGCAGCGCCCAGCAGGGACGTGGCAGCGCAAGCAGCGAGCAGGGAATGACGAAGCATTGAATGTTCTCCCGCGACCTTCGCTCTCCTGCGCCGGTCGCTCGATCAACCTGGTGAATGCCCTCTGGGTTGCAGAAGGCTCGCGTTCCGGACTGC
>CAIUGU010000120.1 GCA_903898785.1 uncultured Pseudomonadota bacterium | reverse complement strand
GCCGCTCCACAAGACCACGTTCTCGGTCGATGAGCGGGTCGTGGAAGCCGCGCCGTGGCGTACCGAACGCAGGCCGTGAGTGTCTCTCCGAGTGATGATTCCCGTCCGGAAAGCGACCGTATCCCCACCCAGGAGCCAGCGCACATGCCGATGAAGACGGCAGTCTTCGTAATGTCAGCCATGCTGGTTTCTGCCTCTCCGGCACCCGCACAGACCGATTTTCCGGCACGCCCGATAAGGATCATCGTGCCGGTCGCCCCTGGCGGCGTTTCCGACGTCGTCGCCCGGGCTGTCGGCCAGCGGCTGGGCGAAAACCTGCGGCAGAAGGTCATCATCGAGAACCGTACCGGTGCGACGCATGTGATCGGGGCGAGCCTCGTCTGGCGCAGCGCGCCGGACGGCTACACGCTGCTGGTGGTCGAGGGCGTCGGCTTGATCGTCGATCTCGCTGGCAAGCTGCCCTATGATCCAGTCAAGGATTTCACGGCTATTTCGGGACTCGTCCGCGTCAACCACGCGCTCATCGCCCATCCCGCCTTCCCGGCGAGCAGCGCCCGGGACCTGGTCAAGTTGGCGAAGAACAGGCCGGGAGAGATCAGCTACGGCAGTTTTGGCGTCGGCTCGAGCGGCCACATGAACATGGAGATGCTCGGGGTGATGTCCGGCACGAAACTCGTGCCGGTACATTATCGCGGCGCGACCCCTGCGCTCATCGACGTCATGGGAGGCCACATCCCGCTGATGCTGGTCAATCTGGCGACTGCATTGCAGTACGCACAGACCGGCAAGGTCAAGATCCTCGGCGTGGGGACCAGCGCACGGAATCAGAAGATCGCAGATGTGCCGACGATTGCCGAGGGCGGCATTCCGGGCTATGTGGCGGGGTCCTGGTTCGGTTTGTTCGGTCCCGCTGGCGTCCCGAAAGTCATCGCCGACCTGCTGAACACGGAGGTTCAACGCATCTTTGCCGAGCCGGAGTTCCAGTCGAAGTTTCTCGGACCGACGCTGTTCGAACCAATGGCTGGCAGTGCGGAGGAGTTTGCAGCCCTCGTGAAAAGTGAAGCTGCCAAATGGGACGGCGTCGTGCGCAAGGGCAATCTCGGCACGAAGCAATAGGTCTGGCTCTGGCCGTCCTTGCCGCCGGATGCGTGCACGCACCGGTACGGCTACTCGAGCTTGCCCATGAAGGAGAGTCTTCCATGATGAAGGACAAGATCATTGCCCCGCCGGGATTCGTCCGTCTGCCCTTGTCGGAACGTGACCGTCGGTGGCAGTCGATCCGCGCCGAGATGTCGCTGCGCGGGGTCGATTGCCTGCTGCTCAATGGCAACTCCGGGCGCTGGAACGAGATGAACGCCAACATCCGTTATCTGTGCGACTACGCCGACCCGCTGTCTGGTACCTGTTATGCGCTGTTCCCAGGGGCTGGCGAGGGCACGCTCATCACCCAGATGCCGCTCAAGCGCAGCGCGCGCGAGATGAGCTGGATCCAGGATATCCGCAGCGCAAGAACGGGCTCGTTACCCGAGATCGTCGAGGAGCGACTGTCGGCGCTCGGACTGGTCAACGGCACGCTCGGACTGGTGGGCATTGCGGTGCGCGCGGATGAGAACATCGGCATGCCCTGGAACCAGCTGGAAGCCATCCGCAAGCGGTTGCCCGGCGTGAAGGTAGTCGATGTCACCGACCTTTTCTTCGAGGTGCGTTCGGTGAAGAGCGCGGTGGAACTGGAATGCCTCGCGCGCTCCGCCAACCTTGTCGACCTCGCGTTCGAAGCGCACCTCGATACCTGGCATCCGGGCATGACCGAACGTCAGTACTACGCGGCCATCGTGCATGCAATGGATGCTGCGGGTGCCGAGCCCCCGACCTTCCTCCTGCTCGAATCGGGGCGTCCATTCGGGCCATGGCTGTCGCAGGACCCGCTCCCGACGGGTCGCGTGCTTTCGCCCGGGGACTACATCGTCAGCGAGACGAGCCCCAAATGGGCGGGTTACCAGGCTCAGGGGCTGCAGTGCATCCTCCTCGGGCGGCCGACGAAGGAGATGAATGAACTGGTCGGCTATGCCACCGAGGTCTGGCACAGGTGCACAGAGCAGTTGCGTCCCGGGAAGCTGCTGCGCGAAGTCGAGCATGCGGCGGATGACGTGATCGAACGCGCACGCTCCCGGTTGGGGACGCTCGCCGACACGTTGAAGCTGCATGTGTCCTACGCCGGCCTTGGTGGGCCGGATCCGCTGGCGCGTCCCCCGGAGATCGTTCCGGGACAGGCTTTCATGCCGGAGATCGGGCCGATGGGCGGGCGGCGTCCGGAACCGCCACCGTTCCGGCTCAACGGTGGCTACCTCGTGGTCAGTACCGAAGCTGCACCGAAGCATTTCTTCGGTGACTATCCGATCGAACGGCGCTTGCTGGCTGCCATCGATGCCTGACCCGGCAGTCGATAGCGTGGAGAGTCGGGGGTCAAGCGTTGGAGAGTCGCGGAGTCGGGGGGCAGGTCTTGCGCGGAGTCGGGAGTCTGCACGAGTCGGGGGTCAGGCAGTTCGGCGCACTTGGTCGGCGAACTGTTCCAGAGCATGGCCAGGGTGAAGATGATCCATGTGCCGTACAAGGG
>CAIUGU010000119.1 GCA_903898785.1 uncultured Pseudomonadota bacterium | reverse complement strand
GTGACGGCCGCCGCCAAGGAGGACCGGATTGAGGGCATCATCAAGCGGCTGGACGACATCACCGCCTTGCTCATGGAGCCCCGTCAGCCGATAGACCGACCGCCAACCAACCCCCAGCTAAAGCCCCTGATGGATTGGGGCCTGAATGCCGACCTGCTGCATGAACTGGGGACCGCTGATCCGCTGACGCACCTCTACAAGCGTCTCTGCGCGCCGGCCCTTGGCCAGCGTCTCGCGGCGGCTGATGTCGTGTTCGTGCACGGTGCCTCGGGCTCGGGTAAGTCCTCGACCCTGGCGCGGCTGGCCGCGCAGCTCAAACGCTCGAATCCTGACCGCAAGCTGGTGCTGGCGGCCACCGACCAGCAGAAAGCCGGGGCGCTGGAATACATGCGTCAGATCGGCCGATTGCTCGAGATTCCGGTGCTGTCGTTGCCAACGGACTATGCGGGCTTCGAAAACCTCGTAGGGCGCGGCTTCACCGTGTGCCTCGACATGCCCTCGGATCTGCAGGCGAGTCTTGCGGCTTCTCGCCGTCTGGTCGCCACGCTCAGTGGCGCGTATGAGGTCCTGCCCTTGATCGCGATCGAGGCCGCCATGAGCGAGCAGGCGTGCAAGCTCATCCTGGCCGGCGCCGCAGAATTCTCCAAAGAAGTGATCCTCACCAAGATGGACGAGGTTAAGCCCACAGGCACCTTGCTCGCCGGTATTCTTGCCCAGCAAGCAAAGATTGCAGCGTGCGCAGAAGGCGCGCGAAGTCTGGTGCGGATGAGCGAGTTTTCGGCGTCGAACCTCAAGGACTGGTTCGAACAAACGCAATGGACGGCGTGCGCGGCATGACTACAGGCGGCGGCGAGATGTCTTTTAATACCTTGACGGTGGCCGTGGTAAGCGGCAAGGGCGGCGTGGGCAAGACCACGCTCTCGGTGAACCTCGCCATCGAGGCCGCGTGGGGGTTTGGTCGCAAGGTCCTGCTGTTCGACGGCGATAGCGGTCTGGCCAACGCACACATCCTGATGGGGGTAAAACCTTCGCGCACGCTGGCCGAACTCACCACCGGCGAGGTGGCCATGGCCGACCTCGTGGAGCACACGCCCTGGAAAATCGACATGGTCGCGGGCTCGAATGGGGCCCACGAACTCCTCACCGCCGATGAGCAGCATCGGCGGCGCGCGGCCGATCAGCTGGGTGACTTGATGGGTGACTATGAGTTGGTGGTGATCGATTGCCCGGCCGGCGCCGACGACACCGCCTTGCATTACGCCCATTCAGCGGAGGTGGCGCTGGTGGTGTTGACCGGTGAGCCCACGTCGTTTCTCGACGCCTATTCAACCGTTAAAGAACTTAACTTGACCTACAAGCGGCAGTGCTTTGATCTCGTCGTGAACGGCGTTGCCTCCGAGGCGGAAGGCAAGCAGCTGTTTGCCCGCTTCCAGTCGGTGGTCTCGCGCTTCTTGCAGGCCGAGCTCCGTTACCTCGGCGCGGTTCGACGCGACACGGCGGTCAACGAGGCGATCCGGCGCTGCGTGCCGGTGGTCCGCCCTGCGCCGGCGTCCTCGGCGGCGCGAGACCTTGCGGCGGTGGCGGGTCGACTGGTGCGCTACGCCCAACGGCCGCGAAATCCCGCAGATTTGCCCGACCGCGGCGAATTGGCCGCCGAACTGGCCGCGGGAGGACTGGCGTGAAGTACCCCGGCGCGACGCTGGACGCGACCGCCCTGCAGGCACGCATCAAGACCGTGATGCCCATGGTCAAGAAGATCGCCTGGCACGTGCACGGCCGCGTGGGGCGCGCGCTGGAAATCGACGACCTGGTCCAGGCCGGCATGGTCGGTCTGGTCGAAGCGGCGAACCGTAGCCAGCACGTGCCAGACGAAGAGTTCTCCATTTACGCCTCGCAACGCATCCGCGGCGCGGTGATCGATTTCGTCCGGCGACATGCGCAACTCTCGCGCGTGGTGGTTCAGCGCAAGAAGCAGCTGCGGGAAGCGCGCAAGACGCTGGCCGAGTCGGGGCAGCGCGAACCAAGCGCCGCGGAACTCGCCGCGCATCTCAATATCCACGAACAGGAACTGCGGTCCTGGGAAGAAGAAAACGCCGGGCGAAAAGTCGAGTCGCTGGATGAACTGAATGAAGCCTACGGGATGTGGATCGCGCACTCGGGTCCGGGACCGGACGAGGAAATCGAGCGCGAACAGCTGGCCC
>CAIUGU010000118.1 GCA_903898785.1 uncultured Pseudomonadota bacterium | reverse complement strand
TTCAATGCGACGCAGGCCGAGGAACTCCGCGTCGCCATTGTCGATGGACAGAAACTGATTGACCTCGACATTGAATCGGCATCAAAAGAGCAACGCAAGAGCAATATCTACAAGGCGGTCATTACCCGCATCGAGCCCAGCCTCGAAGCAGCCTTCGTCGATTACGGCGCCGACCGCCACGGGTTCCTCCCCTTCAAGGAAGTAGCCCGCGCCTTCTTCAAAGCCGGCGTGAACGTGGGCAAGGCCCGCATCCAGGACGCCCTGCACGAAGGGCAGGAACTGATCGTCCAGGTCGAAAAGGACGAACGCGGCAACAAGGGGGCAGCCCTCACCACTTTCATCAGCCTGGCCGGTCGTTACCTGGTCCTGATGCCGAACAATCCGCGCGGCGGCGGCGTATCGCGTCGCGTCGAGGGTGAAGACCGCAACGAACTCCGCGACATCATGGACAAACTGCCGGTCGAGCAGGGCATGAGCATCATCGCCCGCACCGCCGGCATCGGCCGGTCGTACGAAGAACTGCAATGGGACCTGAACTACCTGATGCAGTTGTGGACGGCCATCGAAGCAGCCGCCAACTCGCAGAAGGGCGCCTTCCTGATTTATCAGGAAGGCAGCCTGGTCATTCGCGCCATCCGCGATTACTTCCACCCGGAAATCGGCGAAATCCTGATCGACACGGACTCGATCTTCGAGCAGGCCCAGGTGTTCATGGCGCACGTCATGCCCGACAACGTGGCCCGCGTGAAGCGTTACAGCGACGACGTGCCGCTGTTCTCGCGCTTCCAGATCGAGCACCAGATCGAAACCGCGTACTCGCGCCAGGTCAACCTGCCCTCCGGCGGCGCGATCGTCATCGACCACACCGAAGCGCTGGTATCCGTCGACGTCAACTCCGCCCGTTCCACGCGCGGCCATGACATCGAGGAAACCGCCTTCCGCACCAACCTCGAAGCGGCTGACGAAATCGCCCGCCAGTTGCGCCTGCGCGACCTGGGCGGCCTGATCGTCATCGACTTCATCGACATGGAAAGCCAGCGCAACCAGCGCGAAGTCGAAACCCGCCTGCGTGAAGCGCTGCATTACGACCGCGCCCGCGTGCAGATGGGCAAGATCTCGCGCTTCGGCCTGATGGAACTGTCGCGTCAGCGCCTGCGCCCGAGCCTGGGTGAAGGCAGCAACATCACCTGCCCTCGCTGCAACGGCACTGGCCACATCCGTGGCGCCGAGTCCCCCGCCCTGCACATCCTGCGCATCATCCAGGAAGAGGCAATGAAGGAGAACAGCGCCGCCGTTCACGCGCAGGTGCCGGTTGACGTCGCCACCTTCCTGCTGAACGAGAAACGCGCCGACATCCATGCCATCGAGGCACGCCTCAAGGTCAATGTCGTCCTGATTCCGAACATCCATCTGCAGACGCCGAACTACAAGGTCGAGCGCCGTCGTCATGACGACCTCAATCAGGAAGGCGTGTTGCCGGCATCCTACGAACTGGTCGAAGCGCCGACGAAGGAAGAAGCCCCTGGCGCAGCCGCTCAGGAGGCCAAACCGACACGCGTGCAGGCCGCCGTGCAGAACTTCACGCCGGGCACCACGGCGCCGATGCCCAGTAGCCCGGCTGCCCCGTCTGCAACCGCAAGTGCTCCGGCAGCAGGCAAGGAGCCCACCGGATTCCTCGGCCGCATCCTGGGCTGGTTCAAGGGCGATGCGAGCGCAGCGCCCGCCGCCAACGAAGAAACCGCACCGGCTCGTCCGCGCGAAGGCGGCCGTGAAGGCGCCCGAGAGGGGCGTTCGGGCCGTCCGGAGCGTGGTGGTCGTGGTCGCGGCGAACGCGGTGGACGTAGTGATCGCGAAGATCGTCCGCCACGCGATGGCCAGAAGACGGAACAGCGCGGTGAAGCGCGTGGTGAAAAGCAGGATCGCCCGCCGCGCGGAGATCGTCCGGAGCGTGGTCCGCGCAACGAACCGCGTGGCGACCGTCCTGAACGTGGTCCCCGCCCGGAGCAGCAGGGTCGCCCCGAGCGTCCCCCGCGTGAACCTCGCGAGCCCCGCGAGCAGCGTGAACCACGTGAGCCGCGCCAGGAGCGCGCACCGCGTCCGGTCAACGGCGATGCACGTCCCGACCAATCAGCCGACTCGCAGGAGATGCCGCAGGGCGCCGACCAGAATGGCCAAAACCCGGCACAGCCGCGTGGTGAGGGTGAACAACGCCGTCGCCGCAGCCGTGGCGGACGCGGCCGTGACCGTGATCGTGACGGCGCGCCGCGCGAAGGCCGCGAAGGCGGATCGCGGGACGAGTCGCGCGAACCGCATGCCGATGCGCAGGCTGACTCACCGCAGCAGGGTGAGCAGCACGCACCGGTTGCTGCACCCGCACAGTCGGAGTTCTCCTATGCAGGCAGTGCGCCGGCGCAGCGGGAAGAGTCTGCAGCAGCACCAGTCGCAGAAAAGCCGATGGTTG
>CAIUGU010000117.1 GCA_903898785.1 uncultured Pseudomonadota bacterium | reverse complement strand
GCTCCTCGGTCTGGAATTCGGCAGACTCGCGCTCGGCGAGCTTCAGGAATGCTTCGTGGACGATGGCCGTGGGCTGCAGGGTGTGACCGACCGGCTGGTTGCGCATGAACATCGCCGACAGCTCCTTGAGCCGCGAATAGATGTTCTCGAACAGCGTCGGTAGCGACGGACCGTCCGCGGGGGACGGCATTGGCAGGGACGACATGGAACCACTCCTGGACGATGTCGAACCGCGGCCGAAACACGCTTTCGGACGCACACGACACCCCTGGTTCCCGCTCTCCTGCAGGCGCGCCGAGCAACCAGCGCAGCGTCATCATGTACCGAGAACGTGCTCAGTCAAGTTTGCTGCGTCCGTAATGCGGGGAAACCAACCCCGCGCCACACGATGCGCAATAAAAACAACCCGGCCGCGTGCTGATGCACTCGGCCGGGTCAAGGTCGTCCGTTCAGAATTCCCCATCGGGGCACTCTTCATGGTCGACCCGTAGAAAAGGGGCGGTGTATGAATTCGCTTCCAACGATTCCTTCCGGCGCGGCGCACCGCGCGGTCAGTTTCGTAGCGGAAGGACCAGCGGTCCTTCCTGTCCATGCAGGCGCAAACCGACTCCCGACTGGATCATCACCTGCCACGATTTGGCGACTTTTGCGAAAAGGTCGGGACAAACCTCCAGACTCGTGATGGTTCAGACCCCCGAAATCCGTGGTTGAGGGTGGCGCACCACGGCCTTGCCGTTGGTCACCGACATCCAACGGTCCTGCGTGGACTTATTGGACAACCGCCACTCCCTTCGCGCGCCCGGCAGGGCCGCGGAGAAACAACTGCCCCCCGGAGTTACACGCCTCCGGGGGGTATTTCTGTACGGAGAGATCGCCGGTTCCTGCCCCGCAGGGGCGGACCCTGCCTGGCCGCGTGCGGGAAAATCGGGGCGACTGCACGAAGGTTGCTGGCATTCACCCCGCTTTGAACCGATCATTCCCCCTGTGGTGCGGACATCCCGCACGGCATGCCGCTCAGAAGGAGACCAACGCCATGACGAACGACAAGAAGCTCAACCTCAAGGATCTCGCCAAGGTCAAGGGCGGCGCCGCCAAGGCCGGCGCATCGTCCCGACTCGCTAAGGCGAGCACCGGCCGGACCGCCACGCCGGTCAAGGGCGTCAACCTGGGCTCGAAGCGGCCCTGACCGGGGCAACGACCGAATCATTCGACGCAGCGCCCGGCAATTCGCCGGGCGCGCTTCGTTGGGCCTCGAGCAGCGCGGGCACCTTCAGGAATGCATCGGGGTCCGATCCGGGATCACCCGCTTCCGGCGCGGGCAGCGAGATGTCGGTGTCGATGGAGAGCCCGGCACGGCCCGGGACCATCCCGGTGGCATCGGCAAGGTCCAGCAGGACGAGCTGGTAGCTGACGACCGCCGTCGCCTCGGAACGCTGCGCATCCGCCAGCTGCACGAGCGATTGCGTGAGGTCCGTGATGGTGGCGGCACGCTTCTCGTACAGAATGCGTACGCCGTCGTACGCACGTGACGCAAGATCCACTGCCTGGCGCGTGGCAAGCACCGCCTGCCATCCCGTCTTGGTGCGCGAAACCGCATCGTGCACCTCGCGCGCGATCGAGAGCCGTCGGTCCTGCCCGGAAGCCAGCTCGCGGAGACGGCGATACAGGGCCGCACGGAGGTCCGCCTTCGCGGCCTCGTTGCCCAGGGGCACCTGCAGGCGCAGGCCGCTGTTGAACGCCACCTCGGTGGATGCGCCGCTGCCGCTGCCGGTGATCGCGTCGCCCACGGTGGTGCCGAAGCCGACCGGTGACACGGTGCCGAAGGCGTCGAGCCTGGGCAGGAGCCCATTCTGCGCCACCTGGATGCCGAGGGTGGATTCGGCGATGGCGAGCTCCGCCTCCAGCATCTCCGTGCGCCGGCGCAGCGCCACGTCCAGGACCGTCTGCGGCACGAAGCGGTACTGCACCAGCTCCGGCGAGGACGTGAAGGACATCACCACCGAGTCGTCCATCGGCAGGTCCTGGCGGTTCATCGACTGCTTCAGCATGCGGGAGCGCGAACGGAGCTGCTCGCTCGCGGCGATCACGTCGTCGATCTGGCTCACGGCCAGGTACT
>CAIUGU010000116.1 GCA_903898785.1 uncultured Pseudomonadota bacterium | reverse complement strand
TGGACCGTGGAAGACCAGCGCCTTCTTGAAGAGGCCCTTGCCGATCCGGCGTTCGCTCGGGCCCATGCTCGGGCTGGTGAGGCATGGCGGGCGGTCGGGCTGCATGCCACCTCGCCCGAGTTGATGGTGCTGCGCGAGCAGGCGCTCGGCGGCGTACGCCGTTCCCATCTTGCGCGCTGGTTCAAGCCGCGGCCCCTGCTGCAGTGGGGCAGTGCTGCGGCAGCAGTCGCCCTTCTCGCCGTCGGACTGGTTGCGACATCGCTGTTCGACGATGTGTCCGAGGCGACCTACCGGACCGAGATCGGCGAGCAGCGTATCGTCGAGCTGGAGGACCATTCCAGGATCGCGCTGGATGCCGGTACCACGGTGCGGGTCCGCATGGCGCGGGATTCCAGGATCGTCGAGCTGGTCGACGGCCAGGCGCAGTTCATGGTGGCCAGCGCTCCGCGGCGGCCCTTCCGCGTGCACGCCGGGGAACACACGATCACTGCCGTCGGCACGTCCTTCAATGTCGAATACATGGACCGGCGCATGGAAGTGGCGATGGTCGAGGGCAAGGTGGCCGTGAGCATCGGCGCGCCTGCCGACGAGTCCTCAGGCTCCGTGTCGAGGGTCCCCGTTGAGGGCAGGCGGACCGTCACCGACCTGGTGGCCGGCGAGGAGCTCCGCGTCGATGCCGACGGGCGCACGCGCCTCGACAGGAAGGCGGATATCGACGCCGTCATCGCATGGCGCCAGGGCAAGATCATCCTGAAGGACACCCCGCTCGGCGAGGCCGTGCGCCGGCTGAACCGTTATTCCCGATTGCAGGTGAAGATCGGCGATGAATCCCTGGCCGCGCTGCGCGTCAGCGGAGTGTTCGAGTCGGGCGATACACTGGCGTTCGTCGAAGCGCTGCAGTCCTATCTCCCGGTCGCCGTTTACCGGGAAGGACCGGACCTCTTGAGTCTGTCGCCGCGACAGTAGAGCATGCCCATAAGGAGGTCCTCCAAAGCAGGGGGCCCGGGCGCTTGAGGGGTGGCAATCATGTCCTGGTCGACGAGGGTCTTCCGACTGCGCGCGTATTGCGGTACCGCAGCGGGGAGCCTTTGTCATTTCCTGCTGTTTTGCTCCGGCAAACCACCCGCAGCGGGAACGCTTCCGATAGCGGTTCGCAGTGCAGGCCGGGCATCGATTGCCGGTCTATTCGCGGTGCTCTGCATGCCCGGCGACGCGGCAGCCGCTGCGCCGCAAGCCCGTGCCGCGGACAACACCCGCCTCTACGACTTCGATATCGAACGGCAGGACCTGCATGCTTCGCTCCAGGCAGTGGCCCTCACTGCAAACCTGCGCCTGCTGTATCGCTCGGACATCGTGAACGGTGTCGTGAGTCCGGCGCTCAGGATGCGTTCCACCGTCCAGCAGGCCCTCGATACGCTCCTCGCGGAGACGGGCCTCAACCATGAGGTGCTGTCGTCCGGTGTGGTCCTCATCCGGCGCAACGACCCTTCGTTGATCGACCGCATAAGCGAGATGGTGGCACGACGCCGCGAACTGCCCGATCCGGAGGACGCTGAAACCGGGGAGGAGCCAAGCGAAGGCGATACGGCCATCCTCGAGGAAATCATCGTCACGGCGCAGAAGCGCGAGGAGTCGGCGCAGGCCATCCCGGTGGCCATCAATGTCGTGTCCGGAAGGACCCTCGTCGAAGAGGGAGTCCGTGAAGTGAAGGACGTCGGCAAGACATCGACGGCACTCGAGATCAACACCCGGCAGGGACAGGCGACCGTCGTCGGCATGCGCGGCATGCAGCAGCAGGGGTTCTCGCCGACGGGTGACACGCTGACGGCGGTGCACCTCGACGGCGTCTTCCTCAGCAATTTCTGGGGCATGAACGGCATGATGTTCGACCTCGAGCGGGTCGAGGTCATGGCGGGTCCGCAGGGTACGCTGTACGGGCGCAATTCGGCGGCGGGGGCCATCAACCTGATCACCACCCGGCCTGGCGACCACCTTGCCGCGAATGCCTCGCTCGAGTACGGCAGCTTCAATACGCTCCGCGCAGACGGCGGCATCAGCGTGCCGCTCACCGACACACTGGCCCTGCGGGTTGCCGGTACGCGGTACACGCGCGATGCGCTGTACTCCGACGGTGAGGCGGCGATCGACCAGTGGGCAGGCCGCCTGTCAGTGAACTGGCAGCCGACGCCCGTCGATACCCTGTACTTCACTTACGACCACATCAATACGGGCGGCACCAACGAAGGCGGCGGGCTGTACGCAGTCGACCCCAACGTTCGCGCGTTCGACGCAGCGACCAACACTTTCCTCGCTACTCCCCCCGAGTCGGTGACGAACTTCGCCGCCCGGGTGGGGGATCCGTATGACAACGACGGGTACATCGCTGCGCGCGGGCAGGTGTTCTCCGGACAAATCCAGTCGGTGCACTGGGGTGCGATGGCGCAGTACACGCACGACTTCGGACCGTTCGCTGCCGTGGCGCTGCTCAGCCATCGCGAGCTTGAGGCCATCTCGCAGACCGCGACCAAAGGAGCGAGTGCGGCGTTCCCGCAGCTGTATCCGCAGGTATCCGATACCGATGTAGCCGAGCTGCGCATCCTGTCGGACGATGACGGTTCTTGGCAGTGGGTCGGCGGTCTGTTCTGGCTGAAGAGCTCGGCGCTGCACGGCAACGCGGTACCGAACAGCCTCGATCCCGTGCCCGGCTTTCCCGGCTTCGTGATGACGGCGACCGGGCCCGTGTCCACGCTCGGCACCGCGCCGCCCGATCCCAACACGGGATTGAACGTGCCGGGATGCCCCTGCATTTCCGGCTTTTCGCCGGTGAATGGCGGGACCACCGCGTATGCAGCGTACGGCCAGGCCACGTGGACGCCCGAGAACCTGCAGCGCTGGCACTTCACCGGCGGGTTGCGCTACTCGTACGACCGCAAGAACACGACGCAGGGCTACTACGTCAACAGCGTGCTGCAAAGCCTGTGGGTGCCGGACGAGAACAGCATCCCGGGTTTCCTTGCCGCGTCGATCATCACGCCGGCCCAGGCTGCGGGCACCAATATCCCGCCGACCGTCTTGCACACCAACGGCGCCGGCACGTGGAGCCAGATGCAGTATCGGTTCGGCATCGAGTACACCGTCGATGATCGCTCGATGCTGTACGGCACGATTGCAACGGGCTACAAGTCCGGCGGTTTCGCCTACGGATCGACGCCGAAGCTGAAGCCGGAGACGCTGCTGGCCTACGAGATCGGCTCCAAGAACCGCTTCCTGGACGATTCGCTGCAGCTCAACATGGCGGCGTGGTGGTATGACTACACCGACCTCGAGGTGCCGATGTCGAGGCCGATCCCGCCCCCGTTCCCCGTCGTCAACAACGTGCCGCAGACCGTCGTGCCGTCCGTGGCGAGCGCAGGCAGGGTCAACCTCGGCGGCCTCTCGTTCGACTTCGACTGGGCACTGACGACACGCGATCGACTCGGACTGTCGTCGACCTACATCTACAGCAGGATCGTCGACGGCCGGGAAACCCTGGATGGCGTCGTGACGGAAGTGATCCGCGAAGGCCAGCGACTCGGCGATGCGCCGAAGTGGCAATGGCTGGGCCGTTATTCGCATCGCTTCGATCTCGCCGGCGGCGCGTCGATCGTGCCCGCGCTCAAGTACCAGTGGCAGAGCAGGAAGTACGACGGCGGCGCAATCCCTGCTGGCAGCGTGTTGCCCGGCGCCACCGCGATCGACCCGGTCAGGGGAGCGTTCAACCTGGCGCGTGAAGTGCCCGGCCAGACCACGATCCCGTCGCAGTGGATCGTGGACCTGCAGGTCAAGTTCGTGCCGGGGCACAGGGCATGGGACCTGACAGCCTATGTCCATAACCTGACCGATGAACTCGAGATCAAGCAACTGTTCTATGCGACGAATCCGCTCAACGGCGGGCCCACCGGCAACTACGGGCACACCACTGCGCTGCTCGGCGAGCCGAGAACGTTCGGCGTGATACTGAACCTGCGTTTCTAGCGGGTTGACGCCCGTCTCTACGGGTGGCCAGCCTCCACTTTGGCAGGGTGATTTTGCTGGCATGCAGCAATGCTGCGCTGCCCCTGTCTGCCTGCAAACCCCGTTGATGAGGATTTCCCGCGATCGTGCGTACTGACGAAGAGTGGCGGAATTCATCTGTCCGCCTGTGCCCGTTTCTGCAGAAGAGTGCTGCATCGACCGGCGCAGGATTTGATCGGGGGCGACTTACAAGATGCTGGGCACTACGGTACCGACCTGGAAGC
>CAIUGU010000115.1 GCA_903898785.1 uncultured Pseudomonadota bacterium | reverse complement strand
GCCTCGACGCCAGCAGCAGGGCCCGACTCGACCAGTTGGATGGGATAGTCCTTGGCGATGGCGATGGGTGAGATACCGCCGTTCGACAGCATCATGGACAGCGACTCGGCGTAGTTACCATCGTCCAGCCGCTCCTGGAGCCGGTCGATGTAGCCGGCGGTAATCGGCTTGATGTAGGCGTCGAGCACCGTGGTCGAGAGTCGCTCGTACTCCCGCGGACGCGACACCACCTGATGCGAAAGCGAGACCTGCAGCTCAGGCGCAACCGAACGGATGATCTCGCCGGCGCGCAGCTCATTGGCCGGATTCTTGTAGGAATGCAGGAACATCACGGCGATCGCACCGACTCCCTGGCGCTGGAAGTCGCGGACGATCTCGATCAGCGCAGCTTCGTCGACCGGAACGCTGGTGCCATCGACGTAGGTGCGCTCGTGCACGGTGCGCCGCAATGACCGCGGCACGATGGGCAGGGGGAACTGCGGCTCGAGGTCGTACACGTAGTAGCGTGACTCGCGGCCAATCTCGAGCAGGTCGCGGAAGCCCTCGGTCGTAATCAGGCCAGTCGCCGCGCCCTTGCCCTCGATGATGGCATTGGTGACCAGGGTGGTCGCGTGGACGATATGCGCCGAGTAGGCCGCATCGCCCTGCCTGCGCGAGGCCAGCCGACCGATGCCCGTCAGGATTGCCTCCTCGGGATGGCGCGGTGTGGTGAGGCACTTGTCGACCGAGATCGCGCCGGTGACGTCGTCGATCTGCACGAAGTCGGTAAATGTCCCGCCAATGTCCACACCAAGTCGAAGTGTCATTTCGTCAGTCTCGATTGTTGTAGGTGCCAGGACGAACTCTCGGGTCCGGCCGCTTCGCGCCCGTCACCGGCCGAATCGGTCGCCCACAGACGGTGCAGACGCAAAGGCTATTGCGTCTGCACACCCGGCGGCTCACACCGGCGGACGCGTGGCCCCGCGCGGCACGACGTTGCTGAAGCGCTTTTCGACTGTCTCCTTGGCCGCCTGTATCCGCTGCGAACCATAGTCTTCTGCGTTCGCTCGCATGTAATCGAGCGACTCCTGCCGCTCCCACATGCGGCCCTCGAACTTCGGCCGCACGTAACGGGCGAACAGTTCATAGCTGCGCTTGGTGGCCTCGAACCGGGCCCAGTTGATACCAAACATCAGCAGCGTGCCGAAGCCCCCGGTCTTTTCCCAGTACTTTTCAAGGAACTCAATGGCATCGTCAGGCGTGCCGATCACGATCATGTCGCGACTCATCACCTCCTCGAGCCCCCCCTTGCCAAGACGCCCCCCATCCGGATAGAGCGCGGCCATGTAGTCCTGATACTTGTCGAATCCCCATTTGCAGTTATTGATCGCCTCCTCGCGAGTCTCCGCAAGGTGAATCTGGGTGACCACCCGGAGGTCCTGGCGATCCATCGTGCGGCCGTACTCGGCAGCCGTCTTGCAGGCAACATCCCAGTTGACGCCGAGCACATCGTAGCCGGCGAACAGCGAAGCAGTGACACAGAGCATGCCCAGGCCATAGCGGCCGGCGAGGTAGGCGCCGTTCGGCGTCACGGCACTCGCCACTGCGACGTGGGGCCGCGGACGGGTGTAAGGCAGGAGGTGCAGACGCGCATCGCGAAGGGTGATCCATTCGCTTTCATGATTGACCGTCTCGCCGGCCAGCAGGCGGAGGATGATGTCGAGGGATTCCTCCATCCGCTCGCGGGACTTCTTGGGAGGAACGCCGAGCATCATGGCGTCGAGGATGAGGAGGCCCGGTCCGCAGCCGAGCATGGCGCGGCCGCGCGTCAGGTGGTCAAGCTGCACGAAACGCTGCGCAACCATGAACGGGTTGTGATACGGGAGCGAGACCACGCCGGTGCCGAGCTTGATGCGCTTGGTCCGGGCAGCCGCCGTTGCGATGAAGAGTTCCGGGGAGCCGATCAGCTCATAGCCGCCGGAGTGATGTTCTCCGTACCAGACCTCGTCGTAGCCGAGATGTTCGGCCCATTCGGTGAGCTCCAGGTCGCGCTCCATGCAGAGCGTCGGGTCCTCGTCGATCGGATGATGGGGCGGAATGAATATGCCGGTCTTCAGCTTGCGGAATTCGCTCATCTGTCTCTCTCTTGTTTCGAACTGCATGGCCTTCAATCTGTTCCGACCGGAACACGCCTGAACCGCAGGCGGTCACGTTCCGATCACCCCTCTCCTTCGAGGCATCGTGGTGCCATGCGCCCGCAGCACCGTGCCTCTGTCTACTCCTGTTTTGAGTGTAATTCATCGCCCACCCGACTTGACGGGCAATGCACGCAGGCGCCGGAAAGAGTGTTCTTCGTACACGGAAACTGTGTTGTCCGGATCGCCGCTGAGCTGAAAGGTTTCACCGAACCAGATGTTCTCCTCCGGTGCGCCGGTTGGACACACGCCGCCAACGCGCAATTACCGCGTTGGCGCGAGTGCGCCGCGTTCCCAACGGAAGATTTCAGCTTGCCCGTAGAGGCCGTTCTGGTAGAACGGTTCGTTGTTGAGGTAGGTGTCGAAGGCAGCGCGGTCCTCGACTTCGATCGCAACCGCGGATCCCCGCCAGCTCTCCATATCGGCTGC
>CAIUGU010000114.1 GCA_903898785.1 uncultured Pseudomonadota bacterium | reverse complement strand
CGTGGTGCGTGCGTTCTTGGCCGGCAGGGGATCAGGCCCCGCCTGCATACACGAGGTAGGCAATCAGCCGGCCCGCGACGACTGCCATCAACCAGGCGAACAGCGAGATGACCGCGTAGGTCTTCGTGCCAGAGGATGGCTCGGTAACGCCGCTGGCGGGGTTCAGCAGCGTCTTGCTGACATGAACTGCGAAACCGAGGCCGACGGCGATCGAGACCATCTTGATCCAGAAGGTCCAGCTGTAGAAATCCTTCACGGCGTCGGCCATGAAGAGCACGACCCCGGAGACAAGGTTCACGGCGAAGCCCCACCAGACGAAGGGCATGAACTTGCGGAACGGTGCATAGGGCTGGTTCGGCATGAAGCCGAGCACCTTGAGGGCGATGACCGTCAGCAAGCCGACCAGGATCGCGAGGCCCAGCGAATGGAAGGACAGCACGATGGGATAGCCCCGGATGGAGCCGAGCACCCATTGCGAGAGTGCGGTTTCTTCTAGGGATCTCAGGAATGCTTCCATTTTATTTGTGGCCTGTTGTTGGACTGGACGCTGACAAGCTAAGGCAGGCGCCTCTGTGCGGGGTTGATGATCGTCAACCGCGGGGTACTCTGGGTATGCGAACAACCTGAAGGCGCATACGGGTATCCACGATGTCTGCAACAAAGGGGGCGCGTGTATGTTGCAATGCCATGCGTACTTCTACTGTGTCGCGACTGCAGAGCCCGCCCCGGCGGGACATCGACTGCGCGGAGTGCCCTGCCGGGCGCCGGTGCTGGGACCAGGTCGTTTCCCGCGGGGACGGCTTTACCGTGCGCCGCGAAGTCAGGCGCGATCCCGGGGATCTCGTCTTCGACCAGGGCGATGAGTTTGCAGCCGTCTATCTCGTCACGGGCGGGTGCGTGAAGCTCTGTGAGTCACGCGAGGACGGTCTCGACCGGGTCCTCGGTTTTCGCGTGGCGGGGGAAGTACTGGGACTGGAGGGACTGGTTCGCGGCAATCACGGCTATCGGGCCGAAGCGATCGAACCGACGACGGTCTGCCGGCTGCAGTGGTCGGTCGTCGATGGCGCGAGCCCGCCGCCGCAAGTGGTCCAGCGGCTCCTGTTCAAGGCGGTCAACCAGTTCGAGGGAAGCCTGAAGCCGTGGGGTTCGCTGCCTGCAACGGAACAGGTGGCCAGCTTCCTCAAGGACTTTGCGACGCGCTCACAGCGCGACGAGTCAATGCCCCTGCCCATGACGCGCGCGGAAATCGGCTCCTACCTCGGGCTCGCCGAGGAAACCGTAGTCCGGGCGATGGGCCGTCTGCGCAAGGCGCGGAGCCGTGACTCCTAACTAGCGCCGGGGGAAGTTGGGGACATTCCTAATTTCCAGAGCGGGCGGATGGAAATTAGGAATGTCCCCAATTTCCGCGACGAGTGTTCAAACTCGGCCGAGCGCTTAGTCAGGGAGCCGGGAGTGCGCTCGACTGTGCCGTTCCGGCCGCAGGTTTCGCGGCAAGGGTCTTGAGCAGCTCGGCAGTGCTCTCGAACACCATGATGGTCTGCCCGCCGCGACCATGCCCGCCGGCGCGACCGAGCGCCGAATCGACCGGCGTCTTGCCGTCCCGGTCCTTCGCCGCAAGATTGGCGCCCTTGTCGGCGAGATACTGCACGACGTCGTTCCAGCCCCAGTAGGCCGCCCCATGGAGCGGCGTCTGGCCGCGGGCATCACCTGCATTGAGTTCGCCACCGGCCGCGAGCAGCAACTCCAGCGTTTCGATCGCCTCCGCCTGCGTCTTGAAGCGACCGCGTGTATCGACGATGTTGGACCCGAGGCCGGCAGCAGCCATGACCGGCGTGTGCCCGAGCACGTTCGGCAGGTTCGGATTCGCCCCGGCCTTGAGCAGCAGCTTGACCACTGGCGTATCGCCCGCCTTCGCTGCGCGCAGCAACGGCGTCGTGCCGATCGTCAGCATGAGGTCGAAGCCGCGGTCGTTGCTCAGGTGCCGATAGGGCGGGAAGAGCTTGAGCTGCACATCCGGAATGGCACCGGCTGCCAGCAGCAGCTCGATGAGCTTCAGGCTCGTGGTCTCGTCCAGCGAGGGCAGGTCGGGCCAGCCGCCATGGGGCAGCGTGTTGAGATCGACGGCCATGTAGAGCGGCGTGCGTCCCCAGAAATCCCAGCGATTCGGGTTCGCGCCCCGCTTGAGCAGCAACGCCGCCACGTCGAACTTGAAATTGTTGGTGGCCATCGCGAGCGGCGTGATGCCTTGAGGATCGGCGAGGTTCACGTCCGCCTTGGCATCGATGAGCAGCCTCGCGCAGTCGACACAGCCCTGGCGGGCGGCATAGAGCAACGGTGTAAAGCCGCCTGCCGGCCGGGCCTGGAACCGCGGCTCGCCGGTCACCTGGCGCTGCCACTCGTTGACGATCGATCGCTCGTTGACCCTCGCGCCGTGCTTCAGCAGCTCGCGCACCATCAAGGGCTGGCTCTGCGCCGCAGCCCACATCAGCGCCGTCTGCCCGCGCCACGACTCCATTGCGTTCACATCCGCGCCCCGCTTGATGAGCAGGCGTGCGGCTTCCACATTGCTGGTTCGCGCCACCACCATCAATGCGGTCTGCCCATCGGCATTGCGCGCATCAACAGCCGCGCCCGCATCGAGCAACGCCTTCAGTACATCGACATTGCCGACGACAGCGGCTTCGGACAGTGGCGTGGCGCCGTAGTCATTGGCTTGCGAGGGATTGGCGCCCGCCTTGAGCAGGCGTCGCACCAATGCGGCGTCATCCCGATAGACGGCCCAGTGCAATGCCGTGGTGCCATCCGGTTCGCGTGAGGTGACGTCCGTACGCTGCTCAAGCAAGGCCAGGGCTTCGGCCGATTTGCCTTCGCGCGCGGCTGCAAGCAACGGCGAATCGGCCTGCGCCGCATTCGCGAGCAGCGCCGCAAGGATGAATGGCAGAAACCCGACTCGCATGTCAGACCTCCGCGAGGACCTGCGTGCTGTCACCGAGTGCCTTTGCGGGCACCGACGACCGATCGAGGATTGTCAGCAGCACGTTGGACAGAGGCGTGTGGTCGGGATAGCGCAAGTGCTGCCCGCCCTTCAGCTTGCCGCAGCCGCCGCCGATCAGCGCCGTGGGCAACGGGAACTGGTTGTGCTTGTCGCTGTTGCTCATGTTGCTGCCGTACAGCAGGATTGAATGATCCAGCATCGACCCGTCGCCATCCGGCAGGGACGCAAGCTTCGTCACGAACTTCGCGAAGACCTCGGTGTGGTAGCGCTGGATGCGCGACAGGCGCTCGAGCTTCGCGGAATCGTTCGCGTGGTGCGACAGCGGATGGAACGCATCCGGGATGCCGATGTGGTTGTACGTCTGGTTGCTGACCTCCGCCGCCATCATGAAATTGAAGATGCGGGTCAGGTTCGCCTGGTAGGAAAGGGCAATCATGTCGAACATCAGGTTCAGGTGCTCGTCGAAGGCATCCGGAATGCCCACCGGCACCTGCGGCAGCGTCACGTTCGACAGGTCCTGCTGCGCCGTCTTCTGCACGCGCCGCTCGATCTCGCGCACGGTATCGAGGTAGTCGCTGAGCAGCGCGCGGTCGCTGGGGCCGAGCGTCCGTTGCAGAGCGGCGGCTTCCCCCCGGACCATGTCGAGCAGGCTGCGCTGCTGCGCGATCAGCGCGACCCGCTCGTCGGCGGAATCGCCCTGGCCGAACAGGCGCTGGAACAGCTTGCGCGGATTGTGCTCCATCGGCAGCGGGCTCGACGGCGTGCGGAACGAGATGGTGCTGGAATAGCTGCAGCCGTAGTCCCGATCACAGGCTCCGCCGTCGGTCGCCTGTGCGGTCGCAACTTCGAGCGAGGGCAAGGGCGTGTCCTGCCCGATGTGCAGGGCTGCAAGCTGATCGGCCGTCACGCCACCAAACGGCTCCTGGCTGCCTTTCCTGGGGTGGACGCAGCTCAGCCACGTCGCCGGCACGATCGCGTGCACGGCCTGGCTCTCGCCCGGCCGGTTGCCGAGGCCGCTGATGACGGTCAGCTGTTTCTTGTACGCGGCAAGCGGCTCGAGGATCGGGGACAGCTCGAAGCTCGTGCCCTCCCCGACCGGCGTCCATTTGTCCATGACCGCGCCGTGAGGGAAGTAGACGAAACCGAGGCGCATCTTCGGCGCCGCCGCCGTGTTGGCGAGCGCGGTGCGCGCCGGGATCATCGCATCGAGCAGCGGCAGGGCGATCGTCGCGCCGAGACCGCGCAGGAACGTGCGTCGGGGCAGATGCTTCTTCGTGATGAACATGGTTACCTCTGAACCTGCTGCTGCACAGCGACCGACTGCTGGCCGGCGGGCGGCCCTTCGAACGGGACTTCCGACATGCGGAAGGGCGCGCTGTTGACCAGGCCAAGGACGAGCGACGCGAACGCGTAGTTGTTACGCGCTGCGTCGCGGACGATCTGCCGGACCACCGGCATGTCGCGATACTCGATGCTCCGCCCAAGTCCGTACACCATCAGTTTCTCGGTCAGCGTCTGCACGAACTGTTCGGGGCGCCGGATCAACAAAGCCCGCAGGTCGGCCGGACCGTTGAGCGCGGTGCCGTCAGGCATCTTGCTGCTGGCGTCGATCGGCGTGAGCGTCTCGCGATCCCGTGTGCGCCACTTGCCGGTGGCGTCGAAATTCTCGAGCGCAAAGCCGAGCGGATCCATGACGCCATGGCAGGCGTTGCAGGACGGATCGGCTCGGTGCCTTTCCATCCGCTCACGCACCGTCAGGGACTGCCCGCCGACGATGTTCTCCTGCAGCGTCTCGACGCCAGGAGGTGGCGCATGCGGCGGCGTCCCTGTGAGGTTCTCTAGGATCCACGCGCCGCGGAGGACAGTGGAGGTGCGATTGCCGTAGGAGGTGCCGAGCAGCGTACTGCCCTTGCCCAGCAGTCCGAAGCGGACGGAATCGTTCAGCGTGACGCGGCGGAACTGGTCACCGCGCACGTTCGGGATCCCGTAGTGGCTGGCGAGCCGTTCGTTGACGAACGTGTGGTCTGCCGTCAACAGGTCGACGACGCTCCGGTCCGAACGCAGGATGCTGTCGATGAACTGCGTGGTCTCCTGTTTGAATGCCATCCGCAGCGCGAGATCGACACCGGGAAACAGCGCGGGATCCGGCTCGATGGTGTCGATCTTCGGCAAGCGCAGCCACTGCGATGCGAAGTTCGTGACCAGCGCTGTCGACCGGTCGTCCGCCAGCATGCGCCGCACCTGCTGCTCGAGTCGCGCCGGCTGGCTGAGTTCGCCCCGCTCGGCCAGCTTCAGCAACTCGTCGTCGGGTCCCTGGCTCCACAGGAAGAAAGAGAGTCGCGAGGCGAGCTCAAGATCGCCGAGCGGCAATGCAGTGCCAGGCTTCGCGCCCTCGGGCAAAGGCTCGGCGCGGAACAGAAAGCGCGGGCTCGCGAGAATCGCCATCACTGCGTCCTGGATACCGGCCTCGAATCCCGCCTTCTGCCGCCCGTCGCGGTAGAACCCGAGCGGCCCCGCGACATCGGCAGCCGTCACGGGCTTGCGATAGGCCTGTCGCGCCAGGTTCGTCACGATCTGCGTCGCACAGGCTGCTTCGTCCGAGGCTGTTGCAGGCCGGCACGTAAAGATGCGCCGCCGGCTCGGCGTATCGCCCACGCCCGTCGCGTTGAACGGCCCGACGATATCGAGGTTGGCCACGCGCGGCATCCGCTCTATTCCCGCATCCGCCATCAGCGGTGTCAGCGGGTTGTCCGACTCGGCGAACGTGCGCGCCACGAACGCGACGCCGACGCGATGCGGACCCGCGGGCAGCTTCACGCGGATATTGGAAAAGCGCTCGCTCAGCGACTTGAGCACGGCTTGCTGGTCGAGATCGGCCGCTTCGAGCTCGGCTGGCCCACCGAGCACCTGCTGGAATACGCGCCTGCCATCGACGGTCACGATGACCCGGTGTTGATGATCGAGGCCGGAAATGTAGCCGCCATTGACGCCCCGACGCTGGTCCGCAATGCTCAGGCGGACGTTCAGTACGTACTCGCCATCTGCCGGAAATTCATGTTCCACCAGCAGGCCGCCGCGCGTTCCGAGCGGCAGTCCATCACGGTGCAAGGCCTGCTCGTCAGTCGGACCGCGGAACGAGCGCGTCAAGCTCGGACCCTGCGCGTCACCCATCGCCAGCCGGCTGATCTCGCGAGCCGCGGAGATGTACTGGTCGAGGAAGGAGGGGGACACTTTCAGCGCGCTCGCGACCGTATCGAAACCGTCGGCTTCGATTTCCTTGGGCAACAACGCCGCGGGATCGATCTTGAGCCCGAGCAGGTCTTCGATCACGCGACCGTACTCGGTGCGATTCAACCGACGGAGTCCGACGTGACCCGGTGAGGGCTTGGCCGCCGCCACCGCATCGAGGCTCGTCTCCATCGAACTCACGAACGCGTCCACTTCCGCTTGCGCCGGCTGCTTCGAGCCTGGGGGCGGCATCATGCGGCCGCGCAGCTTGCGGACAGCTGCTTCCCAGACTTTCGCGTCTTTCTCGACAGCCGCAGTGTCGAGATGGTCGAAGGCCACCTCGCCCGCGAACTCCGTGTCGTTGTGACACTTGGAGCAGTAGGTATCGAGCAGGGCTCCGTTCTTCTGTGCGATGGCTGCGGGCACTGCGGCTCCCGCGGATCCGGCGCCGGCGAACATCAACGCCAAGGTGAGTGTTGAACGCCGCATCACAGGATCCCGCCGTGTTCGCGCACGTGAGCCCAGAGTCCCGGATAGGCATTGCGTATCAGCAACGTGGGGTCGCCCCACTTTGCATCGAATTCGGCGGTGGGCTTTGCGGCGATCATGTCGCTGACCGACATGCCTTTCTTCAGCAGGCCGACGAGGCGAGCGTGGACGGCCGTCAGCATGTCCGCATGGGCTTGCAAGTCAGCTTTGGTTTGCACCGGACCGAGGCCGGGCACCACTTTCGTAGTGGCATCCGCAACGCTGGCCAATTTGCGGGCCGCGCTCGCCATGCCGCCGATCCAGCCGCCAGTGGACCAATCGAGGATCGGGTAAGCACCGACATTCATGATGTCGCCCGTGAACAGCACGTTGCGTTCGGGCAGGAACACGTACAGGTCGCCATCCGTGTGGGCCTGGGGCAAGTGCCCGTATTCGACCGTCGTACCGCCGAAGCCGAGTTTCCCCTGCGTGTAGATCGCCTCGGTGGGCAACGCGATCGCGGGACGCGGTGGGTACACCTTGTTCTGCCACTTCACGTCGATCTCGGTACCGAGCCACAGCTTCGTATTCGCGTGGGCGATGATTTTCGCGCCCGCTTTCGCGAGCGCTTCGTTGGAACCGGTCTGGTCCGGGTGCCAGTGCGTGTTGATCAGGACGCGGACGGGACGCGTGTTGCCGAGCAGCTTCAGCAACCCGGCCGAACTCGCGGCATTGCCGCCGTCGACCAGCAACAGACCCTCTGCCGTCTCGGCGACAAGCACATTGCCGCCCGCACCCGTGATCAGGCGCAGCGAGGTGTCGAGGGGCACGACGTTCAAGGGTGCGGTCGCTGCGCGAACCGATGCCGCGAAACCGAGCGGCAACAGGGCCGCCGCCGTGCCGCCGACCAGCCCTTTGAGGAACGTCCGCCGATCGGGCGGGAGAGGAACGCGCGCTGACATTTCGGGCGAGAGCCTACGCAGCAAGCTGCGGATCAGCAAGGAGCTTCGGAGCGCTGTACACCGCAAACCAAACCCGGAATGCCGCGCCGCAGCAAGCAGGCACGGACCATTCCTGTCTCCCGGCCCGCCTATACAAGGTCAGTGCGTTGCCGCATCCTTCGAACGCTTGGGCGGCCTCCGCCAAGACGTTCGCGCCAACCCCTCCAGGACATAACGAAGCAGGCAGACATGAAGCGGATTACCGTTGCTCGACTCCGGGCCAGCACCCTGGGTGCAGTAGTGAGTGTGGCGCTGGTCTTGTCGGTGGGCTCGACCCCGGCGCAGGCCGCGGCAGCAGCGAGCGCCAGCTGTGCGGTGGCGGCCACCGGCGGCATGAAGACGGTGTCGATCCGCTCCGGCGGCCGGGTCCGCGAGTTCAAGATGTACCTGCCGGCCAGCTACACGGGCAGGAAAGCCATTCCGCTCGTGTTCGACCTGCATGGCAGCAGCAGCAACGGCGAAGGCCAGTCGATCAACAGCAGTTTCGAGAAGACGGCAGAGAAGCACGGCTTCGCGGTCGCATGGCCCGATGGCGGCATCTCGCTGCCGACGGCACCGCAGGAACACTACTGGAACATCTACGGCCTGCCCCTCACGGGCAACCGACCGATTCCCGCCGACGCGCCGAACGACGTGCAGTTCTTCAGCGATGCGATCGACCAGCTTGCCTCGCAGTTCTGCCTCGACACGACGCGCGTCTACTCCGCCGGACATTCGGGAGGTGCACGCATGAGCTCGGTGCTGGCGTGCCAGCTCTCTGATCGCATCGCCGCCGTCGCACCGGTCGTGGGACTGCGCGCCGGCATGCCGCTCAAGTCGGACACGTCGCGCCCCGACCCCGAGAGCTGCAAGCCGTCACGCGCCGTGCCCATCATCACGTTCCACGGCACGGACGATCGCACCAACCCGTACAAGGGCGGCGCCAATGAGTACTGGCAGTACAGCGTGGAGACGGCGGTGAGCAGCTGGGCTGCGTTGAACGGGTGCCGCCCGACGCCGGTCGTCACGAAGGTCGCCGAGCACGTCGAGCGGCGTCGCTTCGAAGGCTGCAAGAGTGGCGTGGTCGTCGAGTTCAATCGCATCGACGCGCCGCAGTCGGCCGGCGGTGGCCACACCTGGCCCGGCTCCACGCGTCGCTTGCCGCCCAGGGAGGGGGCCGAACCGAACAATCCCTCGACCGAGATCAACGCAAGCGAACGGATCTGGGAATTCTTCTCGCAATACCACCTGTAGCCGGCAACTGACGGCGGGCCATGATCGAGCTGTATCCGACGATCAAGCTGCTGCACATCGCCGCAGTGGCGCTGAGCGGAGGCCTGTTCTTCATCCGGGGACTGGGCCGGGCCGCTGACGCGCCATGGGCCATGGCGGCACCGCTGCGCTACCTGAGCTACGCCATCGACACGGTGCTGCTCGGTGCAGCCATCGCGCTGTCCGTGATCGTCCAGCAATACCCGTTCGTCCACGGCTGGCTCACCGCCAAGGTCGTGCTGCTGGTCGTCTACATCGTGCTCGGCTCGTTCGCATTGAAGCGGGGCCGAACGCGGGCGATCCGCGTCGTCTGCTGGCTGGCAGCGCTGGGCGTTTTCGCGCTCATCCTGTCGATCGCCCGACATCGCGACGCCCTCGGCCCGTTCGGCTAGAACAGCCCTCTGCCTGCGACCTGCGGCAATTCACCATTGACTCCGTAAAGAGGTATGAAATATACCTCTTTGAACTCGAGCGTCCTTGCAGTCAATCAACCCGCGTTGCCGAGGTGAGTCCGTGTCACGCCCGCTCCCCAGCCTGATCCTGCTGCTCGGCAGCCTGTCGCCGCTCGTTGCGCTGGCGGCGGAACCCACATCGCCGGCACCGCAGCTCGGCGCACTCGACGTGCCCCAACCCGACGGCTGGGACCGTGACGTGGGGCTGAAGCCCGCTCCGGACCTGAACCCCGACCCCAACATCCTCGAGATCAACCTCGAGGCGAAGATCGCCGACGTCGAGATCAAGCCCGGCACGGTGGTGAAGGCCTGGACCTACAACGGCATGCTGCCCGGCCCGTACATCAAGGCCAAGGTGGGCGACCGGCTGATCGTCCACTTCAAGAATTCGCTGCCCGATGCCACAACGGTCCACTGGCACGGGGTCCGAGTGCCGAACAACATGGATGGCACACCGAACATGTCGCAGGCGCCCGTCGAGCCGGGAGGCGAGTTCCTGTATGACTTCGTGCTTCGCGACGCGGGCACGTACTGGTACCACCCGCACATGGATTCGCCCGCGCAGGTGGGCCGGGGTCTGTACGCGCCCATCGTCGTCGAGGACCCGAACGACCCGAAGGAATTCGGCGACGACCTGGTGCTCGTCCTCTCAGACATGAGCCTCGACGAGAAGGGCGTCCTGCAGCCCAAGGACAACGGCGGCAGCTTCGGCGACCTGTTCGGCCGCGAGGGCAACGTCCTGCTCGTCAACGGCAAGGTGATGCCGCGCCTCAAGGTGCGCTCGGGCAAGCAGCAACGCTGGCGCATCATCAATTCGGCGCGCTCGCGCTATTGGTCGTTCGCGATGCGCAACAACACCTTCACGCGCATCGGCGGCGACAACGGACTGATGGAACGCTCCGAACGACTGCAGCGGCTGACGATCACGCCTGCAGAACGGCTGGACGTGGTCTACACGCCGGAGCTGGCGCCCGGCAGCGTATCGACGTTGCGCTGGTTGCCTGTCGACCGCGGCTACGGCACCGCGTTCGCACGGCTCTCCGAAGACATCATGACCATCGAGACGGTGGCCGACGCACCGGTCAGGCCTGCCGTCATCCCCGGGAAGCTGCGCGAGATCCGTCCCATCGACCTGTCCAGCGTGGTCGAACACACGCTCGAACTCACGATCAAGCTCGAACGCGGCATCGTCGAGATGGGCATCAACGGCATCCCGAACTGGCAGGCCAAGCCGCTCGTGGCGAACATCGGCGAGAAGCACATCTGGACGCTGGTGAACAACTCGCCGTTCGACCATCCGTTCCACCTGCACGGGTACTTCTTCCAGGTACTCGACGACAAGCGCATCCCGGAATGGAAAGACACCGTCAACGTGCCCGTGAACTCGAAGGTCCGCATTGCCGTCGACTTCGACGAACGGCCCGGCATGTGGATGTACCACTGCCACATCCTCGACCACGCGGAGGTCGGCATGATGGGCCACCTGCACGTAGTCGATTCGGCGGCGCAAGTCAGCGGAGGACCGGATGCGTCTCACGCTGCACACTGACTACGCGCTCAGGATGCTGATGTTCCTGGCAATGGAGCCCGGCAGGCCACGGACGATCGAGGACATCGCGACGCGTTTCGGCATTTCTCGCAATCACCTGATGAAGGTGGCGCAGACGCTCGTGCAGTCGGGCTTCATCGAAAGCCTGCGCGGCAGGGGCGGCGGCCTCAAGCTCGCGCGGGAGCCAGCAACGCTGAAGCTGGGCGACATCGTGCGCGCCACCGAGGACGGCTTTGCGCTCGTCGAGTGCTTTGACGGCGCCCGCGACTCCTGTGTCGTCAGCGCCGCCTGCAGACTGCGCAGCCCGCTGCAGGAAGCCCTTGCCGCCTTCCTCGCCGTCCTCGACCGCTACACCATCGCGGACCTCGTCAGCCACCCCGCCACTGCGCGGCGCATGCACCGACTGCTCTCGGCGACAGCGAGCCCCACCCACTAGCTTTTGTCTCCGGCCAGCGCCTCGATATGCGACGATGGCAGCTGCTTTTCGGAGAGTGCGTACGATGACGACAGCAAATGCGGGAGCGGCCGGGACGTTCAGGATCGGCGACGAGCTGGAGGTCAACCGGCTGGGCTTCGGTGCGATGCGCATCACCGGGCGCGGCGTCTGGGGTGAACCTGCCGACCGCGCCGAGGCACTGCGGACGCTGCAGCGGCTGCCGGGGCTGGGCGTCAACTTCATCGATACTGCCGACTCGTACGGCCCCGATGTATCCGAGAAGCTGTTGCGAGAATCACTGCACCCCTACGCGGGGCTGCTCATTGCGACGAAGGCCGGGTTGACGCGCGGCG
>CAIUGU010000113.1 GCA_903898785.1 uncultured Pseudomonadota bacterium | reverse complement strand
TCATCGAGTCCGACGTCAACATCCTCGACATCGCCGCCCTCGCCGTGATCGTCGAAGCCGCCGGCGGCACCTTCACGCAGCTGGATGGCGGCCCCATCGGACTCCACACGACAACCGTGCTGGCGACGAATGGCAGGTTGCATGAGCCGATGTTGAGGGCGATGGCGGGATAGCGATGCGCGACCAAGAGCGACCGGCTGACTGAGTCAGCAAGGGGAGCCTGCTGGCAAGGTAGGCCAACTTCGTTGGCAAGGTAAGCCTACCGGCAAGCCAGATTCTGAACCTGCCGCTAGGCTTCCCCTGCCGATACCGTCGGCTACCCTTGCCGGCAGGCCCCCTTGCGAACAAAGTTTGCCGGTTGCTCCGCCTCCGCTTCCGCTTCTCACTTGCCGATAGGCCCTCCTGCCGACAGCGTCGGCCACCCTTGCCGGCAGGCCTCCCTTGCCAACAGAGTTGGCCGGTTGCTCCTGCTATATGCCGATTGCTTCTCGCTTTTCCGCCCCCGTCACCCAACTGTCACACCCGCTCCCCGGAACCGTCACATTCCCCCCGTAACCTCAGAGGCCTCAAGGTTTCAGACCGAGGTCTTGATGAAGATCCTGATGGTGTCGGACGTCTTCTTCCCACGCGTGAACGGCGTGTCGACGTCGATCCAGACGTATCGCACGGACCTGCAGTCCCTCGGCCATCAGTGCGTTCTCGTTGCTCCTGGGTATCCGGGTGCAGCACCGGACTCCGACCCGGATATCGTGCGCATCCCTTCACGCGGTGTTCCTCTCGATCCCGAGGACCGGCTGTTCGTGGGCCACAAGCTCAAGGCCTGGGGCGAGCAGCTGCGGCCGGGCGACTTCGATGTCGTGCACATCCAGACCCCGTTCGCGGCGCACTACGCGGGACTCAAGTTCGCGAAGCGGCTCGGCGTGCCGGTGGTGGAGACCTACCACACGTATTTCGAGCACTACCTGCATCACTACATGCCCATGGTTCCCGCGAGTTGGCTGAAGGCACTCGCGCGACGCTGGACCGTGTCGCAATGCCATCAGGTCGACGCGGTGATCTCGCCGTCGCGGCCGATGGCGGACGCGCTCAAGGCCTACGGCGTGAACACCCCCATCGAGATCCTGCCCACGGGGTTGCCGACCAGCTGTTTCGCGCCTGGCAACGGCACTGCCTTCCGCGTCCACATCGGCGTGCCTGCGGGGCGGCCGCTCGCGCTGTTCGTCGGCCGTGTGGCCCACGAGAAGAACATCGACTTCCTCGTGAACATGCTGGTTGAACTGCGCAAGCAGATTCCGTCGGTGCTGCTCGTGATTGCAGGCGAGGGGCCCGCCGAGGCCCACCTGCGCTCGCTCGTGGCCGCCCGCGGACTCAGCGACAGCGTCCGCTTCATCGGCTACCTCGATCGCAAGACCACGTTGCTTGATTGCTATCACGCCGCCGATGCCTTCGTGTTCGCCTCACGGACGGAGACGCAGGGCCTCGTGCTGCTCGAAGCGATGGCGCAAGGCACGCCCGTCGTCTCGACGGCCGTCATGGGTACCGCCGACGTGCTCGCCGGCACCACCGGCAGCCTCGTGATGCCCGAGGACGTCGCACTGTTCGCGAACGGCGTCGCCCGCGTGCTGACGGACAAGGTCTTGCGGGCGCAGCTGTCGAAAGGGGCCCGGCAGGACGCACTGAAGTGGTCGTCACGGACGCTCGCCGAGAAGCTGATCCGGGTCTATCAGGGCCTGGCCGTCACGCCGGAAGCCGCTGTCGTGGAGGAAGCTGCATGAGTGTGCAAACCGTGTTCCTGCGCGTAGACCAGGCCGAACGCCGCGTTTGCCTCTTCGCCAACGCAGCGGCGAGACAGCACGTCGTTCGCAAGCTGTTCCAGGCCGTCAGCCGCCTCGGCGATGGCGTGTTCTGGTACACGCTGATGGCCGTGCTACCGGTCGCCTTCGGCTTCGACGGCCTGCTCACATCGGCGCAGATGCTCGCCGCCGGCCTCGTCGGTCTCGCGCTGTACAAGCTGCTCAAGCACTCGCTGGTCCGCGAACGCCCCTTCATCGGCCTGCTCGGCATCGAGTGCGCGATGCCGCCGCTCGACCGCTACAGCTTCCCCTCCGGCCACACGCTGCACGCCGTCCTCTTCACTTGCATCGCCGTCACGCACTTCCCCGCACTCGGCCTCGTCCTGATCCCGTTCGCGCTGCTCGTCGCCGCCTCCCGCGTCATCCTCGGCCTGCACTATCCCACCGACGTCGCCGCCGGCGCGGCGCTCGGCGCGACGTTGGCGATGATGTCGGAGTGGCTGAGGTAGGGGAGAGGAGAGCAACCGGCTGACTTCGTCAGCAAGGCAAGCCTACCGGCAAGGGTGGCCGACGCCGTCGGCAGGGTAAGCCTGCCGGCAAATGAATACGAGAGAGCAACCGGCTGACTTCGTCAGCAACGTAAGCCTATCGGCAATTCAGGATCTGAACCTGCCGCGAGGCTACCCCTGACGACGGCGTCGGCCACCCTTGCCGGTAGGCCACCCCTGCGAACAGAGTTCGCCGTTCGCTCCGGTCCCCCTCCGGCGCTCGCTCTTATCTCTTCTTGACTTGCCCTCCTCCCCCCTCCTTGGCAAAGTCAGCCGCTCGCGCAACTTTGACGGCTGTCCACTCCCGAGGTCCCGCCATGTCTGTTCGCACTCCGCTCGTCGCCGCTGCCTTGGCTCTGCTGTCGCCCGCCGCGCTGTTCGCCCAGGTCACGGATCCGATCCCCGGGCGGGTCGAGAAGCGCGGGCTCATGGTCGAGGTGAAGGAGGTGGCGCGGCTGCCGGAGACGCGTCGCTTGCGGCCGGTGGAGCAGGACGTCACGCCGACAGGCTGGGCGCGTCCCAACTACGTACGCGAGCTCGCCGACGGTCGTCGCTTCGTCAACGATTCGCGCGGCTTCATTTATCTGCTGGACAAAGACAACAAGCTGTCGATGTACTTGAATGCCGCGGAGCTGTTTCCGCTCGCGGTGTACAACCGTCTCGTCAGCGGCCTGAGCGGCTTCGACTTCCATCCGGACTTCGCACGCAACGGCCTGTTCTACACCGTGCATGCCGAGCGCGGGCCCGACAATCCGGCCGCGCCGAACTTCGTGCCGCCCGGCTACACCGCAGCGGAAGCCACGTACCACAACATCATCACCGAATGGCGCGCCGACAATCCGGCCGCACCCACGTTCACCGGCAAGCGTCGCGAGCTGCTGCGCATCGCGCACATCGTCCAGAACCTCACGCACCCGATGGGCTACGTCGGCTTCAACACGGCCGCCAAGCCCGGCGACGCGGATTACGGCCTGCTGTACACCAGCGGCAGCGACTACGGCTTCAGCAACGGCGGCGGCCCCAAGGCCAACAACCCCGGCCAGACGCAGCGCCTCGACAGTGTCGTCACGTCGATCCTGCGCATCGATCCGCGCAGCCCCTCCGAGTCGAAGGGCACAAAGGGCCTCGGCGACTACACCGTCCCGCCGACGAACAAGTTCGCCGCCGACAACAACCCGGCCACGCTCGGCGAGATCTACGCGTACGGCTTCCGCAACGCGCACCGCCTGTCGTGGGATCCGGTCGACGGCACGATGTTCGCCACCGACATCGGCATGAACCACATCGAGGAAGTGAACATCGTCCACAACGGCGGCAATTACGGCTGGATGAAGCGCGAAGGCCTGTGGGAGAACGGCATGATCCGTCCCGGCGGCGCACTCAACCAGTTGTACGAACTGCCCGCCGACGTGCTGTCGGGTCGCACGAAGGACGAGTTCATGTACCCCGTCGCGATGTACGACCACAGCGACGGCCCCGCCATCAGCAGCGGCTTCGCCTATCGCGGCCGCATCGCGGCACTCCGCGGCAAGTTCATCTTCGGCGACATCAACCGCGGTCGCATCTTCGCTACTGACCTCGCCGCATTGAAGGCCGCCGACGACGGCATCCCGAGCACCGTCGCCCCCATCGAAGAAGTGCAACTCTTCACCCGCGACGCCCGCGGCCAGACCGTCTACACCTCGATGCGCGAACTCATCGAACGCACCCTGGGCGAAACCGTCGCCCGCGCCGACCTCATGCTGAGCCAAGGCCGCGACGGCGAGCTCTACCTGACGTCGAGACAGGATGGGATGATCAGGAAGTTGAGCGAGTAAGCGAGAAGCGACCGGCGTGCTCTGCACGCAGGGTAAGCCTACCGGCAAGGGGGGGGCGACGGCGTACCCTGGTTAGGGCATAAATCGGCAAGGTGGGCCTGACGGCAAGTGAGGAGAGCAGAGCAACCGGCTGGCTCTGCCAGCAAGTAAGCAAAGACACAGAGCAACCGGCTGACTTCGTCAGCAAGGGTAGCCTATCGGCAGGGTAGGCCGACAGCGTCGGCAGGGTAGCCCCTACGAGGCTAAAAGCCTGCCGGCAAGCCAGAGTCTGAACCTGCCGCGAGGCTACCCCTGCCGACTTAGTCGGCCTACCCTGCCGGTAGGCTGCCCCTGCGTACGAAGTTCGCCGGTCGCTCCTCATCCGCCTCCGTCGCCGAACCTGCCGCGAGGCTTCCCTTGCCAACAGAGTTGGCCACCCTTGCCGGTAGGCCCCCCTTGCGTACGAAGTTCGCCGGTTTCTCCTGCTCTCGTCCGCCGGTCGCTCCTTCTCTCCCCCTATTGCCCTATCCTCCTCCCATGCTCTCCTGCCACAAACTCCGCGACCTCACCCTGGCAGCGCCGAGCGCCGCGGGTCGCCCTGCGTACCTGGCTGCAGCGAGCAGTCTTGTCGTCGTGGGTTCTCGCTTGTACGTGATTGCGGATGACGAGCTGCATCTCGGCGTCTTTCCGACTCAAGGAGACGCGGAGGGAACGCTTATCCGTTTGCTTGATGGCGAGTTGCCGGACGGAGAGAAGAAGCGCAAACGCAGGAAGCCGGACTTCGAGGCGCAGGTGAGGTTGCCAGAGTTTGCGAAATACCCTCACGGTGCGTTGCTCGCGCTCGGCTCTGGCTCCAGGGACAACCGCAGCACGGGCATCCTGCTCGCGCTCAACGCGAAAGGTTTCATTGCGGGCGCGCCGCGAGTCCTCGACCTCTCGAGGCTGTTTGCACCCATCGACAAGGCGTTCGACGATCTCAATATCGAAGGCGCGGTTGTCTTCGGCCAATACCTCGTGCTGCTCCAGCGCGGCAACAAGGGCAACGCCGGCAATGCACTGGTCTCGCTGGACCTGCACGCGTTCCTCCGCGCCATCGAACGCGATGACCGGCCGGACGCATTGCTGTTCACCGTCACGCCCGTCGAACTCGGTTCCATCGAAGGCGTTCCGTGGGGCCTCACCGACGCCTCCGTGTTGAGTGACGGCCGCATCGCCTTCACCGCCGTCGCGGAGAACACAGACAACTCCTTCGACGACGGCCCCTGCATCGCCGCCGCCGTCGGCATCCTCTCCCGCACCGCGCAAGTAGAACGCTTCGAACTCTTAAGCCCCACCCTCAAAGCCGAAGGCCTCCACGCCACCCTCACCGGCGATCACCTCCACATTCTCCTCGTCACCGACGATGACGACCCGACGAGGCCGGCGGGATTGTGGGAAGGGGAGATGGGAGGCGGAGCGTAGGGGACGCGGAGCGACCGGCCGGCGCGGATACAGAGTAACCGGCTGGCTTCGTACCCTGCGGCCAGGGCATAAACCAGCAAGGGCAGCCTGCCGGCAAGGGTGGCTGACTGCGTCAGCAAGGTAAGCCTACCGGCAAGTGAAGAGGGAAGAGAAACCGGCGTGCTCTGCACGCAGGGTAAGCCTATCGGCAAGGTGGCCGACTCTGTCAGCAAGGTAGCCCCTACGAGGCTAAAAGCCTGCCGGCAAGCCAGATTCTGAACCTGCCGCGAGGCTACCCCTGCCGACGCAGTCGGCCCCCCTTGCCGATAGGCTTCCCCTGCGAATGGATGGCCTGTCTTCAGGCCACAGAGTTCGCCGGTTGCTCCTGTCCCCGTCCGCCGGTCGCACCTGCTTCCTTCTCTCCCATTTCTCCCCAATCCCACCCGTTTCTCGACTTTCCGTGGGCGTTCCCGCGGCCTACCGTGATGCGCTCCTGGAGTCTCGCGGACACGGAGGTCCGTCATGAAATGGATAGCCGGTGTGCAAGTCCCGACTGACTTGAGGTCACAGTTTGTGACTTCAAGAAGTCGCCTATATCAGCGGCGCGGGCGTCCCGTTCTCTGCTGGAGCGTTGGCCTAATTGACAACACTCTCCCGGTGTTGGCACGATTGCCAACATGAAGGCGGAGCTGCTGCTCAGGCAGCGCTTCGTCTACGACGACGGAGCCGTGCTCGAGATGGTGATTTGGCGTGTCCCGGTTCCTGTGGACGGCAGCAGCCATCAGTTCAAGTATCGACTGCATTACGGGCGCCATGGCAGGCGGCTGATCGGTTACGAAAACGAAAGGCCGAAGGGTGATCATCGGCATGTCGGTGCGTTGCAGGAATCCTATATGTTCAGCACCGTGGAGACTCTCGTGTGGGATTTCCTGGCGGACGTCGAGAGGAAGAGGGAAGGCCGATGAGAAAAGCGACAATCCGGATTCGCAAGGACGCCAAGGCGGTGGCGCGGGAGATGGGCCGTCGTTTCGTAAAGGCGTGGAAGAGCGGCAAGTCGGACGGCGACGTATTCGAGTTCGAATCGCCTTCCGCGCTGTTCAAGGTGCTCACGCCCAAGCGCTGGGAACTGGTCGAACGGCTGCAAGCCACCGGCCCATCGAGCCTTCGCGCCCTCGCACGGGAACTCGAGCGAGACGTGAAGCGGGTACACGCCGACGTCGCTGCACTGATTGACTACGGTCTCGTCGCCCGCAACGAGGCAGGCCAGGTCCACGTCCCCTATGACCTCATTCGCGCCGATTTCGACTTGAGGGCGGCGGCGTAGCGGCGTGTCTCCGCTCTACCTTGAGTTCCACTGGGTTCACCCACACCAGGCAAGTGTCCCTGTCTAGGCTGACTCGGGCAGTCCCGCAGCTACCAATAGTAGAGGTAGGGCTTCTTGCCGTCAGGCCAGTGAAGTTCATCCGGGTCAGCCCCGCATACGATGCGGCGGGCGATGCGATTCGCCCGAATGCGGGCGGGACGAATATGGAACTCGACGTCCCCCCTCTTTTGAGTAGCGGGTTGATTTAGAGTCTAACCCCGGAACGGAGGTTGGACGTGAAGAAGCGGTTTACGGAAGAGCAGATCATCGGGTTCCTGCGGGAGGCGGATAAGGGCATTGCCGTGAAGGAGCTGTGCCGCAAGCACGGGTTCTCGGAGGCGAGCTACTACCTGTGGCGGGGCAAGTTCGGCGGCATGGACGTGTCGGACGCAAAGCGGTTGAAAGCGCTGGAGACGGAGAACGCCCGGCTGAAGAAGCTGCTGGCCGAGTCGATGCTGGAGAACGAGGTGACGCGGGAAGCGCTCCGAAAAAAATGGTAGCCGCGCCAGTGCGTCGCGAGCTGGTGCGGTGGATGCAGACGAGGGGGATGTCGGAACGGCGGGGCCTGCGGGTCGTCGGGATGAGTCCCAGTGCCCTGCGCTATGCTCCGAGACCGGACCGCAATGGCCCGCTGCGGGCCCGGATCGTTGCCTTGGCGCAGCGTCATCGACGATACGGGGTCGGCATGATCTACCTGAAGCTACGCCAGGCCGACGAGATCGTGAACTACAAGCGGGTGGAACGGCTGTATCGTCTGGAGAAGCTGCATATCCGTCGCCGGCGACGCAAGAAGATCCCGGAGGCGGATCGGCAGCCCCTGATCCGCCCAGGCCAAGCCAACGAGATCTGGTCCATGGACTTCGTCTTCGACCGTATCGCATCGGGGCGAACACTGAAGTGCCTCACCATCGTCGATGACGGCACTCACGAGTCGGTTGCGGTCGTTCCCGAGCATACGATCGGAGGTGATCACCTGACCCGGCTGTTGGACTCGGTGTGCTCGCAGAGAGGCCGCCCGATG
>CAIUGU010000112.1 GCA_903898785.1 uncultured Pseudomonadota bacterium | reverse complement strand
TCCTTTACGGGACATTTCGACAGTCGAACAAGAAGGACTGGCACGTTCTGCGCAATGTTGAGTCGCGGCTTGCAGCTGGCGAGCTGAAGGTTGCCCCGGCGAAGCGGCTGAACTGTGAGTTCACGAAGGGTGGCGTGGACATCGACGTGGCTGTTCGCGTCGGCCTTGATTGGTGGCAGGAAGTCGGAGGCGATACTGCGCTGGTTGAAGTGCTTGTTGCACTGATTCGAGCCTGTGTCGTGCCGTCTGCGATGGACCCTGCTGAGCACGTGTACGACATATCGGACTTGTCGTCGATCGTGAGCATGAGCGCCGTGCCGGCCGGGTACAACGTCGGCCTGCTTCAGTTGGAGCAGATCCCGTGGCTGTTCCTTCTAGGGAAGCACTTCTGCGACAGGTTGGTCGACTGACGTCCGTGATCGTCAATCAGCCGCGCCGGGCGCGGCCTACTGGTCCGCCCACCACCGGTTCGCCATCGTCGGCGAAGAGTGTTGCTTGTCGTACGCCGTCATCTGTCAGGGTTGTTGTGGTTTTGCCGTTGTTGCCTGCGCCCGCCGTGCCAGCTCGGTCCGCGCCGCCTTGACGTGCTTCATCATCTTCTCGCACTCCGACCTGAACTTCGCGCGGCTCCACACGCGCCGGTACCGGCTGATCGTTCGTGCGTGGCAGGCGCCGAGCCGTCGTCCGCTGCTGCACGGGCAAGGCCGCTTGTTGGCGACTCGGCGGCGACCTGACAGCAGCGCAAGGAACGCGACGACTTCGTCCGCATACCGCGCGCGGAACATCTTCAGGTAGTCGAGCAGGATCCCAACGTCGCCGTGCGGCAGGTCGTCCCACGGCAGCTTGCCGTGCCGCATCAGGTAGCTGTGGGCGTAGAGGTAGGGAACCAAGCAGCTTTCGGCGTACCCAGTCAACGTCGGTTCCGCGTCGACGCGCTGGGCCAGGCGCAGCGGTGAGCCGAGGCACATACTGCCGTCGGGGTTCGTGTGGAACGTAGACGCGATCCGACCGCCGCGCTCGCGCGCACGAGGAAGGTCGAGCGGGAACGACTTCGGGATCTCAACTTCCACGTCGTACTGGTCCGTGATGGCGACGCCGTCCTTGCTGCCCGTGAACTCGAACTGCCCGACGAGTACGAGCTGATCCGGCCGGCCTGGACCGAGCCGCATGTCGGGGTAGGCAGTACGGAACCCGTCAAGGCCGATGGCCTGCCACCAGTCGCTAACCATCCCGCCACTGGCCCGGGGCTTCCGCGATGGTCACCCTGCGCGGCTCGGCTGGAACCGTCGGCGTCATAGCTGCGCACGCCGCTGCGATCCACTCGTCGCTGGCCGTGACGGCGAAGGCGGTCTTGAGGAACCGGCGCAGGCGGTCCGGCTGCATGCCGGTGCGGATCGTTCTGATGTCGGCCTGCACTTGGTCGACCCACCGGAAGAACGCCGCTTCCTTGGTCGCGTTCCACTTGTCGGCGAAGTCCTCGACGGGGTTGCTCGGGTTCGGGATGCGCGGCTTCTGGCTGCGCACCAGCCCGGCCATGCGCTTGCTGATGCCGTCGAGTGCGTCGAGCAGGTCGACTTCACCTTGGTAGGCGCGCCCGGCCAGCGTCGCTATGATGACCGAGATGGGGGCCATGTCGGGTTCCTTCGCGAACATCGTGTCGCGGTGCCGCTTAAGCAGCTGTACGGCGATCTGCAACGGCGTCTTCCACTCGTACGCGGGAACGTCTTCGACCTTCGCGTAGACTGGATCGCGAACCAGGGTTTCCATCCGCTTCAGCGCGACGCTGCGCATTCGCTCTTCAAACCACGTGGCGAACCCCGCCGGGTTGCTCATGTTCCAGTCGTCGGTGATCGCCTCGTAGCGGTCGCTGGTCTTGTCGGTGATCGCGATGGCGGTCTCCGCCACGCTGGGATCGACTTCGTTCTGGTGCCGGATTGCCTGGGCGATGGTGTTCTTCGTGGCCTCGTCCTCCGGGATCGCTGGCAACGAGTCGATGTGAAACGACGGCTTGCCACGGTACGCCAGCTTCCAGCAGCGCCGCCCTTCTTCGGGCTTGTCCATGCCGTGTGCCTTCGCGTATGCGTGGATCTCGGCGCCGATGCGCACTTTCAGGTTGGCTTGCGAGTCTTCGTCCTTCTCGACGTTCCGCATTTCGCAGACCAGATCGAGGTCGTAGCCGCAGTCGCTGTTCAGCGGCGGGATCACGGTGCCCAGTCGAAACGAACCTTGCGGATACACCTCGGGTCGATCGTCGGCGATCGTCGACTCCTTGCGATGTAGCCAGTCGCTCAGCGACCGGTAGCGTTCCGTGGCCGCCTTGTAGTGACTCTCGGGGATCTCGATGCTGTCGACGATCTTCTGCAAGATGTCGCGCGCGAACTGGTCCCACTGCGTCATGGGCTACTTCTCCTGTGCGATCTGAATCGCGTTGATGAACCCGCCGTGCGCGCGGTTCTCGTCGTAGATGTGCCACGCCATGTCCGCCTTCGGTTGGCGGACCCGTCCCAGCTCGACCATGGTCGACACAGGCGCGGCCGGGAAGATGTGAAGGGGCGCATCGGCGCCATGCTTGGCCTTGATTTGATCCAGTGCGCGGCGCAGCAAGGCGCGCAGCACGGACAGATGTTCAGGTGCGCCGATACAGTCGTGGCGCGGTTCGGGCAGCTCGATTCGCCAGGGCACGAAGTCGTTGCTGAGCACCTTGGCGATCTGGTCGTTCGTTAAGGTCGCGCTCAACGACACGATCAGGGCGGCCGGCCCCGTGGCGTCATCTGGCGGCGGCACGAAGCGAAACGCTGGCGCTGGTGGAGCCGGTTCCGGCCATGCCCAGCCAGGATTCGGCTCGCGGTGAAGCTGGTAGATGTCGGCCGGAGCAATGTCGGTCAGCAGCGTGCCGAGGCGGATCAGCAGCGGCTGAGGAGCACGTGCGAAGATGGACATGTGTCGCACGGTTCCGTCGGCAACGATCTGTCGGACGCGCGCATCGAACTTCTTCAGCAGGTTGGCCTCCTCCTGCGACCAGAACGCAGCGGCGCGGTCGGTGGTGCTGCTGTCGATCATGTCGAGCCGGATCGGCGTGGCACTCGCTGGGTACCGCTTCGGCACCATCGCCTGTGCGGCGTCCTCGTACGTGAGCATCGAAGCGTGGTCGCCGATGTTCGCGCCGTACAGCAGCACGTGGCTGCCGAGGTCCGGGCTGATGGCGGTCAGCGTCTCGATGCGCGCCTCGTGCTCGCGCTTCATCATCTTGAGCAGCGATTCGGGATGGTCCTCCTTGCCTTCCCTATCGATGAGCCTGTGGTGCGGGTCGCACAGGAGCATGAGGTTCGACCGATCCTGCTTCAGCTGCTCCGACCGAACCTCATTGCCTCGCGGTCCGCCGGGGCTGTCGGCGACGATGTGCGCGACGTAGGCCGCGTTCATCTGCGTGTCGGTGAGGTCGTCGCGCCAGAGTGGCTTGTTGCAGCCGCGGTATTGGCAGCGACCCCCAGCAAGCACCCACAGGTGCAGCTTGACCTTCTCGGGAACGCTGGTGTGTGACATTGGGTCGGATGTGCGCAATGACCGCCGGACTCTCCAGGTGCCATGGCGTCCATGCTGTGGGCAAGTGACGTGCCGCCCGACCGAATGCTGATTCGCATGGGCTTACATCGGGCGAACACTAGCGAGCGTGCCAATATGGCACCACAACCTGTAGATGATCCTGCCAGGATGGCCGGCGTCGAAGCTTGGCGCGAGGTCGCTTACCCCGCGTCTCGCTTCTGCTCGTCGGGCTCCTGCGCGACGTTGGACACGCCGGCCTTCTCCAGCAGGAATCCGACCAAGTCTTCGATCGCTTGCCGCAGGTCTTCGCGGTCGACGTTGTTGTAGCGGTCGCCAACCGACGCCTGCCGCGGGCGGTGGTAGAGGAGCAGGTTCTCCTTGCCGTCGCCGATGCCCGCGGCGGCGCACGTCTACCCCGAAGGTGGTGCGCAGCACGTGAGGGGGATGTTCGCGCAGGCTCTCTTGTCGCGGCAGGGGCGTCAAATTTGAACTTTTGGGGAGCGATCTGGTGCGTACGAGGTGAAACCACGTGCGACCAACTGCAACCCCTTGCTACCTTCCCTGCAAGGGGTTACACTCTGAACTGACCATAGCATCGGATGCGCCGCGAAGTGCCTCGGACGGCTTCGGGACGCAAAGGTCGGAGGTTCGAATCCTCTCGCCCCGATTCGTCGAAAAAGTCCGGCTGAACGCAGGTTTTTGTGTACTTCGGCACCGAAGCGGAACACGAGATC
>CAIUGU010000111.1 GCA_903898785.1 uncultured Pseudomonadota bacterium | reverse complement strand
GGTGCTGGTGCAGAAGGAGTGGATCCTTGAGGCACGGCGCCCGGCGCGGCTCGTGCCTTGTGCTGCGCGAGTGGTGCGGAGGCCTATTGTTGGCGTCGGTGATGGCATCTGCCCCACCGGTTTGCGCTGGCGATGCGCCGCCCGATCCTGCCACCGTCTTTGCCGCCCGGCGTGACGCCCTCAGTTCCGAGGGTGTCCGCCGGGCGGACGGCTTCGTGTTTGCATCGGTCCGATTGACGATCGCGCAATCGGCGGGCGAGCGCAGCCGCCAGGTGGCCGAGGGGAAGGCAGGCGTCCGTGCCGTTCGTGCGATGCTCGAGTTCCGAATGGCCGAGCTGCTTTCCGACGGCGTTGGTACCGGCGGTCTCCGTGCGGCGGCCCTCGACGCCGCGGTCACGTGCATCGAGGGCACTGTGTCCCTCGCAGGCCTCTCCACGGTCCATAGCGATACGGGCGCGGATTCGGTGCAGGTGGTCCAGGCTGTCCCGGCATCGGCGTTGGATGCCATCAAGTTCGATCGCGGCGCGCTGCTGTCTTGCCTGCGCAACCGCGCGGAAGCGGGCACCGGTTCTCTCGTCCAGTCGATCGTGCTCAATGAGCTTGACGGCACGTCGCCGGAAGCTGTCGAGGCCGGCCGTGGCCGACTGGGTGCCGCGTTGGCCCGCGTGCTTGGTCCTGGATTTTCGCTGGCTCGTTCGGGGAAGTGGATGACCCCGGAAGGCACGATTCCCGTCGAGGCGATGAAGGGCTGGACGGCGCCTTGCTCGCAGGCGGTCCTGAAATCCGGTGCGTTCGGCGCGACCCTGTCACCGCTCGCGAGCGACATGCTCGCCCAGCTGACGGTCGATGACCTCTTCATGATGCTGAGTTGCCGTGTGCACGACGCCGCGGTGCAGCGGACGCTCATCGAACGCTTGCGGTCGAGCGGCTTTGCCCGTACTGCAGACTTCGTCCAGACGCAATTGCCTGCGGTCCAGGTGAGGTCCGTGGAGGACCGACCCGGCGGTCGGTTGAGCAAGGAGCTGCGCGCGAAGGTGGTCGCGTCGCCTATCGTGGTCGCTGCGCTGCTGGCGGACGGCCGGTTGGATGGCGGCTGGAGCACCGAAGAGCGGCCGTGGTACGCGTCGGCAGTGGTGGAGTTCAACAAGCAGACTCCCGAATCGCTCATGTCCGCGATCGAGATGCTGGCAGGCAACCTGGGTGTGATTCCGAATGTTGACGCAGTCAGCCTGTTCTCCGCAACGCTGATTGCTGCCGACGAGCCCTGCCTGGCCGAGCCATTGGCACGCGCGGCGTTCTTTGCCGAGCCGTCGCACAAGTTCGCAGGAGTGAATGCACTGCGTGCTGCAAAGGCTTTGGGTTTGCGAGATCGTGCAGCGGAGCTCTATCCCCGAGTCATCGCCGAGGCGAAGGTCGGGGAATGGGGCAAGGGCGAACTCGTCAAGGTCGCTGAGTGGCTGGGCGTTCCTGCGCCTGCCTGGGCATCGACCAATCCTGCGACGAAGCCGTCCGCGACGGATCCGGTCCGTACGAGCCCGGAAGGCATGGATCCCTGACGCGGACGTGAGAGTGTGGGCTCCGACGGCCGAGCCGCGTACCCTATTGTCGGTGATTCCTCGAAACCACGCGATCCTCGGCTGCATGCTGGCGACGCTCCTGGCGTGTGCAGCAGTTGCGCGCGACGGCGACCCGCAGCCATCCCCCGCCCAACGCCTCGTCGTCGCCACCTTCGACGAGCAGGGGGTTCCCGCCGGCCTTGGCGACGTCGTCTCGGACATGCTGATCCGCGCGATCGACGCGCCGGGGTACCAGCTGCTTGAGCGGCGGCAGGTGAAGCGCGTGCTCGAGGAGCAGGCCTTCGCCACGAGCGACCTGACGCAGCCGGGGGAGGCGGTGCGCTACGGGCGGCTTGCCGACACGCGTTTCGTGATCGTCGGCACGGTCTACCGCGTCGACGGCGTGTACATCGTCTCCGCCCGCATGGTTGATAGCGCGACCGGTGTGATTCAGGAGGCGTGCCGCGGGGTGGTGCAGTTTCGGACGGTGGACGAGATGGCGTCGCGCGTTGCCGAGCTCGCGCGCACGCTGGGCCTGCG
>CAIUGU010000110.1 GCA_903898785.1 uncultured Pseudomonadota bacterium | reverse complement strand
CCGCATCGAGGGCCGATTGCGGGCCGAAATCAGTCGCTGGCGTCAGATCACCAACGACACCACGGTGCTCAGCCTCATCGAAGAGGGCCTGCGCATACCCTTCGACGACGGGCACGACCCGCCCCCGCCCTCACACAACGACCGCAACGCTATTCGCGACGACCTTCTCAAGTGGGCCGAGGATCAAATCGAGCAGATGGTACGGGCGGGCGCCGTCCAGACGTGGGAGCGGTTCCGTCGTGACGCACGACTGCGCAGGCTCACCTTGGGCGACAAACCCGACGTCGCTTCGCCCATCATCGTCGCCGAGAAGCCCTCGTCAACCCCCGAAAACCCAAAGTACCGGTTCATCCTCGACTTGCGCGAACTCAACAAGCATGTGTCGCGTCGGCGTTTCACCTGCGAGAACCTCCACGACTTCACGAAGCTCCTGCAGCCGGGGGATTTCCTGTGGTCCGCCGACCTAGCCAGCGCGTATTTTCACGTTAGCGTGCACTGGCGCCACGTACGTTTCCTCGGTTTCCGCTTTCGTGGGCGCTATTTCGTGTTCTGCGTGCTGCCGTTCGGGCTCTCCACTTCAGCCTGGGCTTTCGTGCCAGTTAGCAGCGTCGCCGCTCGCGCCATGCGTCGGCAGGGCCCTGTCAGCGCGCTCTTGCATTACGTCGACAACTTCATCGGATCCTCCGGCCCGACGCGCGACCCAGCGCGTGCCCTAGCCGCGGTGCAGCTGCTAGTCGACCTCGGTTTTGTGCTCAACCCCGACAAGCTGCGCATCGCCCTCTCGCAAATTCTCGAAGGCCTCGGGCACGTGCTCAACACCGAACGCATGACCGTCACGCTAACGCCCACGCGCCGCCAGCGTCTACTCGACGCCATCGAGACGGCGTGGCAGCTGCGCGACAACGTACCCGCGCGCGTCGTCGCCAAGGTCGCCGGCCATCTGCTGGCCGCCAGCATGTGCTATGGCGTCGAATGCAAGCTCCTCAGCCGGTACCTGTTGTTATTCGTGGCCCGGGTCGCCGCAGCAGGCAGCTACTCGGATCGCGCCCCGCTCACCGGCCGGGCGCTCGCCGAGTTGGAGAGGTGGCGTACACGGGCTCGGCAATTCGGCGAGCAGCCCATGCATCGCCATCGCCTGCACGCCACGGTCGTGGTCGACTGCGACGCGTCGGACACCGCCGTAGCCGGCATCGTGGTCAAGGCCCCCGACCCCGCTTGGGAGGGGCGGCGCATCCGGCGCGAGCTCTCCGAGCTCGAGCGCCCACGCTCATCCACGTTGAGGGAAATGCGGGGCTATGGGCACGTGACGCGCACCCTCGCCCACCACGGCGTGCTCGGAACCGGCGACGTGCTCGAAATCGTCGGAGACTCAAAGTGCGCCGACCGCATTTTTGCCAAGGGCGGCAGCCAAGCAGACTTCGACGAAGCCTCCGGCGAACTCCTGCTCCTCGAGGCACTGCTCGACATCCTCCGAGTCGCCAGCAGCACGGGGTGCCACGTCACGTTTCGCTGGGTACGACGCCGCTCACTGGCCGCCGCGGACTCCCTCTCCAAATACCGCGACCGCATGGACTTCGGCCTCGCGCCCTGGGCACTTGCCCGCGTGTTCTCGCAGCTCGGAGCGTGCGCAGTCGACCGTTTCGCAGCCCCGCACAACCACGTGTGCGCGCGTTTCAACTGCCTGTTCGAGTCCGAGGGCGCCGAGCTCGGGGACGGCTTCACAGCTAACTGGTCACGCGACATGAACTACATCCTCCCCGAGTTCAGCCAGTCGTTCATCGACCGCGTACTGGACAAAATCGAGCGAGACAACGCCAACGCCGTCGTGATCGTCCCGATGTGGCCCTCCAAGCCTTTCTGGCGGCGCCTTCACTCCGGCGCCTGGCGGGAGCGGATTGCCGCAAAGCTCACGCTGCCGGGGAGCGCCCTGCTACCGCATCCTCTAAACAGCGACTTCTGCTTCTTCGGCCGCGTGTTCGACTCCCCGATCGTTGGCTTCCAGATGCAAGCCATTTAGCCATTTATTTGGCACGCAATCATGTCGGATCTGTCGGGTCGCGGGGGAGGGCTTGTCAAATGCTCGCGGGCATACCGCGACGGCGGTGGGACTACTACGTATCAACAAGCTGAGCAAGCACAGGAACAAGTTCT
>CAIUGU010000109.1 GCA_903898785.1 uncultured Pseudomonadota bacterium | reverse complement strand
GAGCTCTACACGGAGGCGCTCGCGCTGCGGCGCGGCGTGCACGGCGCGGCGGACGACGCGGGCGTTGCCATGACGCTCCAGCACCTGGCGGCCACGGAGCGCCAGCTCGGCAACGCGGAGGCGGCGATTCAGCTCATCGACGAATCCGTCTCGATGTGGACACGCCTCGCGCCCGACTCACGCGAGCGCTACCAGGCAATCAACAATCGCGGCACGGTGCTCGAGCAGCAAGGCCGCCTCGCGGACGCGGAGCGCGACTACCAGTTGGCGATCGAGATGTGCAGGCGGGCAGGGCGGCCGGATGATCCGCTCCTGGCGCGCATGTTCATGAACCTCGGGCGTGTGCAGGTCCGTGCCGGTCGCGCCGAGGATGCGCGTTCGGCGTTGGAGGAGGCGCTACGGATCTACCGGCTCAAGTTCGGGAACGATCACCCGGACACGCAGGCGGCGGTCGCGGCACTTGCCGGCCTCGACGTCACTGGCACGTCCCCCACGCGTTGAGGACGTTTCCGAGGTCGGCCCCGTTCACGGTGCCGTCGCCGTTGACGTCGGCCGGGCAGGGGTTCGTGGGCGCGCTGCTGCATCCCGTGCAGTTCTCGTACGCGATCTGCGCGCAGTTGGTGTCCCAGGTCGCCGAGCAGCAGTATGCGTCGATCCCGCACACGATCTCGCAGCACTGTGCGTCGTTGCAGCCACGTGGGCTGTGCGGCTCGTAGCAGCTTCCGGCATACACGCCACCGCAGCCGGCGGTGCCCGCGCCCTGCGAGATCAGCGTCGTTCCGGCGAAGGAGATCCGGTACGACCCGGCGAGCGTCTGCGTGCCGTTCCACGATCGAAGCGGCAGGTTCGCGCCGATCGACGTCGGCAGCATCAGTCCCGTGGTCGAGGTGGTGAACATGTCCTGCGGCACGCGGTTCCCGTTCGCGCTCGTGGAGTACGTGTACGGCCGCACCCCGGAGACGGTGACGCCGAGTGCGTAGACGCCGGGTGCGTACTGGGTCGATCCGACCGGGAAGGTGACCTTCGAGAGCGGTGTGCCGGCCGCCATGTTGTCGTTTCCGGCAACGGCGTAGGCGCCGGTGGGCTCGCCGTTGGCATCGAGGGTCACCTGGAAGAGGAACAGCTGGGTGTCCAGGTTCGCGGGGGCGGTCGTCGCGACCGTCGCCGAGAACAGCGAAGGGTTCGGGACGTAGACCAGGAAGAGATCCACTGGGTCTCCCGTGAGGAGGCCCAGCGAGAGCGCGCCGCTTGCGGACGACACAGTCCCGCTTCCCTTGCAGACCTTCGCGGTCTTGGTGGTGCTGCCGGCATCGTTGCGAACGCTGGTGTTCTCGTCGACGTCCGGGCCGGCGATGGCCGTGGCAGCCAAAGCCGCCGCCGCGAGGGGTCCGAGGAGTGCGGGGATTCGGTTCATGGAACGAAGTGTGACGGCAGTCGGCGGTCGATGCAAGGAATTTCCGGGGCAGACGCGAGCCGTGGCGGTCATCGGGCTCGGTCCGGCCCCAGGCACTCGATGATCAGGACATGGCGATCCTGCGCAAGGCCCGCTGCGTCGCAGATCGCGGCGGCCACGCGTTCCAGCTGCCGGTCATGCAGCGTGGTCCGGGTGCCATCGGGAAGCCTGAGTTCGACGTTCGCCGGAGGCCGACCGTGGATGGACTCATATCGGACGCAGTCGCGTGCGTCCGGCCGCTCAGCCAGGATTCCGGCGTCGACGAGCAGCTTCAGGGTTCGGTAGACGGTGGCCTTGGAGACCCGCACGCCGCGGGAGGCCAGCTGCCCAAGCAGGCGCTCGACCTCGAAGGGCTGGTCGAAGCCCGTCGCCACCTCGAGGATGTCCGCCCGCTCGGTCGTGTACTTCAAGCCCACGCGCTTCAGGTGCCGACGAAAGACCGAGCACGGCGGAGCAACCACGGCCGGACGCGCCGACGTGTTTGCGTTGGCCCGACCGGCAGGCATCAGGCGGCCGCCTCGGTGGTTCGGACGTCGGCAGGGGCCAAACACCCCGCTTCCCCTGAAAGTCCTATAATGCGTGTTATGTTAAATGAGGGGCTGCGGAACCCAAACCCTCCTCGGGGCTTGGCTTGTGGCGCGTTCCGGGGGCCTCTCCGCCCGGACGTTGGCGCCCACCGCCACGTCACCGCCGCCCCCGACCAGTCGACTGCATGTCGGCTGTCACGCCGTCGCCTGCTGCCAGCCCGAAGGCGTCGTGCACCAGCTGCAGTCCCCGCTCGCCGTGCTGGCGATCGACGATGCAGCTGATCTTGATCTCGCTGGTGGTGATGTTGTGGATGGGGATCCCTGCCTCTGCCAGCGCCCGGAACATCCGGCTGGCCACGCCGGTGTGGCTCTTCATGCCGGTACCCACGGCGCTGATCTTGGACAGCCCGATCTCGACGTCGATCTCGCCCCGGCCCAGGCGCTCGATCAGCCCCTGGCACGTGCCCTTGACGTCGGCGATGTCGCCGTGCTCCACGGTGAACGCGATGGTCGTGGTGTCGCCGAACTCCGTCTGGACGATGTCGTCCACGCTGACGTTCGCGGCCGCGATCGGTTCCAAGATCTGCGCCTGGATGCCTGCCGTCCTGGGCAGCCCCTTGAGGCTGATGCGACCGAGGTCCGGCTTGAGCGCGCAACCGACAACGACGATGTCTTCCATGATCTGTTCCTCGGGCACGATCAGCGTGCCGACGTCAGGCTTCTGGCTGTGGCGAACGTGAATCGGGACGCCGAACTTCTCGCCGAACAGGACCGCACGCGGATGCATCACCGCGGCGCCCACGGACGCGAGTTCGAGCATTTCCTCGTAACTGATGTGGCGCAGCTTGGATGCGGTCGGCACCAGGCGCGGGTCCGCCGTGTAGACGCCATCCACGTCCGTGAAGATCTCGCAGGTTCCGCCGTCGGAAGCCACATCGAGCGCTGCCGCCAATGCCACCGCCGTGGTGTCGCTTCCGCCGCGGCCGAGCGTGGTGATGTCGCCATCCGGGCTCAGCCCCTGGAATCCGCACACCACGGGCACGGCGCCTGCACCAAGGACACGCTCGAGGCGCGCATTGTCGATGCGCGCGATGCGGGCCTTGCGGTATGCGTTGTCCGTGTCGATCCCGGCCTGCGCGCCGGTCATGCTCACGGCGTCGCAGCCAAGCGAATGAAGCGCCATGGCCATGAGCGCCACGGAGACCTGTTCGCCGGTCGACATCAGCATGTCCATCTCGCGCGGGCTCGGCGCGCCGGACACCTTCGAAGCAAGCGTGATGAGTTCGTCGGTCGTGTGGCCCATGGCACTCACGACCACCACGACCCGATTGCCTGCCTTGCGGGCTTCCACCACGCGAGCAGCGCAACGCATGATCCGCTCGGGATCCGCGACGCTCGTGCCGCCGAATTTCTGGACGATGGTGGGCATCCTGCCGCTGCGCTCCTGTGGCCGTTTCCGGGGCCGATCGGACGAGTTTAACAGAACATGGTGCGCGAACGGACGTTGATCTTGGGTAGCGCGACGTGCCCGTCGTGCTTCGCGGCGTTCTCGTGACGCCGGCGTACTGGCCCCGTCGCCTTGCGGGGCGGGCGGCTGGGCGATCACGCGAGACCCCGTTCCATGTGCGCCCGCGTACTGGCCCCGTCGCCTTACGGGGCGGGCGGCATGGCGCCGCCCGTGCCCCTCCGGCGAGGGGCCAGGCACT
>CAIUGU010000108.1 GCA_903898785.1 uncultured Pseudomonadota bacterium | reverse complement strand
TGCTTCGACGGAGCAAGAGCCGCCCCGGCGGCGATCGGCCAGCCGGTGAGCGAACCGCTGTTCGAGGTCGTCACCCCCGTGGCGAACGCCGCTGCCCGGCGACTGACCACGGCGGCGAAGGTCCAGGCGGCTCTCCGGCTGGGGAGTGTCGACAGCACGTTGATCGAAAGCATCATCGATGCCGTCAGCGGGGAGTGTGCCCGGTTCTGCAATCTGGCCCGTGCGGTGGCCGGTCCGGTGGCTACGTTTGGCCAGGAGGTCGTCCGTGCCACCTGGCTGGGCACCGACATGGACCGTAGTTCCATCCTGATCCTGCCGTGGCGGACGCCGATCACGACGGTGGGCAGCGTGATCGAGGATGGCGCCACCCTCGTCATGAACACCGGCTTCCGGCTGCTTGGCAGCGGCATGCTGGAGAGAATGGCCGATGACGCCCCGGTTTGCTGGTCGACCGGCAAGATCGTGGTGTCCTGGACGGCCGGCTGGTCACTGCCCGCGGAGGTTCCGGCCGAACTCGAGGGGCAGGTGATCGAGCAGGTGAAGATGAAGTACCTGGCGACTGACCGGGACCCCGCCCTCAGGTCCGAGAACACGCCTGACATCTGGTCCGGCTCGTATGCCGTCGCCGGCGGCGATAGCATTGGCGAGAGCGGCTTGCTGAAGTCGCTGGAAGCGGCGCTGTCTCCGTTCAAGACGTGGGCGGTGTGATGACGGCTTCGGACACCGTCCGCAACGCTGCTCGCCTGATCGCGGTGCACGGCGAGACGTTGGTGCTGAAGCGGGCGAGCGAGGCCACGACCGTCATCTTGAAAGGTAAGCGTCTCGTCGGTTCTACGGTTGATGTCGGTGGCTCGGCCGTCCAGCAGGAGTTCCGGGTGAAGATCGGCACGTCAGAACTGTCATCGTCGGCCTGGACGAGCAAAGCGCCGGTTCGCCACGACAGCATCGTCATCGACGGCCGGGAGCGGTCGATTCTGGACGTCCGTCCCTTGGGCGACGCGGGCACTGTCGCGCTCTACGAGTTGCTGGTCGCGGGCTGACATGCCCGTCATTGTCGAGGGAATCACGACCGAGCAGCTCGGTCGCAGCATCTCCGATTGGATCAAGGCTGCCACCATCGAAACTGCCGAGCGCGTGCTGCGCGAAGAGGTGGCCAGAGGCTTCGACAACGAGCCGGTAGTGATCACCGACGGCATGCCGCGGCGCGACTATCTGCAGGTAAAACCGTTCGGCAGGATCGAGTTCGCGGCGCGCACCAGCATGGCGGAGGCCGTTCGCTGGGCACTGACCGAGTTGCAAAAGAGGAGCCCGGTGCTCACGGGCCGCTACGCCAGCTCGCACACCGTGATGATCAACGGTGCCGAGGTGCAGGGCAATATCTGGGTGGCACTGCGCAACGTCCAGCCGACGGATCGTGTCCAGATCGTCAACCCGCAGCCCTACGCTCGCAAGATCGAGGGTGCTACGGCAAACAAGCGCACCGGTCGGGGCAAGCGAGCGGCGCTCAGCCGTCAGGCCAGGAGCGGCGTCTATCGCGTCGTGCTGCGTGCCCTGGTCAACCGGTTCGGCAAGGCGCTGTTCTTCGACTTCAAGTACGTGAACCTCAACACCGGGATCAAAGTGTGGGGCAAACGGGGCACCCGGCGTGTCCAGCGCGATCAGGT
>CAIUGU010000107.1 GCA_903898785.1 uncultured Pseudomonadota bacterium | reverse complement strand
GCTACGGCTGCAGTGCCATCAATCCGTACGTCGCCTTCGAGACCATCGACGGCATGATCCGCGAGGACATGCTGCCGAACGTCGACCACAAGACGGCCTGCAAGAACTTCGTGAAGGCCGCCACCAAGGGCGTCGTGAAGGTCATGTCCAAGATGGGCATCTCGGCCGTGCAGAGCTACCACGGTGCGCAGGTGTTCGAGGCAGTCGGGCTGCACCAGCATGTCATCGACGAGTACTTCGCGGGCACGCCGTCGCGCATCGGCGGCATCGGCGTCGAGCTGATCGCGAAGGAGGTGCTGATGCGCCATCACGCCGCGTTCCCCGAACGCGAGGTGAACGGGCACACGCTGCCGGTGGGTGGCCTGTACCAGTGGCGCGCCGAGGGCGAGCATCACCTGTTCAACCCGGAATCGATCCATCGCCTGCAGAAGGCGGTGCGCACCGGCAGCTACGCGACCTACAAGAGCTATGCGCAGCTGATCAACGACCAGGCCAAGCGCCTGTCCACGTTGCGCGGCCTGCTCGACTTCAAGCCGGGCAAGGCGATTCCGCTCGAGCAGGTGGAATCGGCCGAAAGCATCATGAAGCGCTTCAAGACGGGCGCCATGTCCTACGGCTCGATCAGCCAGGAAGCACACGAGACGCTGGCCATCGCGATGAACCGCATCGGCGGCAAGAGCAACACCGGCGAAGGCGGTGAGGACCCCGAGCGGTTCAAGCCGATGGCGAACGGCGACTCGAAGAACTCGGCCATCAAGCAGGTGGCATCCGGCCGCTTCGGCGTGACCAGCGACTACCTCGTCAACGCACGCGAGCTGCAGATCAAGATGGCGCAGGGCGCGAAGCCGGGCGAAGGCGGCCAGCTGCCGGGCTCGAAGGTGTATCCGTGGATCGCGAAGACCCGGCACACCACGGCGGGCGTCGGCCTCATTTCGCCGCCGCCGCACCACGACATTTACTCCATCGAGGACCTCGCGGAACTGATCCACGACCTCAAGAACGCGAACCGGCATGCGCGCGTCAGCGTGAAGCTGGTGGCGGAGGTGGGCGTGGGCACGGTGGCCGCAGGCGTCGCGAAGGCGCATGCGGATGTCGTGCTCATCAGCGGCTACGACGGCGGCACGGGCGCATCGCCGCAGACGTCGACGATGCACGCGGGCCTGCCGTGGGAACTCGGCCTGGCCGAAACCCACCAGACGCTCGTGCTCAACAACCTGCGCAGCCGCATCGCCGTTGAAACCGACGGCCAGCTGAAGACGGGGCGCGACGTCGTGATCGCCGCGCTGCTCGGTGCCGAGGAGTTCGGCTTTGCCACCGCGCCGCTCGTCGCGACCGGTTGCATCATGATGCGCGTCTGCCACCTCAACACCTGCCCGGCAGGCGTCGCTACGCAGGATCCGAAGCTGCGCGAGCGGTTCGCGGGCAAGCCGGAACATGTCGTGAACTTCATGCGCTTCATCGCGGACGACATGCGCGAGATCATGGCGCAGCTCGGCTTCCGTACCATCGAGGAGATGGTCGGCCACGTCGAGCGGCTCGAACCGCGCAAGGCGATCGATCACTGGAAGGCCAAGGGCTTCGACTTCAGCAATATCCTGTACCAGCCGGATGTCGGCCCGGAGGTCGGTCGTTACCACCAGATCCCGCAGGACCACGGCCTCGACAAGTCGCTCGACCTGACGGTGCTGCTCGACCTGTGCAAGCCCGCCATCGAGCGTCGCGAGTCGGTCATTGCCGACCTGCCGATCCGCAACGTCAATCGCGTCGTCGGTACGATCACCGGCAGCGAAGTGACCAAGCGCTGGGGCGCGCACGGCTTGCCCGAGGACACGATCCGCATCCGCTTCAAGGGCTCTGCCGGCCAGAGCTTCGGGGCATTCCTGCCGCGGGGCATGACGTTCCATCTCGAGGGCGACGGCAACGACTACGTCGGCAAGGGGCTCTCGGGCGGCAAGCTCGTGATCTATCCGTCGCCTGACGCGAAGTTCAAGGCCGAGGACAACATCATCGTCGGCAACGTGGGGCTCTACGGTGCGACCAGCGGCGAGGTGTACATCCGCGGTGGCGCCGGCGAACGCTTCGCCGTCCGCAACAGCGGTGCGCAGGCCGTCGTCGAAAGCATCGGCGACCACGGCTGCGAGTACATGACGGGCGGACGCGTCGTCGTGCTGGGCCGTGCCGGGCGCAATTTCGGCGCGGGCATGTCGGGCGGCGTGGCCTACGTGTTCGACGAGCACGGCGACTTCCCGACGCGCGTGAACCGGCAGATGGTCGACATCGAGCCGCTCGACGACCCGGAGGAGCTGATCGAGCTGCGGGTGCTGATCGAGTCCCACAGGACGATGACCAGGAGCGCGAAGGCGCAGGCCATCCTGGACGACTGGCCCACCCAGTCGGCGAAGTTCGTGAAGGTCATGCCGCGCGACTACAAGCGCATGCTCGCCGGCATCCGGCGCGCGCACCAGCAGGGCCTGTCCGGCGAGGAGGCCATCATGGTCGCCTTCGAGGAAAACTCACGCGACCTGTCACGGGTCGGCGGCAACTGATACGGATTACAAGAACGACGTCATGGGAAAACCGACGGGCTTTATCGAATACCTGCGTGAATTGCCGGTGGACCGTTCGCCTTCCGAGCGCGTGGGCGACTGGAACGAGTTCCACCACCACATGGAAGAGAAGCGGCTGAAGTCGCAGGCTGCGCGTTGCATGGACTGCGGCGTGCCGTTCTGCCACACGGGCACGCTCATCAGCGGCATGGCGTCGGGCTGTCCAGTCAACAACCTCATTCCCGAATGGAACGACCTGGTCTATCGCGGCCTGTGGCGCGAGGCGCTCGAGCGGCTCAACAAGACCAACAACTTCCCGGAGTTCACGGGTCGCGTGTGCCCCGCGCCGTGCGAAGGGTCGTGCGTGCTCGGCATCAACAATCCGCCGGTCACGATCAAGAACATCGAGAACACGATCATCGAACGCGGCTGGGAAGAGGGCTGGATCATCCCGAGTGCGCCCACCGTGCGGACCGGCAAGAAAGTCGCAGTGGTCGGTTCGGGTCCCGCGGGGCTGGCTGCCGCCGCGCAGCTCAACCATGCCGGCCACACCGTCACCGTGTTCGAGCGAGCAGACCGCCCCGGCGGCCTGCTCATGTACGGCATCCCGAACATGAAGCTCGAGAAGCAGGCTGTCGTCCTGCGCCGCATCAGGCACATGGAGCAGGAAGGCATCAAGTTCGTCTGCAACGCGAACGTCGGCGGGAATGTCGCGACGGCGAAGTTGCGCGAGGACTTCGACGCCGTCGTGCTGTGTACCGGTGCCACGAAGCCGCGCGATCTCTCTGCCGAGGGTCGTACGTTGAAGGGCGTGCACTTCGCGATGGACTACCTGACCCAGAGCACGCAGGCCTTGCTCGGCAAGGGTCCCGACACGAATCCGATCCACGCCAGGGCCAAGAACGTCATCGTGCTCGGTGGCGGTGACACGGGCACCGATTGCGTCGGTACCGCCATGCGCCAGCAGTGCACGAATGTCGTGCAGATCGAGATCATGCCGCAGCCGCCGATGGATCGCGCTGCGGACAATCCGTGGCCGGAATGGCCCAAGGTCTACAAGATGGACTACGGCCAGGAAGAAGCGGCTGCGAAGTTCGGCAGCGATCCGCGCGTGTACCAGACCACGCTGAAGCAGTTCGTGGATGACGGCAACGGTGCCGTCAAGGCGATCGTCACCGTGCAGATCCGCTGGGACAAGAACGACAAGGGTCAGTTCGTGCCCGTCGAAGTGGCAGGCACCGAGAAGACACAGCCCGCCGACCTCGTCTTGCTCGCGATGGGCTTCCTTGGCCCCGAGCTGCACGTCCTCGGCGAGCTCGGCGTCGAGCTCGATCCGCGCACCAACGTGAAGGCAGAGCATGGCCAGTTCACGACGAGCGTCCCGGGCATCTTCGCGGCAGGCGATTGCCGTCGCGGCCAGAGCCTCGTGGTGTGGGCCATCAACGAAGGCCGGGGTGCGGCGCGCGAGTGCGACCGCTACCTGATGGGGAGCACGGACCTGCCATGACGAATCTGTATCGCCGCTTCGACGCGACGTTCCGGTCCCACGCCGACAAGGTCCTGATCGAAAGCGGCGGCCGTCTCGTGACGGGTCGGCAGCTGGACGACGCCGCGGCCCGTTATGCGGCGGTGCTGCGCGACGCGGGCCTCAAGCCCGGCGACCGGCTGGCCGTACAGGTGGAGAAGTCGCTCGAGAACGTATTCGTCTATCTCGGCTGCCTGCGCCTCGGCGCGATCTACATGCCGCTCAATACGGCGTACCAGCCGGCCGAGATCAGTTACTTCCTCGGCGATGCCACGCCGCGCGTGCTGGTGTGCGCACCGGAGAAGCGGGCCGTCCTCGAATCGATTGCGAGCGCCGCAGGCGTCGCCACGCTGCTGACTCTGGGGGTTGCCGGCGACGGCGACCTCGTCGAGCGGGCCGCCAGGGCGCAGCCCTTTGCCGACGTCTGCGATTGCGAGGACGATGATCTGGCAGTGATCTGCTATACGTCGGGCACGACGGGGCGCTCCAAGGGCGCGATGATCACGCACAACAACCTCATCTCGAATGCGACCACGCTCGTCGACCTGTGGGCGTTCACGGACCACGACGTGCTGCTGCATGCCCTGCCGCTGTACCACATCCACGGACTGTTCGTGGCGCTGCACTGTGCCTTCTTCAGCGGCGCGAAGATCCTGCTGCTGCCGAAGTTCGACGGCCAGGTACTCGACGCCCTTGCGAAGTCCACGGTCATGATGGGCGTGCCGACGTTCTACACGCGGCTGCTCGCCGATCCGCGCCTCGATCGCGAGCACGTGAAGTCGGTACGGCTCTTCGTTTCCGGTTCTGCGCCGCTGCTGCCCGACACGTTCGCCGAGTTCGAGGCCCGCACCGGCCATCGCATCCTCGAGCGCTACGGCATGACCGAGACGCAGATGATCAGCTCGAATCCGCTGCACGGCGACCGCCATCCCGGAACGGTGGGACTGCCGCTGCCGGGCGTCGAGGTGCGCATCGCCGACGAGCACGGCCTCGCGGTGCCCATCGACGAGATCGGCGTGATCGAAGTCCGCGGGCCGAACGTCTGCAAGGGCTACTGGCAGATGCCGGCCAAGACCAAGGCCGAGATCCGTCCGGACGGGTTCTTCATCACGGGCGACCTTGGGATGATGGAGCCCGATGGCTACATCCGCATCGTCGGCCGCGCCAAGGACCTCATCATCTCCGGCGGCCTCAATGTCTATCCGAAGGAGATCGAGGAAGCCATCGACGCGCTGCCCGGTGTTGCCGAGAGTGCGGTGTTCGGCGTGGCGCATCCCGATTTCGGCGAGGTGGTCATGGCGGCCGTCGTCGTGAAGCCGGGTGCCAGCGTGACCGAGGCGGGGTTGACTGCAACGCTGCGTGAGCAACTGGCCGCGTTCAAGACGCCGAAGAAGATCTTCCTCATGCCGGAGCTGCCGCGCAACGCGATGAGCAAGGTGCAGAAGGCCGTCCTGCGCCAGCAGTTCGGCGACACGTACACCCGGCCGCGAGGCTGATTCGGCTAGCGGAAGGTTTTCGCTGCGATCAGGCTGCGCTGTACGGCGGTGAGCAGGCAGAGGCCTGCGAAGACCCACGCGAGCACGGTGAAGTGCGCAGGCCACAGCAGCATCGCCACGAAGAAGGCGATGGTCTCGGCGCCTTCCATCAGTCCCACCGAATAGAAGAACGCCTTCGGCCGCGATGTCTCGGGCTGCAAGCCGCGTTTGGCAGCGAGCGCAGCAAACGCGAGAAAGCTCGCTCCCGTCAGCAGGAAGCTCGCCAGCAGCGCGGCAGCGGGCAACGCATTCTCCTGCGGGTTCGCGAGCGCAAGGCCGAGCGGCACGCCGGCGTAGAAGACGTAATCCGCAACACTGTCGAGATAACCGCCGAGGTCTGTCCGCTGCGTGGCGCGGGCAATGGCGCCATCCACGCCGTCGAGCAGGCGATTCAGTGCGAGCAGCGACAGGCCGAGCGCGTACTGCTGCGTGGCAATGACGAACACCAGCACCACGGCCAGCCCAAGGCCTGCGAGCGTCACGCTGTTGGCCGACACTCCCGAGGAGGCCAGCGCGCGGCCGACGGCATCCAGAGGACGGGACAGCAGCTTCTGCAGGCCCGCGTCGATCATGGCATCCCTCCCGGACCGTCGATCCTGATCACGGGGCCCTGGGCGGCAGCCACATCCTCGGCGTCGTGGGTCACGAGCAGCGTAGGCAAGCCACGGCGCTTCACTTCCTCGAACACGAGGGCGCGAATGCTTGATCGTGTCTCGTCGTCCAGGTGGGCAAACGGTTCGTCGAGCAGCAACGCCCTCGGTTCGGACAGCAGGGTCCTGAGCAGCGACACTCGCGCACGCTGTCCGCCGGACAGCGTGGCAGGATCTCGTGGGCCAAAGCCCTCGAGATCGAAAGACGCGAGCGCAGCGGCGATCAGCCGGCCTCGCTCGTTCGCCGGCACGCCGGTGCGCCTCAGGCCAAACGCGAGATTGCCCCCGACGTCGAGATGCGGAAACAGCAGGTCGTCCTGGAACAGGATGCCCAGCCCGCGACGTTCCGCTGGCAGCGACGTGATGTCCTCCCCGTCGATCAGTACCCGCCCGCTCGCCACGAAGACCGGCGGCAGGACACCGCACAGGTAGGCGAGCAGGCTGGACTTGCCGGTGCCGCTGCGGCCCGCGATCGACAGGACCTGCCCGGGTGCGATCTCCACGTCGAGCGGTCCGAGCAGCCTCTTGCCGTCGACAGCGAGCGAAACGGCCTGCAAGGACAGCGTGCTCATGCCGGCATGCCCCGGCGCCGGGTGAACACGGATCGCGATACCCAGGCCGTCACTGCAAAGAGCGCGAGCGGCAACAGGGCCTGCATGACGCCATAACTTGCGGCAGAGCGCAGGTCGCCGGAGCTCATGGCGACGGCGGCTTCCGTCGTCACGGTGACGATGCGACCGCCGCCGGCGAATTGCGTCGGCAGGTACAGGGCCATGCTCACCGCGAAGCAGAGCCCCGCAGCGACCAGGATGGAACGGAGCAGTTGCGGCAACAGGATGCGGCTCCACGTCGTGAACGGGCCGGCACCCAGTGTACGCGCGACGATGCGATAGCCGGGAGCCAGCTGTGCGCGCGCCTCGGCAAGGACGATCCACGCGTAGGGCAGCACGAACAGCAGGTGGCTCCACAGGACCCCGCTCCACGAGCCGTCCAGTTCGAGGCGCAGCAGCACGGTCTGCAGGCCGAACAGGAACGCCATCTGCGGCAGGACCAGCGGGACGAGCAGCAACGCGGCCACGCGGCCTCGCGCGACGGGCTTGTCATGCAACCCCTCCGCAACGGCGAGGACGAGTGCGAGCGCGATGACGGTCGCTGCGAGGCCGAGCGTGACGGACGCTGTCACGGCGGGTTGCATATCCTCGACGGACTGAATCCACGCCGAGAGCGAAAGTTGAGCGGGCCACACTGCGGGGAAGCGCCATGTGCCGCCTACGCTTCTGACGAGCAACGCGATCAATGCCACTGCGCCGAGTCCGAGTACCGCTCGTCCCCAGAGTTGCATGGCCCGGCCGTTCAGACGCAGCGAAAGCGCCCGATCGCCGCTGCTCGCCCACGCTTGCCAGCCTGGCGCGAGGAGGTATCGGGAAGCGGCTGCGGTGGCGGCGACGACACCGGCAGTCACGAGCAGCAGGAGCAGGGCACCCGCGTAGGCTTTCGACCGGGTCGCGAGATCGGCATCCGTAAACCAGCTCCACACCAGCAGCGAGAAGGTGGAGGGACGGGTGGGGCCGAGGGCGAGCGCCATTTCGACATTCGTGATGCCGAACACCAGCACTGTGACTGTCGCGAGGCGCGCCTGCCGCTGCAGTAACGGCGCCACCGCGACGAACCACGCCTTGCCGCCGCCGTATCCGAGCACGCGCCCCTGGGTCATGAGCCGCTCTGCGGGCACCTGCGCGAGCGTGCCCAGCAGGACGAGGATCAGGAACGGGACTTCCTTGACGACCAGGCCGACGATCAACGCGAGTCCAAATGGGTCCTGCACGGTCGCCCAGTCAGGCGGTTGCTCGAATCCCGTTGCCCACGGCGACAGCGCTCGCATCACCAGACCTGATGGCGCCAGCAGCAACACGAGTCCGATCGCAACGGCAACATGCGGTGTGGCGAGCGTGGGCAGCGCGGCCAGGCGCAGCGTAGCCTGACGATGCCGTACGAATGCCGTCGCCACGGCGAGGTGCGCGACTGCCAGCGCGACCAGCGTCGAGACGACGCCGGAGCTCACCGAGACCAGCAAGGCCTGGACCAGGCCCGGCTCGGAGAGCAGTTCGCGCCATGCCGGCAGTGACAACCCTTCCGCCAGGGTGGCGATGAGGCCGGCCATCACCGGCACGACAGCGACAAGCAGCAACGCCCCGGGCGGTGCTGTCTTCATTGCGCGCCGTAGCGGAGCGACCACGCGCGTTCCAGCGCCGTCGTCCACGAAGGATGGGATTCGGGTAGAAGTCGGACTGGCGCGGGCGCAGCGCTATCCTGCTCACCACGACCAAACCTTGCCCGATCGGCGGCGCCGAGCGAGGCAAGCGACAGCACGGTGGGATCGCCCCAGTGCGCGGGGTCGGCCTTGCGGGCCTGGGCTTCCGGAGACAGCAGGAAGTTCGCGACGACGCGCGCACCGGCACTCGCCGACGAGTTGAACGGAATCGCAAGGAAATGGCTGTTGCCGAGGGCGCCCTGCGAGAAATGGAGCCCCTTGATGGACGCGGAGAGTTCGCGCGCGCGAATGGCGCGGGCCGCCTCGAAGGGGTTGAAGGACAGGAGCCAGTCCACCTCGCCATCGCCCAGCAGCCGACGCTGCTCCGGGGAACTCCGCGGAAAGGCCCGTCCCGAACGCCACAGGTGCGGATGGGCTGCATCGAGCCACGTCCACAACGGCTGAGTCACGACATCGAAGTCGGTGGAGACAGGACGCTGCAGTCGCCCTTGGTCCGCAGCCAGCAGCAGCAGGAGTTGCTTCAGGAAACTCGTACCGATGAAGTCCGGCGGCCGCGGATACGTGAAGCGGCCGGGATGCGCGCGAATCCAGGCAAGCAGGTCCGCGGGCGTCCGTGGCGGCGTAGACGGGATGGCGGCGCTCTCGTAGAAGAACGTGAACCGGGCGCCGCCCCACGGCATTTCAAGCCCGGCCGTCGGCACCGTGAAGTCGGTGGCTTGCGTGGGATCCGTTGCATCCAGCAGTCGTGCGTTCGGCAGCGTGGCTACCCACGGGCCGTACAGCAGGCCCGCCGCCTTCAGGCTCGCGAAGTTCTCGCCGTTGATCCACATCAGGTCGACCGATCCGCCCGTCGCGCGACCCGCCGCCTTCTCGGCCTGGAGGCGGGCCACGGCCTCCGCAATATCGGAGACCTTCACGAGCACGAGTTTCACGCCGTGCCGTCGCTGGACTTCGTCGCTTGCCCATGCGATGTACTGGTTGATCGTGGCATCGCCGGCCCACGCGTTGAAGTACACGGTTTGCCCACGCGCTGCCTTCTCGACCTCGGCCCAGTTCGCAGGGCCTTGCGCGGCACCGATACCCTGGCTGAAAGCGGCGAGTGCCAGCAGCGCTGCGGGTCGCAGGTGGCGCAGCAAGATCCGCATTACCTGAAGAGGTAGCGCACGCCGAACTGGAACTGGCGCGGAGGCCCGGCGTTCCGTTGCACGAAGGGCCTGCCCGCGACCTGGATCTGGTTCGATTGGGTTGCGGAGTTGGCGAAGCCGGACAGGTTGTTTGCGTTCAGTACGTTGAAGACATCGGCAGAGAACTCGATGCGGCCGATGCCGAATTGCGGCGCATAGCGCAGCCCCAGGTCCAGCGTCTTCGACCAGGGCAGCCGGCCGCTGTTGCGGGCGAAGCCGGGTGCGCGATCCGAATTGCCGAGATAGGCGTCGGAGAACGATGCGCCGTCACCGTTCAGGTCCGTCGTGCCGAAGATCGCGGCGTCCGGGATGTACGTGATCGGCTGGCCAGACTGGAGCAGGCCCGCCACCGACACCGTGAGGTCCGGCAACGGATACAGGTACAGCAATGCAGAAATCACGTGGCGCCGGTCGTTCGCGGACGGCCCCCACTCGGAGCCGAACAGGTTCGCGTTGGCCGAGCGGAAATTGAGGTCGTCCGTGTTGTTCGTCAGCTTCGACAACGTGTACGAAACGGAGTAGCCGTAGCGGTCTTCCGCCTTGTCCTTCTGCAGGCGCAGCGTGAGTGCGCGGTACTTCGATTCGCCTTCGCTTTCCGTGACGACGATCTGCCGCGAGCCGCCCGTGACGATGGCAACGGGGCGCGTGGCATCCGCCGCTGCCTGCGGGCGAACCAGGCCGAGCGATTCGGCGAGCGCACGACGCGCGGAGTCGGAGACCTGGGCCTGCAGCGCGGCGATGTTCGCCGTCGTCAGGTTCGCGGTATTGGCAAAGAAAGGCACCGGCGCATTCAGGTCCTTGAGACGCAGCTGATGATAGCCGCGGGCATAGACGACATCAGCCGATGCCACGACGTCGTTCCACGGCTGCCACTGCAGGCCGAAGGAGAACTGCTTCGTGTAGGGGCTGTCCAGGCCGGAAGGATTCAGAACCCGTCGCTCGTTGGCGAACGTGGTGTCTCGCAATGAGGCGGACGACTGTCCCGTCGGGCATTGCAGGTACACCGAGCACGCCGGACTGACGCTCAGGTTGCCATCGAAAGTGACTCGGTCCAGGTTCGTATCGCCCGGCAGCCGACCCAGCGCGATCAGGCTCTGCAGCTGCGAGCGGTAGGCCGCCGATGTCGTGTTCTGCTGGAGCGCATCCGACAGGATGGTGTACGGGATGCGTTCATGGAACATCCCGGCCCCCGCGCGCACGGCAAGCTGGTCGCTCACCCGGTAGTTGAGCGAGAGCCGGGGTGCGATGTTGTCGGTGTCGCCACCCGCATCTCCTGCCTTCGTCAGCGAGTCGTAATCCCAGCGCAGGCCGAACACCCCTGTCAGCCGCGACGTCAGGCTGACCTGGTCTTCCAAGTATAGCGCCGTCATCGTCTGCGGCCGGCCGAAGCTCGCGGGGCGCAGTTCAACGGAGTAGCTCGACACGGAGGCCGTCGAAGGGACGTCGGCAATCCCGTAGTTCACGCCGCGGCCCAGTGCCCGCATCTGCGCGAGTTCGGATGCGCTCAACTGCACGGTGTAGTTGCCGTTCTTGTTGCCGCCGCCGAAGAGGTCGAAGTCGGCCCGCAGCACGTCCAGCCCCAGCTTGAACAGGTGGGCGTTGCGTGCCAACGTGAACTTCTGCTGCAACTGCAGGCTGCGTTCGCGCTCGTTGAAGACGTAGCCCGGGTCCCCTAGCACGGCGACCGCGAGCCCGCTGGGTCCGTTCACGGTGACTTGCGGTCCGCCCTGGCCGAGCGGCCGGCCGTAATTCCACACGAAGCGCGCAAGCCCAAGGCTCGTCGTCGAGGACAGGGCGCCGCCATCGTAGGTCGCCGTCAAGGCCGCCAGCGTCGATTCGCGATCCTGCACCGACCCGGCCGACGGGAATGCAATGCCGCCGTCGAGGCCG
>CAIUGU010000106.1 GCA_903898785.1 uncultured Pseudomonadota bacterium | reverse complement strand
TCGGGCCGGGGCTGAAGAAGAATCCGGTGTTCGACGCGGTGAACGGCCAGCCGGTGCGTCAGACCGCCGAGAGCACCCTGTCGCTGGTGGATTTGGCCCATGCCGCCGAGGCGCTGCTGAGCCTGCTCGAGCGTGACGCTGACGGCATCTGGAACGTCACCGCGTCGCGCTCCATCACCGTCGCCCATATGCTGACGGAGGTGAGCATGGCCACCAGGCAGCCGGCGCCGCCCTTCCACTCCGACCTGCTGCACACCGATTACGATATCAATATCGCCCAGTTGTCTGCGGTCTTGACCATGCCCGACAGCGCGACCATGCTGCGGGCCGCCCTTCCCCATCTGACCGGCCCACGATCATGAGCGAGACCGTTTTCGAGTTGGACATCGTCATCCCGGTCTACAACGAGGAGCACGTGCTGGCAGACAGCGTTACACGCGTCCTCGCGTTCCTGTCTGCGCACCCGGAGCACCAGTGGCGCATCGTCGTGGCGAACAACTCCTCGACGGACCGGACGCTGGACGTCGCCCGCCGGCTGGAGGCTGAGCACCCCGGGCAGGTGGCAGCGCTCCACATCCCGGTGAAGGGTCGCGGGATCGCGCTCCGCGTCGCGTGGCTCACCTCGCCGGCCGATGTCTGCGCATACATGGACGTCGACCTCTCGACCGACCTCGCGCATCTGCCGGCGCTCATCGACCCGCTCGCGAACAACGAGGCAGACCTGTCGTACGGCACGCGTCTGCACCGCCTCTCGCAGACGCAGCGCTCGTTCAAGCGCGAGTTCATCTCGCGTTCGTACGTGTTCATTCTGCGCACGCTGGCCGGACTGAACGTCACCGACGCACAGTGCGGGTTCAAGGCGATCCGCCGCGATGCGGCGCACGCCCTCGTCCCGCTCGTCAAGGACACGCGCTGGTTCTTCGACTCGGAGCTGCTGCTCATCGCGCAGAAGAACGGCTACCGGTTGCGCGAGGTGCCCGTCCGCTGGGACGAGGACACTGACACCCGCGTGAACATCATCTCGACCGCCACCGAGGACCTGCAGGGCATCTGGCGCCTGCGCGTTGGCGGCATTCCGAAGGTTCAGCGCGGCCCGGAGTCGGCCCGCTAGGCACGTTCCCGCGTACCTCGGCTGTGATTTTCTTGACGCTACTGAGGGTGCTGGCTAGTATCCCGAAGGTTTGTGAAAACGGGCACGGCTCTCCGCGCCCTGTTGAAGGAGAAGCGCCATGATCTTTGGCGAAGTTGGCGAGACGCTTGAACTCGTTGGCGTTGTCATCACGATCTTCTCGGCGCTCGGCATCATGGTCGCGCTCGGGAAGTACTGGGAATCCTAGGTAGTACCGGGAATCCTAGGCAGTACTGGGACTCCGGGCGATATGCCCGGGGACGATTCGGGGGATAGCTGATGGCGACGACTGAGCGCCCTGAGCCGCGCGGCCTGGGAGACAGGCTGTACGACGCTCTCTTCCACAACTACGTATGGCGCTCCATCTTCCGGAGCGGGTACCCGAACACCCCTCGAAACCAGATGCTCGTGGTGGCGACCAACGTCTTCCTCCACCTGCACCCGACGCGCATTCACCGCACCCACGTGAAGATCACCCACACCTACTGCCTGGGTGGGCTCTCGTTCTTCCTGTTCCTGGGCCTGACCATCACCGGCGTGCTGCTGATGTTCTACTACGTGCCGTCAGTTGAACGCGCGTACGAAGACATCCTGCATCTGCACACGGACGTCCGCTTCGGCTTCCTGATGCGCAACATGCACCGCTGGATGGCGCACGGCATGGTGATCATGGTGCTCATGCACATGATGCGTGTCTTCTACACCGGCGCGTACAAGCCGCCTCGGGAGTTCAACTGGGTCGTCGGCGTTGTGCTGCTGGTTCTGACCCTGCTGCTGTCCTTCACCGGCTACCTGCTGCCGTGGGATCAGTTGGCCTTCTGGGCCATCACGGTCGGCACGAACATGGTCGGGTCCGCCCCGATCCTGGGCCCGCCCAACAAGTTCGTCATGATCGGTGGCTTCGAGGTCGGTGCAGGCGCGCTCATCCGCTTCTACACGCTTCACGTCATCGCTCTGCCGCTCCTTGCAGCGACGTTCATGGCTGTGCACTTCTGGCGCATCCGCCGCGATGGCGGCCTTGCCAGGCCGCTGTAGGCGCAGGGGGAACCGAGAATCATGGTAGCCACCACTCCTGAGACCGCCGCCGCGTCCGCTGCTGTGCGCCAGAAGGCGCGCAGGCAGCGCGACGAGGAGCTTCTGGTCTGGCCTGACCTGGTCTTCGTCGAGTTCATCGCGGCGATGGTGTTCCTGTTGGCGATCACGGCGCTGTCGATCACCATCGACGCCCCGCTGCTCGACCGCGCGAACCCGGCCGTGACCCCGAACCCCTCGAAGGCTCCGTGGTACTTCCTGAACCTGCAGGAGCTGCTGCTGCACATGGATCCGGCGCTCGCCGGCGTGGTCGTGCCGACCGTCGCCCTGGTCGCGCTTGGCGCCATCCCGTACTACGACCGCTCCAACGAGGGGCAGGGTGAGTGGCTGTCCACGCCGAACGCCTGGCGCCTGACCTGGATTGGCTCCGCCGTCGGTTCCATCGGCAGCATCCTCCTGGTTCTCTTCGACGAGCAGATCCACGTGCGGCTGTTCACGGGCCTCACGGGGTCGGCGTGGCCGTCGAGCCTGAACTGGATCCGCAACGCGCGTTCGATTCAGAACGACCTGCCGTGGCCGGAGTGGATGCGCTCGATCCCGCTTGGCAACGTGCTGCGCACCGACCTCCTGGGGCTGCCGAAGCTCGACCTCGCGCTGAACATTCCTGAGCTGTTTGTCTCGCAGATCATCCCGGTGTCGTTGATGATCGGCCTGCCGATCATCCTCTCGATCGTCCTGTGGAAGACCGGTGAGGCGAAGACTCGGCGCGACCACATGATCGCGCAGTTCTCCGGCTTCATCGCCGTCTACATCGTGTTGACCATCATCGGTACCGCTTTCCGTGGCCAGGGCATGGAGCTCCTGCCGCCATGGGAAGTGAAGATGCCGATCTCCTAGAGCGCGGGACGGAGTTCAGATATGACGAACGCACCCAGGACCGCCCCGCCCGACATGGGTGAGTCGCCCGCTGCGGGCGAGTCCATCGAGGCGTGGCGCGACGCGCTGGCCGCCCGCAAGACCGTCGCTGAGACCGCCAACGTGCCCGGCGCGCTTGCGTCCCGGCCCGACATGGAGGCAAGCCGCCGCACGTTCATCCGCGGCTCGTTCCTCGGTGGGCTGGGGTTGGCGCTGCTGGGCTCCGTCGGTCTGCTGGTTGACTACCTGTACCCGCGCGGTGTGCGCGGCTTCGGTGGCCCGGTGCCGGCCGGCAAGGTGTCGGAGTACGCCAAGGGCGGCGAGCCGAAGCACTTCCTGGACGGCCAGTTCTTCCTCGCGAACCTCGACCCGAGCGACGCTGGAAAGAACGGCACCGGCGGCGGTGAAGGCCTCCTGGCGCTCTGGCACAAGTGCCCCCACCTGGGCTGCACGGTGCCGTGGCGCAAGGAGTTCGACTACGAGGGCACCAAGGGCTGGTTCCGTTGCCCGTGCCACGGCTCCACGTACACGAAGGCGGGCATCCGCATCTTCGGTCCGGCGCCGCGCTCCATGGACACGATGAAGATCGAGGTCGATGGTGCGGGGAACATCGTCGTGCAGACGGGCGTCCGCGAATTCGGCGGGCCGAACAACCCACAGCGAGCAATCAAGGTCCCCGGGCTTCCGTCCTAACGGCGGGTATCCGAGAGCATTGGCTGGAATGGTAGGGCGATGAACACCAGCAAGCAGGTCAACATCATGATCGGCACGGTGTTGCTCGCCATTCTCATGTTCGGCGGGTACATCGGGTACGAGGGCACTCGTCAGCTGCATGCGAAGGAAGAGACGACCGAGCGCATCGCCGAGCGCGGCG
>CAIUGU010000105.1 GCA_903898785.1 uncultured Pseudomonadota bacterium | reverse complement strand
ATCGCATACCCGACGCTCGGTGTCTCGAGTGGCGCGATCGGCAAAGCGATCGGCAGTCCTTCGAGGGGCAGCGTCAAGACATCCTCGATCGACCGCTGCACTCCCGCATCACTGCCATCATCCGAGAGAGGCTTGCCATCGCGATCGCACAGCAATTTCACGGCGATTTCGGGATTCTCTGTCTGGTACACCCGCCCCTGACCGCCGCGGCCAATCTCGGAGACGAGTACATGCTCGTGGCCCTGAACATCGGAAACCCGCATTGCGCGCGCTCGCGCCTGAGGACTTCCCTTGCCGGCACCGGGCCCGGCGTGACTACCGCCAACCCCTGACGAATTGCCGGAAGTTCCGCCGAAGTACGAACCCTGCGAACTGTTGGTCATGATCGCACTCCTGTGGCACCATGCCAAGCAAAGAGAATCGTCTTGTCGTCCGTGTGGCGGATCACTGGCCACTTCCGAAGGTCCCTCGCGAGCACCCGGCCAGAGTCCCCGGACTTGGGCGGGTATCGCACCGCCGCATGATCAAGCAACGCATCTCGCCGGTCCTCAATGAGGTCGTCGGACACACCGTCGGTTGCCATCATCAGACAGTCCCCTGGCGAGAGGGTTGACAATTCCGTGGTCGACCACGCAGACAAGTTTGTGGCGATGCCGAGTCCGGTCGTCTCATTCGTGAACTCGCCTGGCGCCGAGCGACTCACTACCATCGAACCCCCTGTGTGCGAACGGAGGTAGACGAGGCCGTCCCCGAGCTGCCCGAGGAGTCCACGCCCGTCAGTTGTGAACAGCGCGAAGAGGCAGGTTGTCGCGCACTCCTCGCGAGAGCGCTGGCCCAGCTCGACCGTCCACTGCGCATGGATCAGACGCAGCAGCGCTTCGGTCGAAGCACCGTGCGCCCTGCTCCAGGATTCCGCAGCAGCGACCACCGCGCGGCACGCAGCTCGAGCACCAAAGCCCGAATGTGTCCGGCTGCCGAGCCCATCACACACGACAGCAGCGAAGAACCTGCTCCGGCAGCACACCCGCCAGGCGTCCTGGTTCGCTGTGCCCTCCACACGATGGCGCGGACCACGAACGCTGGATCCGATCCAGGACCATTCTCCCTGGACCGGCATCAGAGCAAATCCAGATCTCCCGGACTTGGAAGTGCCGGAAGCAGATTGGGATCGACGCTTCGCGTGCGCGTCGACACGCTCATCGTGACAAACTTGAAGAACGATCGGATGTTGGCGGCGTCCTGCGCTCGATAAACCTGGCCGTCTGAGGCGCTCACGAATTTCCGGAGCATCATCTCGTCCGCGTCCGCACCGATGGCCAGAGCCATCCGATCGGCCTTGGAAGCTCTGGTGCCCCCCTGAAACCGCGCGATTGGTCCCGTGACGTCGTCCGTCGGGGCACCGTCCGAGACGAGCACAATCGTCGGCCGATAGGACCGCCTCGGGAGCACCTCCTGATTCTCAACCAGGTCGGCGGTGATCGAAAGCGCCGCTCCCATGGCAGTCCTGCCGCCCGCGCTCAGCGCCTTCAGCGCGACAGACTTGGCAGGTTGAAGAGGCACCACCAGCTCTGCTCGATCGGCAAATCCGATCACGGCGACGTGGATCTCCGCGACCCCCTCGGCCTCGGCTGCGAAGCTCCGGATCATGGCATCCAACGATCGATTCAGCGACTCGATCTTCCCATCGGCGGCCATGCTGCCACTGACATCGGCCAGCACGATGACGGGCAACGGCCTAGCGTCTGGGCGCACGAACTCCCGCAGATCGGACATAATGCAAATCCTCCGATCGCAATGTACCGCAATCCGAGTGAAAAGACATCCTCGATAACCGTCCCGGAGATCTGAAATTCCTCTGCGTTACCCTCCGTGGGGCATCGGAACCAGGTCAGACCAAATGTGACAAACGCTTGTCCTCCGGCCAGACAAACAAGCCATGACCACCCTCGTTTCCTTCATCGGCAACCCCTCGAAGTCGCATGCAGGCCCGGCCCACGGCACACGCGGCCCCTCCGTCGCTGCCACTTCCGAATACGAAGCTACCGACTACCTCTTCGAAGACGGCGGATTCCAGGCGCGTTCGCTGTTCTTCGGCTGGGCTGCCCTGCAGCACCTTCGGTGGAAGGCGGAGCGGACCGGAAAGCCCGAGCTTCAGCCGGATCGGTGGCTGGTCGTGGGAACAGTGACGAGTGGCTGGCAGATGATGGCAGAGGTGGCGATCGAAGCCGATGAGGGGACGTTCGACCGTGCCGCTGCTTGGGCTGAGCGAGCGAAGTCGGCGGTGCTCGGGGGATGCGTCGATAACACATTGCTGTCCGAATTCGAGCGCCAGTTCGGTCACCCGCTTGGCACCGAAGTACGGCTGCGTTCGGTCACCGACCACGCAGACGCCATCTTCGGATGCCTGTACGACAACCTCGACCGTGGGTCGCGAGTCATCCTCGATGTCACCCATAGCTATCGCACAATGCCGATCCACGCGACGCTCGCCCTCGGCGCATTGCGATGGATCAAGGACATTCGGATCGCCGACATCATGTACGGCGGGTGGGTCAAGCGTGATGGCGTCGGTGCGCCTGCACCCGCCGTCTCGCTCGCCGGCAGCGCCCGGCTTGCGGAAGTGACCCCCCAGCTCGCATCGGTCGCACTGACGGATGATCTCGAAGCCGCCGCCGAATGCGCGAGCGGTCTGCGGATCGGAACGCCCGGGATGCGTGACGCCTTGAGGGAAGCCAGCGTGCTCGATTCGCTCTTGCGAGTGGATGAGGCGGAATCCATCCTGCGTTCAAATCGAGTGGTTGCCGACGAAGCGTGGACGACCCACGATCGCATCGGTGAGGCCACGGCCGAACTCTTGCGCTCCGCCGCCGGTGTCAGTTCACCAGTTCCACGTGCCGATCGCGAATTCCTCCGTGCCGAAGAGTTCCTCCGACGTCGCGACTACCTGCGCGCAATACTCATGCTCAGCGAATCGATCAGGCGCCGCGCGATCGACCAGCTGGGGCTCGCCAATCGGTTCGGCGTGGAAGCAAACCAGGTCAAGATGGATGATGCATTCAACGCGCTCGACGAACTTACCGCCCCTCCCTTCGCTCCCGGAAGACTGTCTCTCCTTCGCCGTACGCGCAATCAAGTGGTGCATGCCGATCGCCCCAGTTCCGACGTCAGGAACGTTCTTGCCGACCCCGAGAAGCTGCGTCGCCTGCTGAGCGATTCAGCCCAGGATGCCCGGAAGAGCCTCTTCAAGCATCTCGCATAGTCCAAGAGCACGCAATCAGGTTCAGCCGAACCGCTCGGCCGCCCAAGTTCCGAATCCCATCACGCCGATGCAAGGATGCCCATGAACGAGCTGCACGAACAGATTCGCACCCTTGCTGCCGAATGGCTCGAGATAGCCGCCGGCCGCCGGGGCTTCGGAAGCGGCACAACCGCAGAGCAGGCGATGCGATTCCAGCTCGAACGGCTTCTGCCGCTGACGACGAAGCTCTGCCGCAACAGTCTGAGCTCGGATCTCCGATCACCCGCGGACGGCCTCGCGAGCCTTGTCGGGATGTCGCCGCAGACAACGATCACAATGGCCGAAGCGCTCCGACCGCGGTCGTTGTTGCTGGTCACGAGCGAAAACGCGAGCGATTCCATCCGGGTGATACGCGCGTGGTTCGACCGATCGGATCTTGGCTGGCACCCCCCCATCATCGCCATACAGAAAGTTCCACCGACCGATTCGAATGCGATCGCTCACGGGGTTCGGAATTGGATCTCCGAACAGCGCGCAAGCGACCCCCAAGCGACGCTCTACTTCGACGCGACTGGCGGAAAGAAGTCCATGAGCGTGGTTGCCGGGATGCTGGCGGTGCAGCTCAACCTCGACGTCGTGTATTTGGATACGGAGTTCGACGCATCGCTGCGGATGCCACGGCCCGGGTCGGAAGTGGTTGTACGGGTGCCGGTGCCGTAGGGCGCTCACCACCTGAAGACTTTGACCCCACGACCGGGCTTCCTGAGCCGCCGAACGATCTGCGCGCCTCGTGGTCTGTTTGCGGGGTGCCGGTATTGAGCACAACTCGGCGATGATGTTTGCAGGTTGAGCGGCCTGCGTTACACTAATTCCTGGCATCCAGAGTCCCACGCGACCTCTTCAAGCGTGGGCGGCAACCGAGTCAAGCGCGACCACGGTGCCGAGGTCAGCCCCTCCAGGGCGATGCGGCGAGCGGCGGCACACGCCAACCGGCTTCGCAACATCAGCGCTCGTCGACGTTCGACGGGGACCGTGGAGCACTCAGGGCTGATGCCCCTCTCGATGTCGTGGAGATCACGACATGGCAGCGAAGCAGATGAACACCCGGGCGGTGAAGCCGAGCGACGAAGTCGCAGGAGAAGCGCTGCAGCGAGCAACCTCGCTGGCGGACGGGCTCTTTCCGCATCAGGTCGAGGGACTTGCGTTCCTCCTTGGCAGGCGCCGGGCGATCCTGGCCGACGACATGGGCCTCGGCAAGACCCGGCAGAGCATCGTGGCAATGCGCGAGGCGGCTCCCGAAGGGCCGTGGCTCGTCGTCTGCCCTGCCTCGGTCAAGCGGAACTGGCAGCGCGAAATCGCTGCTGCGCTCGGGGGCCCGCAGGAGGTCGCGGTGATCGGCGACCGCGCCGCGCCATCCGCGGGCTATCGCGGCTGGGTGGTCGTCAACTACGACCTCCTCAAGAAGCACGTCGACAGCCTGCTTGCGCTTCCCTGGGCGGGCCTGATCTTCGACGAAGCGCACTACCTCAAGAACCACACCAGCCAGCGCGGCAAGCTGGGCACGAAGCTGGTCGCCTCGGCGCCCGGCGAGCCCGCAGTCCACTGCCTGACGGGCACGCCGCTCACCAACCGACCGCGTGACCTGTTCCCGCTCCTGCAACTGGTGAAGCATCCGCTCGCACGCAGCTTCTTCACCTTCGCCAAGAAGTACTGCGGCGCGTACGACAACGGATACGGACTCGTCACCGACGGCGCGAGCCACCTCGAGGAGCTCACGCTGCAACTGCACGGCGTCATGCTCCGGCGCACCAAGGACCAGGTGCTCAACCTCCCACCAAAGATCCGCACGTGGCTCGACCTCGAGGTCCCACTCGGCACTGCAGCGAACGAGATGCGCCAGGTGGTCGAGATGCTCGTGGCGGGCATCGCCGGGCAAACGCATGGCGGGCGCCGGGCCACGACCGACCGAAGCGCCAACCGCGACCGGGTGAAGCTGCTCGCATTGCTCACGAAGGTGCGGCAGAAGCTGGCCGTCGCAAAGGTGAAGCAGACGATCGACTTCGTGCAAGGCGCGCTCGATCAAGGCGAGAAGGTGATCGTCTTCACGGGCTTCGATGCATCCGCCAAGAGCATCACCGAGGCATTCGGCGATCAGGCCGTGCTGCTGACGGGTGCCACGCCGACTGACCAGCGGCAGAAGCTGGTCGACCGATTCCAGAATGACCCGGGGGTACGCGTGTTCGTGAGCAACCTGATCGCAGGTGGCACGGGCATCACCCTGACGGCCGCCACGCAGGTGGTCTTCAACGACCTCGACTGGGTACCCGCAAACCACTGGCAGGCCGAGGACCGCGCCTACCGAATCGGCCAGAAGCGAATCGTGCAGGTCACGTACATGGTGGCCGCGGGCACGGTCGACACCCTCGTGCAGCGTGCCTTGTCACTCAAGGCTGCCATCGTCGATGCGGTCGTGGACGGCAAGGCCATCGGCGACATCGGCGGTGGCGACATCCTGCGCGACCTCGAGGAGACCCTGCGGCAGATGACGGGGTCGCTCTCATCGGTCCACCCCTTATGAGAGTTGGTGCATGGTAGCTGCCCCTTGCGTGCATGGCGGTGCCGCAGCGCAGGCGAGCGCAGCGAGCCGGAGCGGAGGCAGCGCCGGGCACGTCGCGGCGAAGGCCGCCGGGGTCACCTTCCCCCGCGCTCGCTGGATCCGCCGGTGGTTGTAGAAGCGCCGCCACCGGTCGATCAGGTACCGCGCCTCCGCCAGCGTGTCGAAGATCTCCGATGAGAGCAGCTCGTCACGCAGCCGCCCGTTGAAGCTCTCGACGATCCCGTTCTGCCAGGGCGACCCAGGGTCGATGTAGAGGACGCCAGTGCCGCTCTCCTCGTACCGTGCCTTCACGGCCTTCGAGATCATCTCCGGCCCATTGTCCGCCCGCAGGTGTGCTGGCGCGCCACGGATCGCAGTCAGATCGTCCCGCACAGCCACGATGTCCTCGCCCCGCAGGTTCCGGTGCACCTCGATCGCCAGGCACGCCCGCGTGTACTCGTCCAGCACCACCAGCATCCGGAAGGGGCGGCCGTCCGCCGTCCGGTCCTGCACGAAGTCCATGCCCCACACCTCGTTCCTCCGCGTCGCCCTTGGGCGCAAGATCCCGTTCTCGCCCGTGCCGATCCGCCTGCGTTTCACGCGCTTCTGCGGCACCAGCAGGCCTTCCTGCCTCCACAGCCGCTTCAGCAGCCTCGCGCCGACCGACCAGCGCTCCTTCCGCAGCAAATCCATGATGTAGCGCCGGCCGCGACGTGGGTTCGCGACGGCAAGTTCCCGCATCCTGACGACCAGCCTGTCCCGGTACGGGTTCGGCGGCGCCGGGCGGCGCTGCGTGCTCCGGTGCTGGCCAGCCACGCGGCGGACACGCCGCTCGGACACGTCCATCACCAGCGTCACGTGCTCGATCGCCCGGCGCCGCCGCCCAAACTTGAAGCATGGGGCTCAGAATTCCCCCTTGGCGATCTCCTTCAGGATCTGGATGTCAAGCTGCTGGTCCGCCACCAGGCGCTTCAGCCGGGCGTTCTCCTT
>CAIUGU010000104.1 GCA_903898785.1 uncultured Pseudomonadota bacterium | reverse complement strand
TGGATTTGGTGATTCCGACCGGAGTAATGTTATGTAACTTGTTGAATTCGATCTGTTTAGCGCGCCGGCGATTGGTCTCTTCGATGGCCCGCTCCATGGACCCCGTAATGCGGTCCGCATACAGGATGGCCCGGCCATTGAGATGTCGAGCGGCGCGACCGATAGTCTGGATCAGCGAATTCGTGGACCGGAGGAACCCCTCCTTGTCCGCGTCGAGGATCGCGACCAGTGACACCTCGGGCATGTCGAGACCTTCGCGCAGCAGGTTGATGCCCACCAGCACGTCGAACTTGCCAAGCCGCAAGTCGCGGATGATCTCGGTTCGCTCGACCGTTTCAATATCGGAATGCAGGTAGCGCACTTTGACGCCATGCTCGTCCAGGTACTCCGTGAGGTCTTCGGACATCCGCTTGGTTAGCGTGGTGATCAGCACGCGCTCGTTGCGCTCGACCCGCAGCTTGATCTCGGACAGCACATCGTCGACCTGGGTGCGCACGGGGCGGATCTCGACCTCAGGATCAATCAGACCCGTGGGCCGGACCACCTGCTCGACGATCTGGCCCGAGTGCTGCAGCTCATAGGCACCGGGCGTGGCCGACACGAAAATCATCTGCGGCGCCAGCTTTTCCCACTCCTCGAACCGGAGCGGCCGGTTGTCGAGCGCCGACGGCAGCCGGAAACCGAACTCGACCAGGGTCTCCTTGCGGGAGCGGTCGCCCTTGTACATCGCCCCGAGCTGCGGAATGGTCTGGTGGCTCTCGTCCACCACCAGCAAGGCGTTGTCCGGCAGGTAGTCGTACAGGCACGGTGGCGGCTCGCCGGCCTCGCGACCCGACAGGTACCGGGAGTAGTTTTCGATGCCGTTGCAGTAGCCCACTTCCTTCATCATCTCTAGGTCGAAGCGCGTGCGCTGTTCCAGCCGCTGCGCTTCCACCAGTTTGCTCGCGCCCTTGAGCTCCTGCAGCCGCTCAGCCAGCTCGGCGCGGATGCTGTCCAGCGACGCCACGAGGCGCTCCTTCGGTGTCACATAGTGGCTGGAGGGGTAGACCGTCAGGCGCGGCACCTTGCGGATCACCTCGCCCGTGAGCGGGTCGAACCACAGCAATTGCTCGATGACGTCATCGAACAACTCGACTCGAACCGCCTGGCGCTCCGACTCCGCCGGGAAGATGTCGATGATGTCGCCCCGGACCCGATAAGTGCCCTGCGACAGCTCCACGTCGTTGCGCTTGTACTGCATGTCCGCGAGCCGGCGGAGCAGCTTGCGCTGCTCCAGCTTGTCGCCCCGCACGAGGTGCAAGACCATCTGCAGGTACACCTCGGGATCGCCGAGGCCGTAGATGGCGGAAACCGTCGCCACGATGATGGCGTCCGAGCGCTCCAGCAGCGCCTTGGTCGCGGACAACCGCATCTGCTCGATGTGCTCGTTGATCGAGGCGTCCTTCTCGATGAAGGTGTCCGACGCTGGTACGTACGCTTCGGGCTGGTAGTAGTCGTAATACGAAACGAAGTACTCCACCGCGTTGTCCGGGAAGAACTCCTTGAACTCGCCGTACAGCTGGGCTGCCAGCGTCTTGTTGTGGGCCAGCACCAGCGTGGGGCGTTGCACGTGCTGAATGACGTTCGCGATGGTGTACGTCTTGCCCGAGCCCGTGACGCCGAGCAGCGTCTGGTGGCTCAGACCGGACTCGAGGCCCTCGATCAGGCCGGCAATGGCCTGTGGCTGGTCACCGGCAGGCTGGTAACCGGAAACCAGCCGGAACCGGAATTCATCTGCGCCAGCGACGGGTTTTCGGGCGGTTCTGGCCATGGGGATAGTCAAGGAGATTGCATTGGAACTTTGGGAGGATGGCACTAAAATGCGCCATCTCTTTGTCCCCTAGGGTGAGCCCAGTGAGTTTAACAGTTTCGCGCCGAGTCCAGAGCGTCAAGCCCTCCCCGACCGTTGCCCTGACGGGCCGCGTCGCCCAGCTCAAGGCCGAAGGCCGCGACATCATCGGTCTCGGTGCCGGTGAGCCCGACTTCGACACGCCTGCGCACATCGCGGAGGCCGGCATCGAGGCCATTCGCAAGGGCTTCACGCGGTACACCCCGGTCGAAGGCAACGCCGACCTCAAGGACGCGATCATCGCGAAGTTCAAGCGCGAGAACGGCCTCGACTACAAGCGCAACCAGATCATCGTGTCCACGGGCGCGAAGCAGACGATCTACAACCTCATCATGGCGGTGATCAACCCCGGTGATGAAGCCGTGATCCCTGCGCCCTACTGGGTTTCGTACCCCGACATCGTGATGCTCGCGGATGGCGTGCCGGTCATGCCGTATGCCGGCCCCGACCAGGGCTACAAGATCACGCCCGCGCAGCTGGAAGCCGCCATCACGCCGAAGACGCGGCTCTTCATCCTCAACAGCCCGAGCAACCCGACCGGCGCGGCGTACACCCGCGCCGAGCTGCGCGCGCTCGGCGATGTGCTCGTCAGGCACCCGCAGGTCATCATCTGCACCGACGACATGTACGAACACATCTACTGGGCGCCGGAGCCGTTCGCGAGCCTGCTGACGGTGTGCCCGGAGCTGTATGACCGTACGGTGACCACCAATGGCGTGTCGAAGGCCTACGCGATGACCGGCTGGCGCATCGGTTACTGCGGCGGTCCGGTCGAGCTGGTCAATGCGATGTCGATCATCCAGAGCCAGAGCACGTCGAATCCGTCGTCGATCGCACAGAAGGCCGCCGTGGTTGCACTGAATGGCGATCAGGCCTGCGTCCGCGAGATGAACAAGCACTTCAAGGCGCGTCACGACTTCCTCGTGGCGGGCCTCAACAAGCTGCCCGGCGTTTCATGCCTACCGGGTGCCGGCACGTTCTACGCGTTCGCCAACATCGAGAAGGCGATCAAGCAGCTGGGCGTGAAGGATGACAACGCCTTTGCAGAGCACCTGCTCAACAACGGCGGCGTGGCGGTGGTTCCGGGCTCCGGCTTCGGCGCACCGGGCCACATGCGACTGTCGTTCGCCTGCAGCCTGGAGACGCTCGAAGAAGCGCTCAAGCGGATCGAGAAGGCGCTGAAGGCCGCGCAAGCAGCCTGAACCGTCCCCGATGGACGACGATGCAGGCCGCCTCCGGGCGGCCTGTTCTTTTTGCGCGCTAGAACCGCCCGGCGTTGAAGTCGTCGAAGGCCTGCATGATTTCCTCGCGGGTGTTCATCACGAAGGGGCCATAGCGGGCGACCGGCTCCTTTAGCGGCCGGCCTGCAAGCAGGATCAGCCTTGTGGGAGAAGTGCCGGCCTCAATCGTCACCTGCCCTCCCTGCCCGAGAATCGCGAGATCGCCCCGCGTGACGTTCTTGCGCTCCGGCCCCGAAACGGCACTGCCCTCGTAGACGTAGAAGAACGCAGTATGCGCCGCGGGCAACGGCATCGAGAACGTGGCACCCGGGTCGAGATGGACATCGAAATAGACGGGATCGGTAACGATCCCGCTGACCGGGCCGCTGACGCCGTTCAGCCTGCCCGCCAGCAAGCGCACCTTCACGCCTTCGCCGCCACTGACTTCCGGCACCTGCTCGGGCGGGATGTCCTGATAACGCGGCGGCGTCATCTTGTCTTTGGCCGGCAGGTTGATCCACAGCTGGAAGCCGCGCATCAGGCCTTCCTGCTGCTCCGGCATCTCGGAATGGACCAGGCCGCTGCCCGCGGTCATCCACTGGACGCTGCCCGGGCCCAGCAGGCCGCTGTTGCCCTTGTTGTCCCAGTGCCGCATCCGCCCGTCGAGCATGTACGTGACGGTCTCGAAGCCGCGGTGCGGGTGATCGGGGAAGCCGGCGATGTAGTCGGTCGCCGAATCCGACCCGAACTCGTCGAGCATCAGGAACGGATCGAGGTCGCCAAGCGATGCATTGCCGATGACGCGCGTGAGCTTCACGCCCGCGCCGTCGCTCGTGACCTGGCCGCGAACGACCCTGAGGACAGAACGGACTGTCCCTCCTTGAGTATCTTGCGAAACGCCCATTGCCGGCTCCCTTCAGGAATGCGAACAGCCTCTATGGTCCCACGCCGCCCGGAATCAAGCCAATCGTGATTGGCCTGACCGGCTTCTTCATGCACACTTGGCGGCAATAACCTGCTGGAGAGTGGTCATGACGATCGGGTCTTGCTTGTGCGGTGCTGTGAAGTACGAGATCGACGGTCCCTTCCAGATGATGGTCCATTGCCACTGCAGCCGCTGCCGCAAGCACCACGGCACGGCCTTCGCATCGTTCGCGATTGCCCCGCTCGCCAATTTCCGCTGGATCCAGGGCGAGGGTGACGTTGTCTCGTATGCGTCCACGCCGCACAGCCACCGCCCGTTCTGCCGGCACTGCGGGTCCGTCGCACCTAACCTGATGCAGGACGCAGGCATTGCCGCCTGCCCTGCCGGCAACCTGGTCGGCGACTTCAGCTTCGGGATGGAGGCGCACATCTTCGTGGGCTCCAAAGCGGAGTGGGAGACGCTGACCGATTCGCTGCCCCGATTCGAGGAGTATCCGCCCGGTGTTGCCGCCCCGGCCATCCCGGGTCCCGTCCGTTCCGGCATGCCAGGGCACGTCACGGGAAGCTGCCTGTGCGGCGACGTGACCTACGAGGTCACGGGAACCCCTTCGCGCATGTCCATCTGCCACTGCAGCCGCTGCCAGAAGGCGCGCAGTGCCGGCGAGGCGACGAATGTGGTGTACCCGGACTCGCAGATCAAGTGGCTGTCTGGCGCCGACAAGATCCGCGAGTACAAGGTGCCCGACGCGAAGTTCTTCACGGTGGCCTTCTGCGAACGTTGCGGCAGCCCGGTGCCGCGTATCTCCAAAGAGCGTGGAATCGTGGTGGTTCCCGCAGGCTCACTCGACTCGGATCCCGGCGCGCGTCCGCAAGCGCACATCTTCGTCGGATCGCGCGCCCCGTGGTTACCGATCACCGACTCGCTGCCGCAGTTCCCCGAGTACCCGACCTAGCGCGCGACCTTGAGCTTTGCTTCGTCCGCGGCGCGCCACAGATACCAGCTGGCTGCGGACCGGAAGGGACTGAGCGCGTACCCTGCCGCGGTGAGCTGGCGCGGGCTTGGCTGCCTGGCGAGACCCTTGAGGACTCGCCACCCTTCGCGAACGCCGAAGTCGTCGACGGGCCAGACGTCGGGTCGCCCGAGGGTGTGCATCAGCATCATCTCCACGGTCCAGCGACCGACGCCGCGGATCGAGACCATGCGTTCGATCAGCGTTTCGTCGTCAATAGCGGCCGCTTCCACCCGCAGCGGGATCACGCCGTGTGCGGCTGCTTCGGCGATGGCCTTGATGGCCGAGATCTTGGACTGGGAGAACCCCACACCCCGCATCCAGGCCGTCTCGGTCGCCAGGATGCTCTCCGGATCCGGGAACGCTACTCCGGGATACAACTCAAGGAAGCGTCCCAGGATGGCGCGAGCCGCATTGCCGTGAATCTGCTGGAAAGCAATTGCGCGGACGAGCGCCTCATAGGGTTCACGCTCGGATTCCACTCGCAGTCCGCAGGGACCAACTCTGGCGATCAACCTCGCGAAATCAGGATCTACGCTGCTGAGATGGGTTTCGGGATGCACGCACGCGATTGTGTCGGATGAAGGACAGTAGAGGAAGGAGCCACAGAACCACCCGCCAGGCGCTCGACTAGTTGGGACGGCCCTCGCGCGGTAAACTCAAGCATCAGACCCCTGCCTAGCGGGCCAATCGCGGGCATAGACCAGCATTCCCACAAGTCGATCCCGAGAAGAAAAATGAAGTCCGCGTTGGTTCCCCCGAACCCCTATGGGTTCTCGATTAGCGCTGCGTTGGTTGCTGCGATGCTCTGGGCTCCCATGCTGCCTGCCCAATCCGTAGCCCCGGAATTGGTGATCGTCAATGCGCGCATCCATACGGTAAATCCGGCCATGCCCGCAGCGGAGGCCGTGGCGATCAGCGCAGGCAAGTTCACTGCGGTGGGCACCACCCGGGACATACGCGCGATGGCGGGCGCAGGCACGCGTGTGCTGGACGCAGGTGGCAGAACCCTCATACCCGGCCTGCAGGACAACCACCTGCACGGAGCAGGGGGCGGCCCCGGCGTCGACCTGTCCAGGGCAAGGAGCCTCGGCGAAGCCTTGAAGCTGATCGAGGCCCGCGTGAAACAGGCCAAGCCCGGTGATGTCGTCATCACAAACGCCGACTGGCACGAAGCGCAATTGAAAGAGCAGCGTTTGCCCTACCGCAAGGACCTGGACAAAGTCGCTCCCAACACGCCAGTCGTCGTGGTCCGCGGTGGGCACGAATACATCCTGAATTCCGCCGCGCTCGCCAAATGGAGCATCGACAAGAATACAAGAGAGCCGGCTGGTGGCCGCATCACACGCGACCAGAGCGGAGAACTCAACGGTGAGCTGGTGGACCGCGCAAAAGCACTGGTTACGCTTCCCGAGCCTCCGCCCCCCACCCTGGAGTCACTCATAGCCGAGCACAAGAAACTGAACGCCGCCGGTCTAACCAGCATCCGCTACCCCGGCGCGTCCATTGAGCACTACCGCATGCTCCAGGAAATTCAGAAGCGAGGGCTGCTGACTATTCGCGTAAACCATCTCCTGCGGCCACCCGCTTCGACGCCTGAGCAGTTGGAGTCGATCCTGGGCAAGTGGGGAGTGAAGCCCGATGAAGGAGACGAATGGCTCCGCAATGGCGGCCTCAAACTGGCCGTCGACGGCGGATTCGAGGGCGGCTGGATGACCGAACTGTACGAGATGCCCTTCGATGAAGAGGGCAAGTTCTACGGCATCAACACGTTGAAGCTTGCTGATTTCACGGCACTGCTGAAAGCCGCCAATCGAGGAGGCTGGCGCGTAGCGACTCACGCCGTGGGCGACGCAGCAATCGACGAAGTGCTGGCCGGCTACGAAGCCGCGAACGCTGATAAATCCATCGTCGGACGACGCTGGTCCATCGAGCACGCCTTCCTTCCTCGCGATGACCACTATCCGAAGATGAAGCAGCTCGGCCTCGCGATCTCTGTCCAGGACCATTTGTATCTGGCAGGCCCAAGCCTCGTAAAGATGTGGGGAGCCAAGCGCGCGGCCTGGGTGACGCCGGTGCGAGCCTATCTGGACAATGGCATTGAAGTCTCAGGTGGAACTGATGCACCGGTCGTCCCCTACCCGCCCCTGTGGGTCTTCTATCACTGGGTATCGCGGGACACGATCACGGGCGGCGTTCTCGGCCCGGACCAGCGCATCTCGAGGCAGGAGGCACTGCGGGTGGAAACGCTGAACAACGCTTACCTGACGTTCGAGGAGAAGACCAAGGGGTCCATCGAACCGGGGAAGCTCGCCGATCTCGTGATGCTGCCGCAAGACATCATGACGATGCCTGAGAAGGACATTCCAAAGATGAACGTGCTGATGACGATCGTCGGCGGAAAGATTGTCTATCAGCGAGAGGGGTTCACGCCCGCGTTTCGATAAGACGCTGGAATATCGAGGACCCTGCATCGTTGGATGCAGGGCACTTCCCTCAGCTTCCTATTTGCCACCCACCTCGATCGGTGCATCGAGCGCGATGGTGAGCATGGTGTCGGCGGGCAGCTCGACGTCCGAGCCGGTATTTCTCGCGATCAGGGCACCCGCGGCGCCACCGAGGATCCCCCCGATGATCTTGCCACGGCTGTCATCGTCGATCTGATGGCCAATGACCGCACCCACCGCGGTCCCGCCCACGATCTTGGCAGTGTCCTGCGCCGTATCACTCTTCGCCGTCTGCACCAGCTTGCCGCTGATGGACACTGTCCTGCCATCCTCAAGCGCCACCTTGTCGAAACGCAGCCCCAAGGTCGGGACACCGCCGATCTTCCGACTGCCCGAAACGACCTCGGTGACGGTGCCTGTGACGCGTGATCCCGCATCCAGGGCACGTCGACCGTCAACCATGACGTCCGAGGCGAGGCGCGCATCAAAGGTCTGGCCTACCGCCGCGGTCTTGGTCGACAGCGGCGACGCGAGCGCGACGGACAATTGCGTTCCAGCAGGAACAGTTATTGTTTTCGGGATCGGCGCCCTGAGGGCTGGAGCAGGCTCACGCGGCGCTACTGCAACTGCCACAGGAGCATTGACAGGCCGTTGAGCTGCCGGCCTGGCCGCTGCCTTCTTCGCGGCGCTTTCCTTCGACGCGAGTTCGGCCTCCCGACGAGCCAGTTCCTGCTCACGTTCTTTCAGTGCGAGGTCAGCTTCCCGCTGTGCAAGTTCAGCTTCCTTCGCCGCGAGGTCCGCAGTCCTCACCGCCTCGGTCTGCGCAAGTGTTGACGTCTCGTTGCCCGGGTCGCTGGCCGTCGGAGACGCAGGAGTTTCGGTCTTGCTGCACCCAGCGGCACCTAGCACGACAAGGCTCGTAACAAGGGTGAGGATTCGCGTGGGTGATGGCTTGTTTAACACGTTGATTCTCCTGATGAGCTACGGTTCCGCTGCACATGGCGGCAGAGTCGATTATGGCAGCGTCTGCTTTACGCAGGCTGAACGCGGCCGGTACTCTGTGGAGGGCGGACCCGCTTGCGGAGGTGACGCTCTCTGCAGCCGCCGTCTACAGCTGTTTGCAGGCATGCCTGCCACCGTACGCTACGGGACCGGATGCCGCTGCGGACCGGATCTGGTCTGCCGAGTCGGCTACCGCATGATGGCGATAGATTCCCGAGTAGACGAGTTCAACTCGCCGGTTCCGTGAGTAGGCGCTTTCCGACCTCCCCGCAACTGAGGGACGCACCTGTCCGTACGTGGCTGTCGCAACCTGGTGGCCCGCAAGTCCCTGCAGGAGCGGCGAAGGAACATCCTAAACGAAGAGTACATCCCTGCCCCACGATCACAGAGGAGTGCAATCCGGGTTGGTATGACCGCAACGAATGAATGTCGTTGCAGCGGCCATTTGGGATGACCTCTACTGTTCTCTTTGGACAACTCCAAACTGCGATGCCCGGTGGTGTTCTTTCTCTTCCCTTAGAGATAAGAACCAAAGAGAAGTGCGATCCGGATACGTGTGGCCGGGAACGGCCACTTGGGATGACTTCTACCTCTTTCTTTGGACAACTCCAAAGAAAGAAGTGGCAAGAAAGAAAGAGTTGGCTCCCCGGGACGGATTCGAACCGCCGACCAACGGATTAACAGTCCGTAGCTCTACCACTGAGCTACCGGGGAACGGAAGGTGCTCGGAAGGGCCGCGATTTTGCGGAAACGGGGGCGCCAGTGTCAAGGAAAGAGGCGCTTTGAGCGCCTTTATTTTCCGGGAAGGCGGTCGGTCAGTCCGGCCAGGTACTTGGCAAACGGGACCCCGAGATTCTCGTGCTTGAGGCCGAATTCCACGGTGGCCTGCAGATAGCCCAGTTTGCTGCCGCAATCGTACCGCTTACCCTCGAATTCATAGGCAAAGACAGTCTCGTCGATCAGCAGGTCGGCAATGGCGTCCGTCAGCTGGATTTCGCCACCGGCACCCCGACCCGTGTGCTCGAGCTTGTCGAAGATGCGCGGGCTGAGAAGGTAACGCCCCACCACGGCCAGGTTCGACGGCGCATTCTGGGGACGCGGCTTTTCGACGATCTGTCGTACTTTCGCCAGACGACCGCGCTTTTCCTCGGTTGCAACGATGCCGTACTTGTCGGTCTCGCTCGGGGCCACAGGCTCGACACCCAGGACACTGCCGCCATGCTCCGCGTAGACATCGGCCATCTGCTTGAAACAGGGCACCTCGGCATCGATGAGGTCATCAGCGAGATGGATGAAGAAGGGTTCGTTGCCAACTACAGGACGGGCACACAGGACGGCGTGGCCGAGGCCGAGGGGTGATGGCTGCCGGATGTAGATGCAGCTCGCGTAGGACGGCACGATGTCCCTAAGTAGCTTGAGGAGGTCTTCCTTGCCCTGTGCCTTCAGGGCTTCCTCCAGCTCGTGGTCGGTATCGAAGTGGTCTTCGATGGCGCGCTTCGAGCTGCCGGTGATGAACACCAGCTTGTCGGCTCCCGCCCTCAAGGCTTCCTCGGCGGCATACTGGATCAGCGGCTTGTCGACAACCGGCAGCATTTCCTTGGGGCTTGCCTTGGTTGCCGGCAGGAATCGCGTTCCCCGGCCGGCGACCGGAAACACGGCTGTCTTGATCTTCGCTGAACTCACTATGCCTCTCCCATCTGGCCACTTGGGCCGGATGATACCGCAGGTCCTCGCAGGCGACGGTCGGCAAGGTGTCACGATTTGACGATCAGGCACCCCGGCGAGGGTGCTGAAGGGGTGACACGAAGGGCGTGGCCCGACGTATCACCCCCCCAGTCGGCTACTCCGGCTGCTTGGCATTCCCGGCCGGAGCGCGCTCCAGCCGGATATTGGCCCGGTTGGCCTCAACGACCCGGGCCCCAATGCCCTTGATCTTCATGAGGTCCTCCGCGCTCTTGAAGGCACCGTTCTTCTCGCGGTAAGCGACGATGGCCTGGGCACGGGACATCCCGATGCCATTCAGCTCCTTGGCGAGCGTAGCGGCGTCCGCCTTGTTGATGTCGACGGGTCCCGCCCAGCTGAAGGCAGGCAAGAGACTGAGGATCAGTGCCTGGACCATCCACCGTGCCTTCTGGCGGGACCGGGCCGTGGCGACCGATTTTCCATTGACGTATGACATGAAGCCCTCCTTGGACTCATTCGATTGGATCTGAACTCACGCCGCCTGCCGGATACCCCGACGGTGACGCGACATCCATTCTCGACCGCCCTTGAACGCGGCACCACGCGGATATCTGGCGGGATTCTGCAGTTTTGCGTGTAGTTGAATCGCGGCCACCCCCTTACAGGTTGGAGGCTCGCGAGACCACCTCCAGGCGTGCGACGGGCGACAACCCGTCCCAGCTGCGGCACCCGGGGCACTGCCAGAAGTGCGTCGCGCTGCCAAGGCCGCATTCGACGCAGCGGTACCGTTGTGTTCGCCGGAAGATCCGCCCGAGCGCCCCCGCCAGCGACGTGAGCTGCGGCACGGCCAGCGTGGCCGGCTCGCCCGCGAGCGCCGGGACGAGTTCCCCGAGGTTGGGATCGAGCCTGATGAAGTCGCGCAGGCACTCGACCACGAACGGCTCCGTCTCGAGGCCCGCGACGATGGCGGCATAGGCAATATCCGCACGCCGTGCCGGCGCGGCCTGCAGCCAGGCCTGGAACGCGCTCGCAATCGCTTCGCTCTGCGTGGCCCGCAATGCCAACATGAATCGCGGCAGCACCAGCGGCAACAGGTGGGGATGCAACTCCACGACGCGCCTGCACAGGCGCACCGCGAGTTCCGCATCGGCTTCGGCAAGTGCGATATCGGCGCGCAGCAGCGCACTTCGGGGAAAATGCTTCTGCTCGGCGCGGACCCGGTGCAGCCATTCCCGCGCCGCCGCCAGGTTGCCTGCCTGTCGCTGCTGCTCCGCCAGCTCGCAGTAGTAGTGGGCAATCGCTGTCGGGTACTCCGGTGAAACCAGGTACTTGAGGCGTTCGTAGGCGCCAATCGCGTCCATCCATTCGCCCTGCTGTTCGTACAGCCTCAGCAGGTAACGCAACGCCCCCAGGGAGCGTCCGCTGCCGTTTGCCAGCCTCTTGAAGAGCTCTTCGGCCCGGTCGAACAACCCCGCGCGGAAGTAATCCTCGCCGAGTGCAAACAGAGCATGTTCGCGATGGCCGGTCTGCAGACCGGGACGGGCGATGATGTTCTCGTGCACCCTGATCGACAGGGTCACTTCACCCCGGCGTCGATACAGCGCACCCAATGCAAAGTGGGTCTCGATCGTGTCGTCGTCCACCTCGACCAGGCGCAGGAAGACTTCGAGAGCCTTGTCGGATTCCTCATTGAGGACGAAATTGAGGCCTTCGAAGTACTCGAGGTTGAGGGGTTTGGGCGGCGTCAGCGGCCTGGAAGGCGACCGCCTTGCAAAGTACCAGCCGGCGGCAGCGGCGAGAAACAGCGCGATGACTTCTACCGCGAAGAAATCAGGAAGCATGGGAACGGACGGCGGAACGTGCCTCTGCCTCGGCCATCCGCAGGGCTCTCCTCAGACGTCCGCGCTCGCTCAGGAGGCTCGCCACCCATGACACCCGCCACAGCACCCCGAGCAGCATGCCGGCCGCGAAAGCGCCGATGAGCGCAACGCCGATGGGCGCACTCACGCGCATGAAAGCGAGTTCGAGAGGGAATCGACCCGGATTGAGGATCGCAAAGACGAGCGCCACCCCGGCCAGGAGAACCAGCAATCCAATCAGGGCCAGGCGTTTCATGACCCTATCCTGTGCTGGCTAGGCGGGGCCGCGGGTCAGTCGCGAATCGGGTTTTCAATGCCGGCATTGACGCGCTCACGCAGGTCCTTGCCCGGCTTGAAGTGTGGCACGTACTTGCCGGAAAGCGCGACGGTCTCGCCCGTCTTGGGGTTGCGCCCCTGGCGCGGCGGACGGAAATGCAGCGAGAAGCTGCCAAAGCCGCGGATCTCGATGCGACTACCCTGGGA
>CAIUGU010000103.1 GCA_903898785.1 uncultured Pseudomonadota bacterium | reverse complement strand
TACCTCGTCATCGCCCGCAACCCGGAAGAAGCGCTCGTCTCCTTCAAGCCTTTCCTCGATCAGCATTCCGACGCGTGGTACGAACTCTGGGGAGTACCGCGCGAGGCCGTCACGCGGGCCGACTTCCCGACGTTCTACAACGAAGTCGTCACGCCGGGCGGCATGCAGGGCATGTTCTTCGGTTTCCTTGCCGCCTGGTGGCCGCTGCGCAACGAGCCCAATGTCCTGTTCCTGCATTACGCCGACATGAAGAAGGACCACGAAGGCTCGATCCGCAGGATCGCGAAGTTCCTCGGGATCACCCCGGCAGCGGACCGGTGGCCCGCGATCCTCGAGTACACGGGCTTCCCGTGGATGAAGGCGCACGAAGGGAAGTTCGAGGCCGGGAGCACGTCCGCGAACCCGCCGCTCAACCCCGGCGCGATGATGCGCAAGGGCAAGCTCGGCGCCGCACGCGAGGACGGCATGACGGAGGCCATCTCCGCGCACCTGCGTGCCGTCGGCGAATCCATCTGCCCCGACAAGCGCGCCGTGGACTGGCTCTACAACGGTGGCAACCCGACCTGATCCGCTCGCCAGACTGTTTCCAACACTGCACCCGAGGTCACCATGCGCTATCTGCCATTGCTCCTCCTGGCCGCTACCGTGTCTGTCCAGGCCGCCGCTCCCCTGCCGCCGGACGTCGACCCCAAGTCGCTGTCGCGCCTGCCGCTGATCCCCCGCAGCAGTCTCGACGCGGAAGGCCAGCGGATCTTCGATGCGATCAACACGGCCGTCACGGGCAAGCAGGAGGAATATCCGCGGCAGGGCCCGCCCAACTCCAGCATGTACAGCCTGGCCGTGGCGGAGCCGTACGACAAGATGAACCAGCTGCTGCGCAAGACCGTCGCGGGCCGCGGCTACTTCGAGATCTGCACGCTGCTTGCGGCGCGCGAGTACGACCAGGAATACGAATGGGCCGCGCATGAACCCGCAGCGAGGGCCAACGGCATCGGTGACGCGACGATCGATGCGATCCGTTACAACCGCCCGACGACCGGCCTGCCCGAAAAGGACCGGGTCCTCATCGAGTTCGGCCGCCAGCTGCTGAAGCAGCACCGGCTCGACACACCGACCTACAACAAGATGGTGGAGTTGTTCGGCCGGCAGGGCATGATCGAATTGACGATGACGCTGGGCGACTACGTCATGACCGCCATCCTGTTGAACGCAGTGAACCAGCAGGTGCCCACCGACCGGCCGTTCAACCTGCCGATCGCGAAGAAGTAGCCGCTTCGCGCCGCACTGCAAGGTTGCAACACGGACCCGCCGCGACCAACAATCGCCGCGGGCCCACCCTGAGGAATCCGGTCATGAAGAAGCCTGCTGCCTGCTTGAGCCGCCGTCAGTTCATCGCTTTGGCCGGTCACGGCGCCGCCGCGCTGACGCTCCTCAACCTGCCGTTCGAGGGACACGCAGCTGCCCCGGGCGGCAAGGTCAGGATCGGCGTCGTCGGCTCCGGCAACGTCGGCACTGCGCTTGGGCGGCTCTGGGCACAGGCGGGCCATCAAGTCATGTTCTCGTCGCGCAGCCTCGATGCCGACAAGACGCTGGCGAAGGAGATCGGTGCGAACGCCAGTGCCGGATCACCCAAGGACGCCGTCGCATTCGGCGACGTCATCCTGTTCGCGGTGCCCTATCGCGCGCTGCCGGACCTCGGCAAGGAACTGGCTCCGGCACTCAAGGGCAAGATCGTCATCGATGCCTGCAACCCGTTTCCCGACCGCGATGGCGACATCGCCAACTGGGCACGCGAGAAAGGGGCAGGCCTCGCCTCCTCCGAATTGCTCCCGGGCGCACGCATCGTCCGCGGGTTCAACGCGATTCCGGCGGCCAGGATGGGTGCGGCGAACAAGCAGCCCCCGCGCATCGGCATGCCGATCGCCGGCGATGACAAGGGTGCGATCGAGGTCGTGACGGCGCTCGTCAGCGAGATCGGCTACGAGCCGGTACTCGTCGGCGGCCTCGCCATGGGCAGGCACCTGATCCCGGGCAGCCCGCTCGCCGGCGAACGTTCGCCGGCGGAGATCCGCAAGATCGCCGCGGGGCTGTAGCCCGCGAAGAGAGTGCGGCACGGCCCCGCAAACCGCCGCGCGTTCGTGCAACTTTGCACCGCGGTGGCGGTCAAGAGAGCCGGTGCAAGACGTTCGTCCAGGGTACCCAGGCAATCAGCCCAACAACGGGAGAGGTTCATGCGATTTTCAAGTGCATTGATTCTGGCAGCCTGCCTCGTGGCAGCAGGCTGCACGCGGCTCACGCCGGAGCAGCAACTCATCAACGACTCGGCCAAGGCGCTCGGCGGCGTCGAGCAGGTCCAGCAGCTCACGAGCCTCGTACTCGAAGGGGATGGCACGCAGTACAACCTCGGGCAGGATGTGTTGCCGGGCGCGTCGGGACAGACCTTCACCGTCACGGAATACAAGCGCACCATCGATCCGGTGGCAGGCCGCGCGCGGACCGAACTGACGCGTACGCCGAACTTTGCCTTCTTCCAGGGACCGGCGCCGCAGAAGCAGGTGCAGGGTCTTGACGGCGCGGTGGGCTACAACGTCGCTCCCAATGGCATGGCGACGCGCATTCCGGATGCGGCCGCTGGCGACCGGCGGGCCGAGCTCTACCACCACCCGCTGGTGGCGGTACGCGCAGCGCTTGACCCGGCTGCCAATCTCGCCAACCTGCGGACGGAAGGCGCAGAAAGCCTGATCGATGTGACCGCCGCCGATGGGCAAACCTTCACGCTCATCGTCGATGCAGCCACGAAGCAGCCCACCCGCGTGCAGACGCGCGCGTACAACACCAACCTTGGCGATGTGGTCATCGAAACCGCGTTCGGCGACTACAAGGCCGCGGCCGGCCTGACGCTGCCCGCGACGCTCACCACGCGGACCGATGACTTCACGACGGCCGTCGTGCGCGTGGCGAACCAGGCAGTGAATGCGGCGGGCGGCGACCTTGCCGCTCCGGCGGATGCGGCAAACGCACCCGCAATCAGCGGCATTCCCCCTGCGAACGTCACGGTGGAACAGCTGGCAAAGGGGATCTGGCTGCTGGCGGGCCAGTCGCACCACAGCGTGCTTGTCGAGTTCAGCGACCATGCGCGACTGTTCGAGGCTCCCCAGAACGAAGTGCGTGCGCTCGCCGTGATCGCGAAGGCCCGTGAAGTGCTCCCCAACAAGCCCCTCACGCACCTGATCAACACGCACCATCACTTCGACCATTCGGGCGGCGTCCGCGCCGCGATCTCGGAAGGCCTGACCCTCGTCACCCACGCCGCGAACGGACCGTTCTACGAGCAGGTGGCGAGCCGTCCGCACACGATCGTGCAGGATGCACTGGCGAAGAACCCCAGGGAGCTGAAGCTCGAGCTGATCTCCGCCGACACGGTGGTCGGTGACGACACGCAGTCGTTCACGCTGATCCCGGTCACCAGCGCGCACTCCGAGTCCATGCTCGTCGCGTACTTCCCGAAGGATCGCCTGCTGGTCGAGGTCGACGTCTACACCCCTGGCTCGGCTGCGCAGAGTTTCGCGGCCAAGTTCAAGGAAGACCTGGAGGCCCGCAAGCTGCGGATCGACCGCATCGTGCCGCTGCACGGAGCGGTCGCGCCGTATGCGCAGTTCGTCAAGGAAGCGATCTGATCGTTGTACAAGTTGAAGGCCGCGCACCTTGGTCCAGGGTGCGCGGCCAACCAACAGGCAGTCAGGCCTTCCAGTCGGGGGTTGCCACGTAAGCGGGAGTGATGTCGGCGACAGTGCGCGTCCCGCACTGACCCATGACGAGCTTGAGTTCGGCCTGCAAGAGGCCGAGCACGCGATCGACGCCCGCCTGGCCGAATGCACCCAGCCCCCACAGGAAAGGCCGGCCGATGCCCACGGCGGTGGCGCCGAGCGCCAGCGCCTTGAATACGTCGGTGCCGCGGCGCACGCCGCCGTCGATGAACACCGGGATGCGACCGTTCACCGCCGCAACGACTTCGGGCAAGGCTTCAATCGTCGAGCGCGACGTTTCGGTGCTGCGTCCGCCGTGGTTGGACAACAGCACGGCATCGACGCCGTGCTCGACGCACAGCGCGGCATCCTCCCCCGAGTCGATGCCCTTGATCATCAACTTGCCCTGCCATGTCTTGCGTAACCGATCGACAAAGGCCCAGTCCATTGCGGGATTCGGGGTTCGCACGCCTTCCAGGTTGATGCCCTTGAACATCGGACGCTCACTGTTTGCGGTCCCTGGTTCCTTACCCTGGTGACACGACGCGCACACGGTCAGGTCTTTCGGCCGCGTGCGCAGGTACGTTTCGCTGAATCGACCGGTGGTGTTGTCCACAGTGAGCGCGAGCACCGGACACCCCGCTGCCTCGACGCGCCGTACCAGCTTCTCGCAGGCATCCCAGGAACCAGGTGCATACAGCTGGAACCAGACAGGCCGGCCGAGCGCCTTGTTCACTTCCTCCACCGGGTACGACGTCATGGTCGACAGCATCTGCAGCGAACCGCGCGCCTTGGCCGCGCCCGCCACGCCAAGCTCTCCATCGGGATGGAAACTTCGTTCGCCGCCGGTGGGGCACAGGAAGATGGGGCTGTCATAGGTTGTGCCGAACAGGTTGACGTGCATGTCGACCTGGGTGGCGTCGCGCAGGCGGCGCGGCCGCAGCTGCACATGCGAGTAGCCGTCGCGATTGGCGTGCAGCGTCGCATCGGCATCGACGCCGCTCACCATGTAGGACCAGTGACCCGGCAGCGAATTGCGTTTCGCGACGGGTTCGAAGTCGAACACGGTGAGCGCATCGGCGGGCGCGGCGATCAGGTCGGAAGGCTCGGCGCCCCAGGCGGTCTGCTGCAGGAAGGCGCCCACGCCTCCGAGCGACGCGACATAGGGACTCGCTGCAAGAAACTTGAGGAACTCGCGACGCGCGGTAGTGGTGCGATCCATGATCCAGCCCCCTTGGAATTCGTGTTGTTGTACCGGCAAGCCTTGCACGCGCGCCCGCCGCTGACAATCCGTCGATGAGACGGCCCGCATCGCGGGAAGCGGGGACGTCGGGAACGTAGAGGACGGATTCTCCCTCCGCCGCATGCTGCGTCACCCGCCAGGACCGGGCCGCAGCAACAAAGAGCCCCTTCGAAGCACCCTTTTCGTGCCCCATCGGCCCTCGCTTGCCCCATGCGGATCCATAAGTCATTGGATAAAAAAGACTTGTTGCAATGCCGCATTTCTGCGCCGCGCAATCCGCCTCGAGCGCCAAACAGCGACGGCCATGGCCAAGGTCACCGCCTACCGTTCAACGCTTGCGATCGTGACCGAAATGCGCGCGAATCCGGGCGTGCCGAGCAAGATCGTGTCGCTCGCGGATCTTGACCTTGCGAACAGCAGCCATCAGGACATCCTGCGCAGTCGATTGAAGGCAGCCGCCAGGGAAGTCTGCAAGTCGACCGGCGGGCTGATGTCCGTGCAGGCGGACACAAGGTGCATGCAGGACACCTATGCCTCCGCGATGAAGAAGGTGGGCGATCACCTGGTCACCGCCGGCCTCGCGGCGGGCGTCGAACACGTCGCGCGGATCTACTGAGCGGCGATTACGCGGCAAGACAACCCGTCCGTACCGGGCGCAATGGGGCCTGTCCCCTCGCGATGACCGGTACGGGCGGGCGCCGCCCCTTGCAGGCGGGGCGCGGGATCCGGCAAGGGTCCATGCCGACCCCGCTGCCGGAAGACTACTTCTTCGCCTTCTTCTCGATGTCTGTCGCGAGGGCAATGAATACCTTCGCGTAGGCGGCGCTGTCCGTCTGCGCCATCGCAAAGTGGCCGCCGCCCTTCAGGCCGCGATCGGGCAGGTAGACGTAATTGGTATCGACGCCCGCCTGCTTCCACGACTCGGCTGCGCACTTGAGGATGTCCTGCGGCTCGGTGATGCCGGGAACCAGGGGCGGCATGTTCTTGAAGCCATAGTTCGAGCCGACGAGCGTGATCGACACCTTCGCGTAGTTGACGAGCTTCGCGGGTGTACCGCCCTGCATCGGGCAGTTGCCCACCTTCTGCGCGGTAAAGCCTGCGGGCAATGCCGGCTGGGTCTTCCACGTGGTGATCAGTGCCGGCGCATTGTTGAAGCCGGGCGCGACCGGATTGCTGCCGACGCCTTCGAACGCAACGATGCCGACGACATTCTTCGGGTTGCGGTCGGGCACCCGGAACGTGCTGCCGCCGCCCGCCGAATGCGCGACGAGGATGGACGGCCCGATTTCATCGAGCAGCGCCGAAATCTTTTCGGCTGCAAGAACATCACCGCAATAAGGCGCCGTCGCGCCGGATGCCGTCCAGCCGAGAACGGCCGGGTTCGTCGGCGTCGGTGCCCCGCCCGGCCAGACAGCCGCATCGGACGTCGCGAGCTTGGAGATGAAGCCGGAGTTGGCCGTGCCCACCTTGCCTTCACCGCAGCCGGCATTGCTCTGCGACCGGCCGTGGCCAGGACGATCGACGACATAGACATCCCATCCGTCCGCCACGAAATAGTCCGCCCAGCCGTCACGCCCATCCGGGGTCTGCAGCCAGTCGGTCCCCTGGCCGCCACCGCCGTGGATCAGGACCAGCGGGTACGGGTGCTTGCGCTCGACAGGCAGCATGTACTGCACGAACATGCCGTTGGTCACGTCGGCCGAGCCGTTCGCGGCGGGCTTCGTCGTATAGCCGACGAACTTGCCGCCAAGATCGCGCAGCGCGAGACGGCCTGCCTCGCCGCCCGCATGGGCAGGCAGGGCAGACAACGCCAATGCACCGGCGATGGCGCCGGCGAGAATGCGGGGAAGCGGGTTCATGGCGAGAAATCTCCTTGTTGTCATGGACTGGCGAACCGTGGCGGCATCTTTGCAAATTCGCCGGGACTGAGGAAGCGGGCGCCGGTCGCTTATCGCCAGCCCAGCACCGGCGCAACGTACTTCAGCACCGACTCGATGACGTGCGCGTTGTAGTCAGGCCCGAGCTGGTTCGGGATCGTCAGCATCAGCGTGTCCGCCGCAGCGATGGCATCGTCCTGCGCAAGTTGCCTCGCGAGCACGTCAGGCTCGGCAGCGTATGACCGGCCGAAGATGGCTCGCGTCTTCCCGTGCAGCAGCCCGATCTGGTCCGAGCCCTCGCTGCTGCCGCCGAAGTACGCGCGATCGCGAGCGTCCACGATGGGGAAGATGCTGCGGCTGACGGACACGCGCGGCTCGCGGGAATGGCCGGCCTCCCGCCATGCCTGGCGGAACGCGCGGATCTGCGCGGCCTGCTGGATGTGGAACGGCTCGCCCGATTCGTCGTTCTTGAGCGTGGAGCTCTGCAGGTTCATGCCCAGCTTCGCCGCCCAGATGGCAGTGGCATTCGAGCTCGCACCCCACCAGATGCGCTCGCGCAGCCCGGCCGAGTACGGCTCGATGCGCAAGAGGCCGGGCGGGTTCGGAAACATGGGCTGCGGATTGGGTTGCGCGAAGCCCTGGCCGCGCAGCACGTCGAGGAACGTCTCTACGTTGCGGCGGGCCATGTCGGCATCGGTCTCGCCGGCTGCGGGCGCGTAACCGAAATACCGCCAACCTTCGATCACCTGCTCGGGCGAGCCGCGGCTGACACCCAGCTGCAGCCTTCCGCCCGCGATGAGATCGGCCGCCCCCGCATTCTCGGCCATGTAGAACGGGTTCTCGTACCGCAGGTCGATGACGGCCGTGCCGATCTCGATGCGGCTCGTCCTTGCCCCCACCGCCGCGAGCAGCGGAAACGGCGATCCCAGCTGCCGGGCGAAGTGGTGCACGCGGAAGAACGCGCCATCCGCCCCGAGCTCCTCCGCCGCAACGGCCAGCTCGATGGACTGCAACAACGCATCGGCCGCCGACCGCGTCTGCGAATGCGCTGCGGGCGACCAGTGCCCGAACGAGAGAAAGCCGATCTTTTTCATCTACTGCCGCCTGATGACGCCTGCGGAACAGGCACCCCGACCGCGGTCCCTGCCGCGTGCTGCCTGTGCCGCACCGGGTGTGCCGGTGCCATCTTAACCGCGACCTCGGGTAAGATCGCCCCTCCCCTTCCCCGCGCCGGATCGAAGCTCTGTAAGGACTTGCCATGAAGACCGTGATCTCGAAGCTGACCAACGTCTCCACGCACGCCGACGGGTCCTTGACCCTGGGGTTTGCCAGCTCCAAGGAAAACCACACGATCGAGCTCAAGCCCGAGGTGATGGACCAGCTCTACGTGCCGCTGCTGGGCAGCCGGCCCGACGACCTCAACAGTCCGCTTTCACGCAAGATCAAGCCCGTGGGCCTGCGCCGGTTCCGCTTCGGCAATGACGTCGGCATGTCTTTCCTGGTCGGGCAGAACGTGTCCCTGCACCTGATCATGGACCGGTCACTGGCTGCGGCACTGCAGAAACTGCTCGAGACCTTCGACGACCAGAGCACCTGGAACGTCCAGACCCCGGGCTCGGGCGCCAATGCGGTGGCGCAAGTGCCTGCTCCCCCCGGCGACAAGGTTTGACGTCTGCGCTATAAGATAGCCCGCGCCATCCGCCGGACCCTTTCCCTTTGGCAACCAGGACATCGAGGTCGTTCATGAAGATTACGTCCCCAGTCACTGCCCTGCTGCGCGCGGGCGCCGGCCTGATGGTCGCCGCGGTGCTCAGCTTCCCCGCCCTCGCCCAGCCGCCCGGCCCTCCCGGAGAGCGCTTCAAGGTCGTGACCGTAGCCGAGGGGCTCAAGAATCCCTGGAGCATGGCGTGGCTGCCTAACGGCGACATGCTCGTCACCGAGCGCGGCGGAGCCCTGCGGATCGTCCGTGGCGGCAAGCTGTTGCCCGACCCCGTCCCCGACGTGCCGGCCGTGCGCGCGCTCGGCCAGGGCGGCTTGCAGGAAGTGGCCGTGCACCCGAAGTTCGCGCAGAACCATTTCATCTACTTGAGCTACGCGAAGCCGCGCAACGGCAACAAGGAAGGGACGACGGCGCTGCTGCGCGCGAAGTTCGAGAACGACCGCCTGGTCGACGCAAAGGAGATCTTCGAAGCCAAGGCGTGGAACGAACGGCCCGGCCACTTCGGTGCGCGCATCGCGTTCGATCGCGACGGCTTCCTGTTCATGTCCGTCGGCGACCGCATGGCCGGCCTCGGCGGGCCCACCGGCTTCGATGCCACCAACCATCCGGCGCAGAGCCTGATGTCGCACCAGGGCAAGATCCTGCGCCTGCGCGACGACGGCACCGTGCCTGCGGACAATCCGTTCGTCGGCCGCAGCGACGCCCTGCCCGAGATCTGGAGCTGGGGCCACCGCAATCCGCAGGGCCTCGCCGTTCATCCCGACACGAACCAGCTCTGGGCAACGGAGCATGGCCCGCAGGGCGGCGACGAACTGAACCTGATCAAGAAGGGCGCCAACTACGGCTGGCCCATCATCGGCTACGGTGCCAACTATGCGACCGGCACCGAGATCCACCAGAGCCGCACGCGTGAAGGCATGGAGCAGCCGAAGGCCTTCTGGGTGCCTTCCATCGGCATCTCCGGGCTGCTGTTCTACACGGGCGACAAGTTCCCCAACTGGAAGGGCAACGCCTTCATCGGCGGCATGTCGGGCCAGTGGCGGCAGCTGGTGCGCGTGAGCTTGAGTGGCGAAACCGTCGCCAACCGCGAGCCGCTGCTGTTCGGCCAGTACCGCATCCGCGACCTGCGCCAGGGCCCGGACGGCTTCATCTACCTCGCCACGGACAGCCAGACCACCGGCCAGATGACATCGATCGTCCGTCTCGAGCCGAATACGTGATCCGCGCGAGCGATCCCGCGTAACGACAAAGGGCCTCTCCGGAGGCCCTTTCTTTCACCAGGCGCACAGGCTCATCCCTGACTCCGCAGCGCTGCATGAAACCGACCTTCGACCGTCGAACGGCAACGGCCCTGCTGGTGGCCGCGGCCTTCTTCATGGAAAACCTGGACGCCACGGTGATCCTCACGTCGCTGCCGGCGATGGCGAGCGACTTCGGCATCGCACCGGCGAACCTGTCGGTCGGCGTCTCCGCCTATCTGGTGGCGCTGACGGTGTTCATCCCGGTGAGCGGCTGGGCTGCGGACCGCTTCGGTGCGCGTCGCATGTTCATGCTGGCGCTTGCCGTGTTCACGGGTGCGTCCGTGCTCTGCGCGGTCACGCAGGGCCTCTGGAGCTTCACCGCCGCACGCACGCTGCAAGGGATCGGCGGCGCGATGATGGTTCCCGTGGGACGGCTGGTCGTGTTGCGCGATACGCCGAAGGAAGACATGGTCCGGGTCATCGCGATCCTGACCTGGCCCGCGCTCGTGGCTCCGATCCTCGGCCCGCCGCTCGGCGGCTGGATCAGCACGCACTGGAGCTGGCCGTGGATCTTCCTGATCAACCTGCCCTTCGGTATCGCCGCAATGGGTGCGGCCTGGGTGCTGATCCGTGACGGCGAGCCGCAGCGCCTGCCGTTCGACACCCGCGGCTTCATCCTGAGCGGCGTCGGCATCGGCCTGCTGCTGGCCGGCGTCGAGGCCTCGAGCCAGCCGAACGTGTCAGCCGCGGTCTCGGTCGGCACGGTACTCGCCGGCCTCGTGCTGCTCCTGCTCGCGGCCCTGCATCTGCGTCGCACCCCGCATCCGCTGATCGGGCTGGCACCGCTTCGCATTGCGACGTTCCGTGTCACTGCGGTCGGCGGGTCGGCGTTCCGCATGGCCATCAGCGCGGCGCCGTTCCTGCTGCCGCTGATGTTCCAGCTCGGCCTCGGCTACACCGCGGTGCAATCCGGCGCACTGCTGCTGTGGCTGTTCGTAGGCAACCTGGTCATGAAGCCGGCGACGAGCCGGATCATGAACCGCTTCGGCTTCCGCAACGTGCTGGTCGGCAATGGCCTGCTGGTCGCGGCAGGGTTCGTGGCCTGCGCGATGGTGACGGCCGCGACGCCGTACTGGCTGATCTGCGTGCTGCTGACGTTCACCGGCATGACGCGCTCGATGCAGTTCACGGCCCTCAACACCATCGGCTTCGCCGACGTGCCCCAGCCGCAGATGCGCGATGCCACGACGCTGTTCTCGGTGCTTCAGCAGATGAATGCGGGCATGGGCATCGCCGTGGGTGCGCTCGCCCTTGCCATCGCGGAAGCCCTCCACGGCACGGCTGCGGGCATGGCCGCGGCGGCCGACTTCCGGCTCGCCTTCTGGTTCATCGCGGGGATCGCGCTGCTGGCCGTCGCGGACAGCGTGGCGCTGCCGGCCAACGCGGGCTCGCGGGTACTGAACTCCCGCTGAGAGCCTAGTTGGCGGTGCCGCCCAGGGCGCGCTTGAATTCCTTGTAATCCGTGGGCCGCTCGGTCGGCGGGTAGTAGTTCTGCGGGAACCAGCGCAGGCCGACGCGCATCATCTTGGTGTTCGTGGCCTCGTCGAGCAGGCTCACGTCCCGGATGAAGAACGCGAAGCGGTTGCCGTCCGGCAGCAGCGCGTTGTCGGTGAACGGGAACGCGAACGACGTCAGGTCGAAATCGAAACGGTAGTCCGCCTCGACCTTGCCGCCCGACGCCGGCGTGATGAGCACATGCACGCGTTCCGACGAGAAATCCGGCCGGTCGAACACGATCGACAGCGTGTCCTTGCAGTCGGGCGAGCTGACCACGAAGGTCTGCAGCGAATTGCCCGGCACCAGGAAGGTGCCGGCATCGGAAGACTGGCCGAACGCTTCTTCCAGCCCGGCATCGCTCACGAACTGGAAAGTCGTTTCCATCGTGGCGGCGGGCGTGCACTTCGCCAGCGGGTCTTCCCAGAGCTGCGCGAGCTGCCGTTGAATGACCCGATGGGCGGCCTGATGCAGGTTCGAGCGGGCCTTCTGGATGGCCTCCGGGGCCAGCGTGCCGCGATACGCCGCCAGGCGATCGTCCGCGTCCTGCAACAGCGGCTTGAGCTCGAAGTGTTCGTGGAAATTGAGCGTGAGCAGCTGCGCAAGCACGGCATAGCGGATGGGATCGATGTCCTCGTTCGGGTCCTTGGTGCCGGCGACCGGGCCGATCAGCTGGCCGAACATCGTGGCGCGCAACGAGCTCTCGGCCTGCTCACGCTGGTTGATCAGCTGCAGGTTCGCGCGATTCTGCTCGAAGTGGTTTGCCAGCCAGGCCGCCACGATGGCGCCGAGCGGCACCGTCAGCTTCATCACGACGTCCAGCCAGAACTGCACGTCGCGCCTCGTCTTGACCTCGGCGCGGCTCTCCTCGGCTTCCTTGTTCGACATCGCCGCCATCACTGGCAGTTGATGTTGACGGTGGCCGAGCCGTTGAGCGCGGCGATCCTGGGCGCGGTGCCGTTCGGGCACTTCACCGTGTAGATCCCCGTGTTGAGCGCGAGCGAGTACTTGCCGCCCGCCTCGACCTTGAGGTCCGCCACTTTCGCATCGCCCTTGAACACGGCCAGTACCGTGCCGGCCTGGACGCCGCTGACCACGCCCTGCAGCGTGCCCACCTGGGCCTGGGCAATCGACGAAGCGAGCAACGACGCTGTTACTGCCACAAAACCTGCATGCCTGATCATTGGATCACCCTGCGCGAAGAATGCTGCTGTTGCAGCGTGCCAGAACTATACAGCGAGTCATCCCTGGCCGTTGCCACGGACCAAGGCGCTCGAAGCACCCTTGGGGACCTCACAGTAGGGGCCGCCGGGTGACTGCAGACTGAACGGCTTTCGCGACGACCGGCCACAGGCAGCGGACTTGAGGCGGCGGTCAGGCCGCGACTCCACTCCCCGTTCCATGGGGTGGCGTTTACTGCGGGTGCGGGGTGCCATGACCGCTCCCGAACAGTTGCTGCAGTGCATTCCTCTGCTCGCTCGCACCTGCGAGCGCCACGGCAAAGGCACCCGCCCGGCAACGCTGGCGGATTTGGACCGTGCGGCCGCATCTCTCCATATTTTCATCGCATGTAAAGAATTGTCGACTATCTTGCGCTTCGTCTCTATCCTAATAACCTGTGCATCGGGAATGGCCCGAGGCGAGACGCGCTGGCTTCGTCCGCGCTGTTCCCCTCGGCAGACCGTGTGCGGGACAAAGAGAACACAGCGGGGGAGCTTATGCAGATAGGTCGCAGATTGGGCGCAGCCTTGGGGCTGTTGCCATTGATAGGAACCGCGTGGGCCGCGCAGCCCCCTCCGCAGGCGCCGCAGACGGCGCGACAGGCGGCGCAAACCGACCTCACCGGCACCTGGGTTGCCCAGGTCAATGAAGACTGGCGCTGGCGCATGCGCACCGCGCCTGTCGGCGACACCGAGTCGGTGCCGCTCAGTCAGGCAGGCCTGGCCCTCGCCAGGAGCTGGTCCCTCGATGCCGACAACGCCAAGGGCGACCAGTGCAAGGCTTACGGCGCCGGCGGCATCATGCGCCAGCCGACGCGCGTGCGTGTCTCGTGGGTCGATGACAGCACGCTGAAGTTCGAGATGGATGCGGGCACGCAGACGCGGGTGTTCAACTTCGCAGCGGCGCAACCGCCTGCACAGCCCACGCTGCAGGGCTTTTCCGTCGCACAGTGGATGCGGCCTCCGCCGCAGGGCGGCGGTCCGATCCTGAACCAGCAGCTGGGCCTGCCGGGCCGCACTCCGCAGCCGACGGCCGCACCCGCGCGTCCGCCGTCGAATTCCCGCGGCAGCCTCAAGGTCACCACGACGAACGTGCTCCCCGGCTACCTGCGCAAGAACGGCATCCCCTACAGCGACAAGGCCGTGGTCACCGAATACTTCGATCGCTACACCGCGTTCGGCGCCGACTACATGCAGGTCGTCACCGTCGTCGACGATCCGACGTACCTCGTGTTGCCCTTCGTCGTGAGCAGCCAGTTCAAGCGCGAGCCCGACGATTCGAAATTCAGCCCGACACCGTGCCTCACCGATCCACCGGTCAAGCGTGGAGTACAGTAACCATGAAGCGCATCAATACAACTTGCGGACTTGCCCTGGCAGTGCTTGCCGTCACGACGGCGCCGGGCCTTGTCCAGGCCCAGGCATCCAGGGGCATGTACCCCCTGATGGATATCGTCGGTGACTGGGACCCGCCTGGCGGCGGCGGCTTCCCCGGCGCCGCGCAGCTGCATGAAGACACGCAGGACCGCGGCGCGGGCCCTGACGGCGGCGACTTCGCCGGCCTGCCGATCAATGAAGCCGGGATGTACCGCGCGCGCGCCCATTCGTCCCAATGGCTGACGGTGCCGGAGAACCAGTGCAAGCTGCATCCGGTGACCTACCAGAACCGGGCGCCCGGCGGCATGTCGATCGTGAAGATCTACGATCCGGTCACCGAGAAGCTCGTGGCCTACAAGGTCACCGGCAACTACAGCCTGCCCCGCACCATCTGGATGGACGGCCGCCCGCACCCGGGCCCGTATGCGCGCCACACGTACGAAGGGTTCTCCACGGGCAAGTGGGTCGACGACAAACTGGTCGTCGAGACGACGCACATCAAGGCAGGGTACGTCCGCCGCAACCGCGTGCCGACCAGCGACCAGGCCCGCATGCTCGAGTACTTCATCCGGCACGACAACTACCTCACGCTGAATTCGATCGTGGAGGATCCGGTCTATTTCACCGAGCCGCTGGTGCGCACCACGGACTTGAAGGCTGCTTTCCGCGTGAATGCACAGTTGATCGAAGCCTTCGGCGGCACGCAGGACGGCGGCCCGGGCGGCACGTTCTACAAGTGCACGGGCATCGATGAACTGGATGCCCCGGAGGGCCGCATTCCGCACTTCCTGCCGACCGAAGAAGCCTCGGAGACCGAGACCTTCAGCCGCCTCTACGACATTCCGCTCAGGGCAGCGTTTGGCGGTGCCGACACCATGTATCCCGACTTCATGCAGCCGTTGCGCGCACTCGGGGCCTACCGGGCCGGCCAGGTGTTGAGCCTGCTCGCCAATCCGCCCCCCGTGATGCTGCAACCCCCCAAGGCGCAACCGTTCTCCCCCGAGAACGGCATCGTCACGCAACACGTCAAGGGGAAGGTGTGGGCCATCACCGCAGGCGGACGGAACACCGTCGTGCAGGTGGGTGACGAGGGCATCATGGTCGTCGATCCGGGCAGCCAGGAGCACGCCGCGGCGATCCTCGCCGAGATCCGCAAGATCGCCGGCAACAAGCCGGTCCGCGAGATCGTCTATACGTCCGCGGACTTGTCGCGCATCGGGGCGACCCCCGTCATCAACGCGCCGCTGAACCCGGGCGGCCAGGTCGCGAACATCATCGCGCACGAAAGCGTCGGCCTCGCGCTGGGGCGCGCGAGGGCGGCGAGCGAGATGATCCCGACCGACACCTTCTTCCGCGGCGAGCGGACGATCTACTTCAACGACGAGCCGATCCACATCATCCATACGCCGGGCGTGAACAGCAGTGCCGCCGTCATGGTGTTCTTCCGCGAGTCGGGCGTGCTGGCCACCGGCCCCCTACTGCCGGGCGTGAGCTATCCGCACATCAACCTCGAAGACGGCGGATCGATCCAGGCGACGGTGGATGTCCTGAACCGGATCCTCGCGATCACGGTGCCCTCGTGGCACGCGCAGGGCGGCACGATGGTGGTCCCGGGCCAGGGCCGGCTCTATGACGAAGGCGACGTCACGGAATACCGCGAGATGGCAACGCTGGTCCGCGATCGCTTTGCGGATGCGATCAAGAAAGGCCGGACGCTCGAACAGGTCAAGGCGGCCCGGATGACGCGGGACTACGACACACGCTACGGCAGCCCCACCGGGCCCACGTCGAGTGCGGCGTTCAACGAGGCCGTCTATCGCAGCCTCAAGGCTGCACCGGCCAGGACGCGCAACTAGGCAGAGCAGGGCGGGCGGGTCCGTACGACGGATCCCGCCCGCCATTGCAGCCCTGCCCTACAGGATCTCGAACACCTGGTAGATCGCGCCGCCCGCGACGCGATGGCCGTAAGCCACGGTGACAACGCGGTTCAGCCAGTCATAGCGTTCGGCCGCCGTTTCGAAGTACGGCGTCGCGCGCATGTAGTACTCCGACGGATTCACGACCTCGCCGCGGGCCATGCGGTCCAGCACCGCCTGTGGGCCGTGGCGCACGCCGAGGTACGTCATCGCGATCAGCGCATCGTCATCCGTCTGCAGCACGATCCGCACGTTCAGCGTCGTCGCGCCGTCGCGCCGCAACGACTGCCAGTCGCTGCCGCCCGACAGCACCCTGCCGCGCAGCCGCGGCCCCTCGAAGCGGCCTCCCGTGATCTCGCCGATGCGCCGGTCATGCCCGGGCGTCGCGCCCACGACGTCGGGTTTGCGCACGTCGATCTGGAACGCGAACAGCGGCCGGCACGACAGCGTCGACAGTTCCTTCGGCACCAGGGAATCAAGCGGCTCGGTCATCACGGGATCCCCAAGTCACCGGTAGTGGTTGCAGGCGGACCGATTAGAGCACCCGCGCGAGCAGGGCGTCGAGTCCAGGATTGCCGGGCTAGCGGTATTCGACGCGACGGGGGACGGGTGACTGCCGAATCACGCCGCCATCAAGGGCAGCGAGACTCGGCAGCGCGAGTGACCCGATCCGGCACAGAGAAGGCAGGATCGGTCGCGAAGGGTTTGGCAAAGCTGTCGTCAGCGATGCTTACTTGGCAGCTGCCCAGTTACCGCCTTCCGCGGTGTTCTTGACCCCGTTGATGGACACGATGCGCGTGTAGCTGCCGCCGTTCTTGCCATCACGCAACGGATTCATCGTCAGCACGACCTCATCGCCGACCTTCATCGTGTCGCGCATCACGCCACGGTTCATCATGTTGCCGATGTGGGACATCTCGATGGACCACTTCTCGGGCGCATTGCTGGCACCCTTGACCTCGATGGACACGTACACGTGCGGGTTCATGTAGCTGACGGCCGCCACCTTGCCGGTGATCGTCGTCTCCTTGCCTTCATCGAACATCGCATGGGAGTGATGTGCCTGCGCGGCGAGCCCGAACGACGCCATCGCCACGGCAACCATCGCCACTCCGATCTTCCCAACCTGGTTCCTGTTCACGATCATTCCTCCAGTCACTTGTCTGTTTGCCTGAGACCACGCGCCCGGAAGTCCGGGCGCAGCCTCGCGATCAGTTCCCGCCCGCACCTGGCATGAAGTCGGCTGCTTTCGGGAGGCGACCGGCACGCTTGGCATCCTCCATACGCTTGAAGACCTCGGCCCACGGGCGTGGTTCAAACATGTTGTTGTACTGCGGATCCCCCGGCGCGAACTCCGCGATGCGTCCATCCGCATTGTGGTAGGCGTTGTTGGTCGAGACGCACTCGTTGTGCACGGGCGGCGGCGACTTCCAGTCCTTGCGCGGCGCATGGACCACCACGTCGTGCCACGGGAACGCGAACGCCTTCGGATCGTACATCGTCACGTCGACGACGATCTCGTTGCCGATGCGCTTCCAGCGCTCGATGATCTGCATGTCGTCGCTGTACTCCGGCAGGCCGTGGCCCGAGAACCAGCCCTTGATGTCCTTGACCCAGACAATGAGCTCGTCGCGATCCCAGAAGCCCTGCGACTGTCCGTACCAGGACGGGAAGGCGGCCTCCGGCGGAACGAAACCGCGGCCGTCGTGGTAGACGATGCGGTATTCGTTCACGGGCTGGTCTTCCGCCGAGATCATCACGTGTTCATCGAGCATGACGTAGCGCATCGCCCAGCCGTCGCGGAAGTAGCCGTTCGGAAGGCACTCGTCTGCCGGCCACCAGTGCGAGCCCTCGAGCTCCGACTGCAATGCCTGTGCAAAGCGCGGCTTGTACTCGGCAGACACGCCGGCCCACACGTCCCGCACCTGGATCGCGCCGCCGGTCACCAGCGTGCGGGTCTCCCAGTCGCCGGACCAGTCAGGCAGCGTGGCACGCGTATGCTTGGTGCCGCCGCCCGCAGCCTGCTTCCACGCATTCCAGTGGGCCTCTGCGGAAGTGTACGGATACGGGCTCTTCAGCACGACGCTGTTGCCCGACCGGCCCTGCAGGCCCTTGTAGAACTCGGCGAAGCTCTTGCCCTCGGCAGCAGCAGACGTCCACTCGCCGTTCCAGGTCCGGTTCCACCATTCCCCGGCCGTGAGGTTGTTGAAACGGTCACTCGGGTCCGGCTTGGCCTCCGTCCGGAACCGCTGCGCCCAAGCCTGTGCGGATGCGAGGCCCGCGAAGGGACGGAGCGGGTCAATGGTGGTCGGGGCCGCCTGGGCTGCCTGGGCGGGCTGAGCCGCCTCGACCGGCACCAACGATGCCGCCAGCGCTAGCGCCAGCACGCAGCTGGTGGCAACAGAAATGCGACGCCGTGTCAGTGTCTCGAACATGTTCATCCTCTCGTTCTCTGGCTTGAATTCCCGCTTCCCGCGAATCACGGAATCGATGGTCGCCTTCGGGAACAGGCCCCGTTCCGAATTCGCAGGCTCCTCATGCAATGACGATCTCGCTCTCCCGGCAAATGCCACCGCCTCGGCGCCAGCTGCTTACCTGCTCGTATTCAGCGAGCCGCGTTGCCCTGGGACACCGGCTTGGCCGCAACGCCGATCTCCTGCAGGAATCGCGTGACGGCAATGGTCGTCTCGTCGCCCGGGACCCCGATGTCCTCGTTGACCGTGAAGTGGTCTTTCGAATACATCTCGATCGCCGTCGCCTTGAAGCCCTTGTCGCGCATGGCTGCCGCAAAGGCCTCTGACTGCGGGCCGACCGCGCCCCCCTGCCCACCGTACAGGATCAGCGCGGGTGGAATCCGTTTTCCCGGGGTAATCTGGTGGATCGGGGATCCATTGCGCAGCAAGGTGGCATCGGTTGACGCAAAGACATTGCGCACGCCGCCGCCCGGGTTGGTGTTGTCGAAAAAGGCGCCATCGACGCCGATGAATCCCTTCAGCAAGTCGAGTGACTTGCCGGCGCGAGTCAGGAACTGCTCGTCGGTGGCGACGAGGCCCGCCGAAAGGATGCCGGTTGCGTGCGCAAACAGCACGATCCGGTTGGGGTCACCGCCGTACTTGGCGATGTTCTGATGCACCCAGGCGAGCGCATTGGCAACGTCCTGCACACTGTTCGGATAGCCCCCGTCCGGCAGGAACCGGAAGTTGATGGGTACGAAGATCGCACCGATGTCCCGCGTCAACCAGTCCGGCTTGCTGCCGAGGTCCTTGTAGTAGGACTTGTCCGAGCTGCGGAACCCGCCGCCATGGACGAACAGCACGACGGGCATCCGCTCGCGGACGGGATCCGGCACGTAGAGATCGAGGCTGACGCGCTCGGGGTCCTTGTATGTGGCGTCATAGACGATATCGCGATACCAGGTCATCGCCGTGCGCGGCTGGTTGGTCATCGTCAGGTGCGTGTGCCTCTGCGCGTCGTCGTGCGCGCCGGCCATCACCGGGATCATTGCGACACCGCAAACCGCCAGCGCCGCAGCGGCTCCGTGGCGCATGGAATGCCAGGTTGCCCTCAGCAGGGTGTCCGCCGACTTCATCATCTCGCTCCCCTTGCTGCCTCGATGTACTCCGGGTACATCGTCTGCGCGCCACCCAGCACTGCGTCTTGCGGCAGCTTGTGCTGCTGTGCGTACTCCGTCAGGAACGGATTGCGCCCGGGCAGGTAGTGCGGCACATAACCCGGCTTCCGGTCGGCGATCTCCACGACGATGTCGCACGGATAGGGCGCGATGGTCCTGCGCATGTCAAGCGCGTAGTCGGAGCTCCGGATCATGGGTTCCGTCAGGTAGACGGGATCCCGTATGACCGCCACGACCGTCAGGTAGTTACCATGCCTGATGTAGTGCTCGGAGAGCGTTGCCAGGTCGCTGCGTGGAATGCCGTTGCGACGCAAGTACGACATCTTGAGGTGCGTGGTTTCCGCGGACAGCACGTCGCCTTCCCAGCGCGCCGTCGTGAATCCCTGCCAGGAGTGGCCCGCAAACACCGGCGGATGGGCGCGACCGTCCATGTAGAACGTCCGCTCGGGCGCCTGCCATTCTCGGCGCGTCCGCCACGCGACGACTTCCTGCGTCACTGAATCCACGTCCTTCCACATGCGGAACTGCGAGTGCCGCGAGCCGTAGTCGGCGGGATGCGGACGGCACTGGAATTCCTCGAGCGTCAGGATCGACGGGTCGTAGGCAAGGCCGACCTGCCTGGCCGATTCGTTGATGGGCAGCCCTTCGTACTCGACCAGAGACGGGCCAGGGCCTCGCTCCGGCTGGTCCTCGTGTCGCCGCTCGGCCCACAGCCCCGAGAGATCCACTTCTGCGAGCGCAGAACTGGCAGCCAATCCCAAAGCCGCCATGACGATCGCCCTGCAGAAGCTGGTCTTCGTGCGGAAGGTCCCGCCCCGGGGTTCGCTTCCGGGGCACTGAGCTGGGAAGCGCCCTGATTCGACGTTCACGTCATTCCCCTTGGGTAAAAGGTCCGCCACCGACCGGCTGCCGGCGGCGGACTGATCCAACTGCCTTCACCGTCAATCGAAATTGAAGCGGAAATTGAGGGCGAATTCGCGGGGCGAAGCCACATTGCCGAAGTCGATCAGGACATCGGGAATGCGGAAACCGCTGACCCGGTAGTACTCGTCCGTCAGGTTGGTTCCGGCCAGCGAGACACCCCAGTTGCCCGCAGGCGAGTCATAGCCCACGCTCGCGCTCAACAGGCCGTAGGCGGGACGCTTTACACGGCTCAGGTCGTCCTGGTTCGTCCACGTCTCGTCTTGCCAGCCGTAGTCGGTGCGGTAGGTCAGCTTGGCACCGCTCGACAAGTCCTGGTTGAACTGGAGACCCAGCGACGCCGAGTACTCGGGCGCAAACGGGAACGGCGTATCGAGTGTCAGCTGATTGACCTGCCCGGGATTGCCGAGGTCCGTGTACTTGGCATTCAGGTACGCAACGTTGAAGTTGACGCGGAAGGCACTGCTGACGACGGCCGCGCCTTCAACCTCGATGCCGCTGACTGTGGCCTGGCCCGCATTGGTGGTCCAGCGCGTCGTCGGCACGAGCTCCTGCTGCACCTGGATGTCGTCCCAGATGCCGTAGAACAGCGACGAATTCAGGCGCACGAGCCCCCCTAACAGGTCGGAGCGAATGCCCAGCTCATAGTTGTTCAGCACCTGCGGATCGAACGGGAACAAGCCCCCGTTGGGCAGTGGCGGGTTCTGCTGGGCCAGCGGCCGCGGATCGGGCGTGCTGTTGATGCCGCCGGCGTCGAAGCCCATCGAGTACGTCAGGTACGTCATCAGGTCGGGCGACCACTGGTACTGCAGCGAAACTCGCGGAGTCACCTTCGAGTATTCCGTCTGCTGCTCGCGAGTCACGCTGGAATAGCAGAAGCTTTCGGACAACACACCGTACGTCGGCGTTCCGACGCACGGAGCGAGAGTCCTCGAGTTCGCCGTGATCCGGGAATAGCGCAATCCCGCCGTCGCAGAGAACGCGTCCGTGACCTTGTAGGTGCCCTCGGCAAACACGGCTTTCGCCGTCTCGTCCGGATTGCTCAGGTTGTTCCTCGAACCAGTAGAAGGAATGACCAGCGTATTGCCGAGCGCTGCACGCAACGCATTGCGGTTGGCCGTGACGTTGAGTTCCAGGTTCTGCCAGCGTGACGAGAAGGCCTCTTGCGAACCGGTGTCGTAGTACAGGCCTGCCGTGAAATTGAGGCGATCATACGACCCCTGCAACTGGAGTTCCTGGCTGAACTCTCTCCGCTCCGTGTAGCGCCACTGCTCGAACAGCACATATTCGGTGCCGTCGCTGTCGCCGTAGTGGGCCCAGTCGAATGTGCGGTAACCGGAGATCCACCTCAGGGCCAGGTTGTCGTTAAGCTCGAAGTTGACGTCGCCCACGAAGGTATAGAGCTTCTGCTTGTATGAGGGCCAGCTCTGGTTGGAGCGGGTCTCGTACTCGCCGGGCAATGCACTGTTGGTCAGCGGTGCGCCGGTAAGTCCGCATCGGCCCGCGATCGAGGTCAGGCAGTAGTTGTAAAGGAAGGGGTCGTTCGGCGTCGCCGTCGGTACACCGGCCGTATTGTTCCGGGTCACGAGCTGGGGCGTCACCGCAAAGAGGACTTGAGGATCGCCGTCCTCCTCGATGTCCGTGAACTGTCCGCTCAACTTGACCGTCAGGCTTTCAGTCGGCGTCCACAACATCGCGGCCCGGAACATCTTCTCGTCCGACCCGCCGAATTCCTTGTCGATCGTCGTGCTGTCGACGAAGCCACCGCGGTGCAGGCTCGCAACCGTGAACTTCGTGAAGAACGTGTCGCCGAGCGGCACATCCACGTTGGCCGTGATGTCCCTGCGCTCGTGGGTTCCGACGGTTGCACGGACGCGCGCACCGAACTCCTTCTGGGGATCCTTCGAGATGTACTGGAGCGCGCCACCGATGGCACCGCGGCCGAACAGGGTTCCCTGCGGTCCGCGCAGGACTTCAACTCGCTCAAGCTCGACGACGCTTTGCAGCGCACCCTGGCCACCGCTCAGGAACACGCCGTCCATGTATCTCGCGACGCCAGGGATGCCGCGCATGCGGAAGTCACCTGTTGCCGTGCCTTGCGTGGAGCCGCCGCCGGTGATCTGCAGGTTCGGCACCAGCACGGCCAGATCCTGCACGTTCGAGACGTTGCTCTGCTCCAGTTGGTCGCCGCTGAACGCCGCAATGGTCAGGGGAATTTCCTGCAGGCTTTCTTCGCGACGACGCGCGGTCACCAGCACTTCCTGCACGCCGACCTCCGTGGTCGACGGCGCGGCGGCCATGACATGGGAAACCGGCATGGTCAACCCGGAAGTTGCCATCAGTGCCCAAAAAGAAGTACGGCGAACGGAATCCAACGCTCGGTTGTTCACTGAGAAATCCCCCACGGCTGATCTGAATTCTTGTGTTTGCAGTGCAGCAGAGCCGATGCGATCGGTTCTGCCCCTGATACCAGGCAAATATAGCGTCAACTTCGGCATTCTTCGCAAAAAGATTTGTCAAGGATGACGCCGGCGTTGCCCTGTAGTCGCCGCTCGACCAAGCCAAGCTGAAGACGCCACTCGTGCTCGATTTCACGGGCAACAACGGCCGGATCTGCGGCGCGTAGCTTGCGGTCGAACCCGCACTCAAGGCCAGCAAGACACCGTACGAGGCGTTCTTCCACGAAGGCAAACAGCACGGCTTCCACAACAACTCGACGCCGCGGTACAACGAAGCGGCTGCGAAACTCGCGTGGACAGCCGGACGCGTATCGCATCCGCATCCCCTTTCGAAACCCCAAGCCCTGCGCGTATTCTCGAACGTTCATTCCCGGGGGAAGAACATGCAAGCAAGAACACTCGTCCTGGCAGGCCTCCTGAGCTTGGCCCCTGCAGCCTTCGCGCAGCAGCAACCGGTCGATCCCGTCCGCACGCCGGGTGTGCAGGCAGGCCGCGATCCCAATCGCGATGCGTTTGTCATGAAGAACTGCAAGGCGCCGGCCCCGACGCCCGCTCCGGGGGGGCCGCCTCCAGGCCAGCGCCCGCCAGCCCCCCAGTTCGACAACGCCCCGATCGCTGGCATACCGGGCATCGTGGCCGCAGGCCAGCGATGGAGAAAAGTCTGGGAAGGCACAGGCAACAACACCGACAGCCCGATCGCGACAGACAAAGGCATCCTGCTAGCGCAGAACGACTTGAGCCAGATCGTCGAGATCGGCCTCGACGGCAGCTCGACGGTGATTGCGAGCGACACCTATACCGGCGGCGCACTCGCAATCACGCCGGCAGGCAAACTGTATGTCGGTGAGCGCGCGTTGAATCGCAGTATCTGGGAAGTCTCACCGCGTCGCCTCTTCACCAACACGATGAACGGCGAGCCGCTCGAGTGCCTGGGCGCCGCGGTGCTCAATGACCTGGTTGCGGACCGCAAAGGCGGCATGTACATGACGATGGGCGGCGTGTACTACGCGAACTCGAAGGGTGTCGTGAGCGGTCGCTACGGCAAGGTGGGCGGCAACGGCATTGCGGTCAGCCTCGATGACAAAACGTTGTACGTCACGGGCCGGCTGCCGGATGCGATGCCGCCCGCGGACCTCAAGCTGCCACCCGGCGCCCCGCAACCTACGGGCGGCCTCGTGGCATTCGACATCCAGCCGGATGGCTCGCTGACCAACGAACGCCAGTTTGCGTGGGCAGGCAACGATGGCACCGCTGTCGATCTGCAGGGGCGGTTGTACACGCCCGGCAACGGCGGCGCCTGGATCATCGATCCGAAGACCGGTGGCTTCCTCGGCCACATCCCCACGCCGCCCGGAACACATGGCCTGCATTTCGGTGGCCCGAACCGCAGCACGCTGTTCGCGATCACGCTGAATGCGGAGACCGCGGTGTACGCCATCGACACGCAGGTGAAGGGCTATCAGCCCGGCGAGTGGCGCGGAAAGTAAGCGGCGAGGATCAGCGAGGGCGGCTCACTTGCGATCAAGCCGCCGTTACTGTCGAAACCCCGATGGCACGTTGCATATCGCCGCGCGGAGTCGGCGCGCTTGCTTCGCCGTGCCGCCCAAGGACTGCTTGAATTCTTTAGCCGTCCGTGGGCCTTTCCGTCAGCGGATAGCAGTTCTGCGGCCTGAACGGGGCCCGGCCATACGGGAACCCCGAGAGATCAGGCCCTAGGACTCCTTCACGGCCTCGAAGCGGCGGTCGGGCTGCATGCGGAACGTGAGGCCGACGCCGATGGCCATCAGGATGATGCTGCCGAGGAACGGCAGCTCCCAGTTGCCATAGCGATCGATCAGGAAACCGCCGACCACGGGGCTGATGATTGCCGCCAGTGCCGACCCGGTGTTCATCATGCCGCTCGCGGTCCCCGAGAACTCGGGTGCGATATCCATCGGTATGGCCCACATCGGGCCAATGCTCATCTCGGCGAAGAAGAATCCCGCGGACAGGCACAGCAGCGAGATCATCAGGCTGTGCGTGAACATGAGCGGGATCAGCGTGAGCAGCGTGAGCAGCATGCACACGGCCACCATCCAGCTGCGCGCTTTCTTCAGGTTGCCGGTCTTGTGCAGCAGTTTGTCCGTGACGATGCCGCCCAGCGTGTCGCCCACGACGCCCGCGAAGAACACCGACGACGCAAAGATCGCGGAGTTCTTCAGGTTCAGGTCATAGCTGTGCAGGAAGTACTGTGGAATCCAGCTCAGGAACAGCCAGAGCGTCCAGCCGTAGCAGAAATAGACCACCGTCACCGGCGCCATGCGCCGGGCGAGCGGACCCCACGGCACCTTTGGCTTGGTCTTCTGCTGCACCGGCAACACCGCCAGTTCCTCGGGCGTGATGCGCGGATGGTCGGTGGGCTTCTCGGTGAAGGTCACGGCCCACAGGGCCACCCAGGCAAAGCTCAGGCCCGCGCAGACATAGAAGGACTCGCGCCAGCCGTGCGTCGCCATGATGTAGACGATGAAAGCCGGCGCGGCTGCATTGCCGATGCGGGCCGCCGCATGCGTGATGCCCTGGGCAAAGCCCCGCTTCTCCTTGGCGACCCAGCGCGACATCGCCGACGTCGCCGCCGGGAACGTTGCGCCCTCGCCAAAGCCCAGCAGGACTCGTGCGACGAGCAACGACACCAACCCGGTTGCGAAGCCCGTCAACGCCGTGGCGCCGGCCCAGATCAGTCCGCAGGCGATCAGCGTGCGCCGCGCGCCGAAGCGATCACTGACCCAGCCGCCGATGATCTGGAACACGAGGTACGGATAGGCGAACGCGGAGAACACGAGGCCGATCTGCGTCTTCGTCAGGTTGAATTCCTTGCCGAATCCTTCCGCCGCGGTGCTGACGTTCACGCGGTCGAGGTACGTGATGAAATACATCAGGCAAAGCAGGATCAGGACGATGTGCGTGACCCGCAAACGTTTCATGGACTTCCCCCGGCCGTCGCTGTTGTCGGGCCCGGCGCCGGTTCGCGGCGCCAGACCGGCTTTTTATCGAGTCATCAAGGCGGTCAGGCCGCCTTCTGCAGTACCGACGGCGCAGGGTGCGCGGCGAAGTACTCCATCGCTGCCAGTATGCCGCTCGCTGCCAGCTTCACGCCGGACAGCTTGAAGCCCATCTCGCACCCGGCCACCGTCGCCAGCAAGGCGAGGTCGTTGCTGTCGCCCAGGTGACCGATGCGGAACATGCGGCCCTTGAGCTTGCCGAGGCCGGTGCCGAGCGACAGGTCGAAGCGCTCGTAGATCAGGCGCCGCACGGCGTCGGCGTCGACGCCCACCGGGGTGACGACACCGGTGAGGACCGGCGAAGCACGCGCCGGCTCGACGCACTGCATGGGCAACCCCCACGCGGCCACTGCCGCGCGCACACCGGCGCCCCAGCGTTCGTGCCGCGCGAACACCTTGTCGAGTCCCTCCGCCTGCAGCATGTCGATGGCTTCCGCGAGCCCATAGAGTACGTTGGTACTCGGCGTGTACGGGAAGTAGCCGTCCTTGTTGAACTCGAGCATTTCATCCCACGACCAGAACGAGCGCGGCAGGCGCGCCGTCTTCATTGCCTCGATCGCCCGTGGCGAGATGGCGTTGAAGCTGATGCCGGGCGGCAGCATCAGCCCCTTCTGCGAACTGCCGATGCCGACGTCGATGCCCCACTCGTCATGGCGGTAGTCGACGCTCGCAATGCCGGAGATCGTGTCCACCATCAGCAGCGCCGGATGCCGCGCGGCGTCGATCGCCTTGCGGACCGCCGCGATGTCGGAAGTCACGCCGGTGGACGTCTCGTTGTGGACGACGCACACGGCCTTCAGGCGGTGCTCCGTATCCTTGCGCAGGCGTTGCTCGATCAGGTCGGCCTGCACGCCGCGACCCCAGCCCGGGGCATGCGGCATGAACTCATCGGCCCCGCTCCAGCCGACCACCTCGGGAACGAGGCCCAACCGCTTCGCCAGCTTCACCCACAGCGCTGCAAAGTGGCCGGTTTCGTACATCAGCACGGCATCGCCGGGACTCAGCGTATTGCACATGGCCGCTTCCCAGGCGCCGGTGCCCGAGGCGGGATAGATGATCACGGGATGGCGGGTCTTGAAGATCGCCTGCATGCCCGTCAGGACCTTGGTTCCAAGGACGCCGAACTCGGGCCCCCGGTGGTCGATGGTCGGCAGGCTCATCGCCCGGAGAATGCGGTCGGGAACCGGACTCGGGCCCGGGATCTGCAGGAAATGCTTGCCGGTCGGATGGAAATCGAGCTTGAGCATCGCAACTCCAGGGCAGCGAATATTTTAGTGCCGCGAGTCTTTCATCGATTGCATGCAAATTGCAATCAAGGTACCCCCGGACAACCGTGCTTCGACGCGGCGATCGCGATTGACTGCCGGTGCCCGGCAACCCAAGATTCGGCAGGGGGAGATAAAACGAATGACGGAGCTGACAACGGCAGGCGTGCTGCCACGCGTCAATGACGTGAGCATGGCGCTGGAAGGTCGGCTGCGCAGGGAAACCCGCGGCGAGGTGCTGTTCGACCCCGCCTCCCGCGGCCGTTACGCCACGGACGCCTCCATTTACCAGATCATGCCGGTCGGCGTGCTGGTGCCCCGTTCCGAAGACGACGTCACCACCGCACTGGATATCGCCCGCGACCTGCACGTGCCTGTGTTGCCGCGGGGCGCCGGCACCAGCCAGTGCGGCCAGACCACCGGCGCCGCGCTCGTCATCGACGGCTCGAAGTACCTCAACGGCATCCTGGAAGTGGACCCCGCCAACATGACGGCCAAGGTGCAGCCGGGCATCGTGCTCGACCACCTGAATGCCGGCTTGCGCAAGCACAACCTGTGGTTTCCGGTGGACGTCTCGACGAGCGCCCAGGCCACGCTGGGCGGCATGGCCGGCAACAACTCCTGCGGCTCGCGGTCGATCGCCTACGGCAACATGGTCCACAACGTGCTCGGGGCGAGTGCCTGGCTGGCGGATGGCTCGCTGCTCGACTTCGGCCGGGTTGATCAACTGTCTGGCCGGTCGCTCGCGATCGCTAACTTCGTGCGGTCGTTGGCCGAGCGGCATCGCAGCGACATCGAAGCCCACTGGCCAAAGGTGCTGCGCCGCGTGGCGGGCTACAACCTCGACATCTTCCACAACCAGAACGAACGGCCCTACACGAACGACGGTAGCGTCAACCTGGCCCATCTGCTGATCGGCTCGGAAGGCACGCTGGGGCTAACGCGCAGCCTGACGCTGCAGCTCGCGCCGCTGCCCGGCAAGCGCGCGCTCGGCATTGTCAATTTCCCCACGTTCCATGCGTCGATGGCTGCCGCGCAGCACATCGTCAAGCTCGGGCCCACCGCGGTGGAACTGGTCGATCGCATCATGATCGAGCTGGCGCTCGCGAATCCCGCGTTCCGGCCGACGATGCGGACCGCGCTGCTGGGAGCACCCGCCGCGATCCTGCTGGTGGAGTTTGCTGGCGACGATGCGGCCGAGCTTGCTGCCAAGGTCAAACAGCTCGTCGCGCTGATGGGCGACCTCGGCCTGCCCGGCTCCGTCGTCGAGATGCTGGATGCGTCCGCACAGAAGAACCTGTGGGAAGTGCGCAAGGCGGGCCTCAACGTGATGATGAGCGTCAAGGGCGACGGCAAGCCGGTCAGCTTCATCGAGGACTGCGCCGTGCCGCTCGAGCATCTGGCCGACTACACCGATGCACTCAACGAAGTCTTCGCACGACACGGCACGCACGGGACGTTCTACGCGCATGCGTCGGTCGGCACGCTGCACGTGCGGCCCATCCTCGACATGCGGCAGGACGGTCCGGACGGCGGCGCAGCGAAGATGCGCGCGATTGCCGAGGAGGCCTCCGCGCTCGTCCGCAAATTCCGCGGGGCGTACAGCGGCGAACACGGCGACGGTTTATGCCGCGGCGAATGGATCGCATGGCAGTTCGGGCCGGCGATCACGGAAGCCTTCCGCGAGATCAAGCAGCACCTCGATCCGGCGGGGCTGTTCAACCCGGGCAAGATCATCGATCCGCCGAAGATGGACGATCCGTCGCTGTTCCGCTTCGCGCCGCCGTCTGCACCGCTGCCCTATCGGGTGGCGCCGCTCAAGCCGTTCCTCGACTGGTCCAGCTGGAACGTACAGAACGATCCGGTCACGGAGGCCACGACGCCGCCCGGCACCGGCGGCGATCCGAGCGGCGGCCTCGCGAAGGCCGTGGAGATGTGCAACAACAACGGCCACTGCCGCAAGTTCGATGCGGGCACGATGTGCCCGAGCTATCGCGTCACGCGCGACGAACAACACGTCACGCGCGGCCGTGCGAACACGCTGCGGCTGGCGTTGTCGGGGCAGCTCGGCAAGGACAACTTCACGAGTCCTGCGGTGCGCGACGCCATGGACCTCTGCGTCGGCTGCAAGGGCTGCAAGCGCGAATGCCCGACCGGCGTCGACATGGCGAAGATGAAGATCGAGTTCACGGCCCACTACAAGGCGCGACACGGACATACCTTGAGGGACAAGCTGGTGGGCAACCTGCCCGCGTATGCCGACTTCGCCAGCCGGTGGTCGTGGCTCGCCAACCTGCGCAATTCGGTCCCCGGTGCTGCTGCACTGACCGAGAAGCTGCTCGGCTTCGCGTCGAGCCGGCAGTTGCCCACGTGGCGCCGCGACACGTTCTGGCGCACGCAGGGAACGTTTCCGTTTGCCACGGCCGCAGACACCCTGGCCGCTGCCGCCCGCGGTGACAAGGTGGCCGTGCTGTTTGTCGATACGTTCAACGGCACGTTCGAGACCGAGAACGCCCTCGCCGCTGCGCGCGTGCTCGCCGCGGCGGGCTACACGTTGCACGCGGCCCGGAAGTCCGGTGGCCACCTGTGCTGCGGCCGGACTTACCTGAGCGCCGGCATGGTGGAGCAGGCCAGGGAGACGGCCCGCGAACTGATCAACGCGCTGGCGCCCTTTGCCCGCCAGGGCGTGCCGATCGTGGGCCTCGAGCCGTCGTGCCTGCTGACGCTGCGGGACGAAGCGCTGGTGCTCGGCCTCGGGGACGCGGCGACCACGGTGGCGGCCAACGCCCTGCTGTTCGAGGAGTTCATCGCGCGCGAGATGAAGGCACAGCGCTTTACGCTTGCGCTCAAACCGGCTCCGGGACCGCTGCTCGTCCACGGCCACTGCCACCAGAAGGCCTTCGGCGCCGTGAGCCCGATCCTCGACGTCCTACGCCTGATTCCGGGCGCGAAGCCTGAGCTGATCGAAACGTCCTGCTGCGGCATGGCGGGCAGTTTCGGCTACGAGGCCGAGCATCATGCGGTCTCGCTGCAGATGGCTGAGGCGGCCCTGTTGCCGGCCATCCGGCGGGCGCCCGATGCGATCGTCATTGCCGATGGCACGAGCTGCCGGCATCAGATCGCGGACGGCGCGCAGCGCGAAGCCCTCCACGTCGCGCGACTGCTCGAACAACTGCTGATTCCGACCGAAGGAGCGTCAAGACAATGAAACCCAGAATGGCCCTTGAGGCGAGCGATGTGAAGGCCGCGCTGGCCGCAGCGGAAGCCGAAGCCATCGCGAACGGCTGGCCCAATGTCTCCATCGCCGTGGTCGACGACGGCGCGCACCTGCTCGGCTTCATTCGCCTCGGCGACTCCACGCCGCTGAACGCACGGATCTGCCTCGAGAAAGCCCGCACGGCGGCCCGGTCGCGGCGCGAGAGCGGGTACTTCGAGGAGATGGTCAAGGGCGGCCGCCATGCGTATCTTTCGGTTCCGGACCTGACGGTGCTCGAAGGCGCAGTGCCCGTGATCGTGAACGGCACCTGCATCGGCGCGATCGGCGTGTCCGGCGTCAAGTCGGACCAGGACGCCCAGATCGCGCGGGCAGGTGTGCAGGCCATCCTTGGGGGAGCAAGCAATGCAAGCAAGTAGATGGGGCGCCTGCCTCGCGGCGTTCGTGGCCTGTGGCGTCACCGGTGCCGCGTGGTCGCATCACTCGAACGCGATGTTCGACGAAACGAAGGTCGTCACGCTCGAAGGCACCGTGCGCGACTTCCAGTGGACCAACCCGCACACGTGGATCCAGCTGCGCGTGATGGAGAACGGCCAGGAGGTCGAGTACAGCGTCGAGGGCCGCAGCCCGAATGCGCTGGCCCGCATCGGCTGGAAGCGGAATACGCTGAAGCCCGGTGAGAACGTCAAAGTCACGATGAATCCGCTGAAGAGCGGCGAGCGCAGCGGCAACGTCCTCACCGTCGTGAAGGCCGACGGCACCGTGATCTCCGCACGCGAAGGACAGAGGCCATGAACCCGCACCGTCCAGCATCGAGCTTCGCGGCCCGCGCCGCTGTACTGATGGTCACCGCTGCATGCGCTTCCCTGTTGCCGGCAATGGTTCACGCAGCTGCGGCGGCTGCGAAGTCCGAGTACGTCCCGAAGCAGTACGAGCCGCGGTCGCAACGCGATTTCACGGGTCTGTGGGTCAACAAGGACGGCATCGGCTGGGTGCCCGGCAGGATCGGCCCCAAGGGCGAACCGCCGTTGACCCCGGAGTACGCGGCCATCTATGCGCAGCATCTCAAGAATGCCGCCGCAGGCCGGCCGACCGGCGATCCCACGGCGGCGTGCCTGCCGCAAGGCATGCCACGCATCATGACCATGGTCTATCCGATGGAGGTCATGCAGAACGACATCCAGGTCAACATCTTCGCCGAGTGGAACGAGCAGACGCGGCGCATCTTCATCGACGGCCGGCCGCATCCGCCGGCGGACGAACTCGACCCGACTTACTACGGCCACTCGATCGGGCACTGGGAAGGCAACGTGCTCGTGGCTGAAACGGTCGGCCTGCGCGACGACACCAATCTCGAAGCCACCGGCATTCCCCACAGCGGCGACCTCGTGGTGCACGAGCGCATCTGGCTCGCGGACAAGAACACGCTGAAGGACGAGATCACGCTGGTCGACGCCAAGGCGTATACCAAGCCGTGGACGGTGACGAAGACCTACCACCGCGCGGAAGCCGGCTTCTCGCTGCTGCCGTACGTCTGCCTCGAGAACAACCGCAACCCCATCAACGAGAATGGCGAGATCGGCGTCATCCTCGAAGACGGCGGACGCTAGAGCGACACGGGCCTGACCCATGACACGAACACGCAAGCTGCTGGCCCCGCTGTTCGCACTGCTCCTTTGCCATGGGATGGCGCTGGCGGCGGAGCCGCCCACGCCGGACGTCGCGCCGGGCAGCATCAACAACGAGGAAACCCCATACCCGCATCCGTCGTCGTACCTGCCTCTCAGGCTGTATGGGCAGGACCTGCGCATGGCGTACATGGATATCCCTGCCGCAGGACAGCCGAACGGCCGCACGGCGGTGCTGCTGCATGGCATGAACTTCGCGGGGTTCTACTGGGGCGGGCCGATCGATGTGCTCAGACGCGCAGGTTTCCGAGTGGTCGTGCCGGACCAGATCGGGTTCGGACGGTCGTCGAAGGCCATCATTCCGTACAACTTCCATGACATGGCGCGCAACACGCAGCTGCTGCTGCGACACCTCGGCATCGCGCGCGCGACGATCATCGGTCATTCCATGGGCGGCATGCTGGCGGCCCGCTTCGCCACGCAGTATCCCGATGTCGCCGAACGAGTGGTGATCTACAACCCGATCGGCCTGACGGACACCCGCTTCGACGCGCCATGGCCGAGCATCGATGAAGCCTACGACCGCACGCTGGCCTCGACGTACCAGACGGTTCGCGCAGGCCTGTTCCGCTACGTGGCCCACAATCCCGCTGCGTGGAACGCGGAGTTCGAGAAATACACGCGCATCCGGTATTCGTGGACGCTGAGCGGCGACTGGCCGCGCTATGCGTGGGTGCAGACGCTCATCCAGCGGCTGCCGTACCTCGACCCCGTCATCAACGACTGGGCACACATCAAGGCGCCGACACTCGTCATCGGGGGCGCCGAGGACGTGCTGCCCGGTTCGGCGGCGGTGTTCCAGGAACGGATGAAGTTCGTGGCGCAGAGCATCCCCGGCGGCAACGGTCGCGTCGTGCTGATCCCCGGCATCGGGCACGTACCCCACATGGAAGCCCCGCAGCAGTTCTATCCGCCGCTGCTCGAGTTCGTGGCGAAGTAGCGCCCGATTATCTCTTCTAAGGCTCGCCTTCGAGCTTGCGCAGGCGGACTTCGACGCCGGGCGTGCCTTTCAGCGCGGCCTCGAACTCTTCCGGCTTCGATCCGCGGTAGTGATAGGGATAAACGATGCGTGGCTTGAAGGCCGCCGCGCAGACGGCCATCTCGGCTGGCGGACTGGTCCGCGGCGGATTCATCGCCAGGAACGCGATGTCGATGTTCTTGAGCGCCTTGATCTCCGGCGTACACTCCGAATCACCCGACACGAACAAGCGCTTGCCGCCCAGGGTCAGGACATAGCCGCTGCCGACGCCACGATGGTGGAAGGGCTTGCCGGGTGCCGGCCCGTAGACGAGGTTGTACATCGGCACGCCGTCGAAACCGATGCCAAGCACCGTCTTGTGCTCCGTATCGCCGACCTCCTCGACCGTGCCGCACCCCGGCGCGCAGTTCAACGTATCAATCACCGCAGGCGGGCCGACGAAGACCGTGCCCGGCTTCTTCAGCTTATCCACCATCGCGCGGTCGAGGTGATCCGCGTGCGTATGCGTGATCACGATCATGTCGGCTTGCGGCAGACCGGTGTAATCGCCCTGGCTCCATGGATCGATATGGATCACCTTGCCGTCGAACTCCAGCATCACGCTGCCGTGGAAGACGGGCGTGATACGCAGCGTGCCCTGCGAAGTCGCGATGTCGTCGCTCTGGCGCGGCGGGGTCGCCGTATGCGCGAGGGGAGCCAACCCCAGCATGCCCGCCAGGACGGCAACTCGAGCGCACCTGTTTCTTCCGATCGCCATGACAGAACCTCCCCGTTAGATATGACATCAGTGTGAACAGGCTGGCGGCGGACAGCAACCCTGCTGCAACGACGCGCCTCCCCGCAAGATAAGGACATTGGTCGTGCCCTGTTCTGCGAGCCGGCTCAGACCGCTTCTGTCACGGCTCGTTCATTTGGGCGTTACTCCTGCGTCACGCAAACGCATGACTCTATGCGTCGATCACCTACCACCGAAGGACGCTCCATGAACCATGCCGTTGCACGGGCTGTTACGCACGCACTAATCTTCGCAGCCGTTACCCCTGCCTTCGCCCAGACCGCCCCGGATTCGTCAGCGCGCGGTGCGCCCGCCATCGCGCTCGACGAGATCGTCGTGACGGCACAGAAGCGCGAGACCAACCTGCAGGACACGCCGATCTCCGTATCCGTGCTGTCAGCCGATAGCCTCGCGGACCGGCACGCGATTTCGCTTGCCAGCCTCGCGGACGGATCGGTCCCCTCATTGCGCGTTGCCCCGTTTGCCACGCGCTCCTCGGCCCTGAACATCGGCATCCGCGGCATCGGCGCGTCCGGCGACGCGAACCAGCCGGCCCGCGATGCCGGCGTCGGCGTCTATGTCGACGGCGTGTTCCTGGGCCGGGCCCAGGGCCTCGGCACCGCGCTGTACGACGTCGAAAGAATCGAAGTGCTGAAGGGACCGCAGGGCACGTTGTTCGGCCGCAATACGGAAGGCGGCGCCATCAGCATCGTGACCAAGGCGCCGACCGGCGAGTTCCGCCTCGACACCAAGCTCGACATCTCGAGCTTCGACGGCGTCGGCACGGCAGTGCACCTCGACCTGCCGAAGGTCAGCGACTTCAGCTTCAAGATCGACGGCCTGCTCACCAAGCGCGACGGCACCACCGACAACCCGATGCGCGGCGAAGGCGACTTCAACTCGTATGACAAGCGCGGTGTTCGCGTCACCGGGCTGTGGCAGCCCAGCGAGCGCTTTGCGGCGACCTACGCTTACGACAACGCCTACGACGCCACGACGCCGTATCACGCGCAGCTGCTGCGGGCCGGCCCGTTCGCCAGCGCCTTGCAGCGTGCCGGCGCATCGGAAACGCGCCGCAGCGCGTCCATTCTCGGTGGCCCGCAGGAGGACAACATCGGCAGGACCAGCGGCCACCTGCTCGCCCTGCAGTGGACACTGACGGATGCCATGGAGCTGAAGTCGATCAGTTCCTACCGCGACCTTGAGCAGGGACAGTTCGACCAGGGCTTCATCGATGCCATTTCCACGTTCTCGCCCAACGGCACCTTCGGTCGTTACAGCCTGGCGCAGGTCTCCCAGTACCAGTACAGCGAGGAACTGCAGCTGATCGGCCATACCGACCAGGTCCAGTACGTCGCGGGCGCGTTCTACTACAGGGAATCGGCAGGCGACAATGCGCAGACGCCGCTGACCAACCTGTGGGACGCGACGGGCACGGCCTATACGATCAATCCCGCCAACGCGCCTTTGAACCTGGACCGGGTGACGGTCGACCGCGCAAGCCGGGCATGGACCAACAGCCTCGGCATGTTCGGCCAGGCCACGTGGACCCCGGCTTCACTGCAGCGGCTGCACCTGACCGCAGGCGGCCGTTACACCAAGGACGACAAGCGGGGCAAGCTGCACACGCTGAACGGCACGGCGTCGGCGCTCGCGTTCGACGATTCGTGGAGCCGCTTCGATCCGATGGTCAATGTCGCCTACGACCTGGGCGAAGCCGCGATGGCTTACGCGAAGTGGAGCACCGGCTTCAAGGCCGGCGGCGCCAACTCGCGCTCCCTCACGTACCGGGCCTTCGACCCAGAGGAAGTCACTGCAATCGAGCTGGGCCTCAAGAGCCAGTTCTGGGACAACCGGGCGCGCCTGAACGTGGCCCTGTTCGATTCGACGATCAAGGGCAAGCAGATGGATTTCTTCTTCCCCTTCACGGTAGGCGGGTCGCCGCGCACGGTCTCCGACACCACCAACGCGACCACCGACGGAGAATCGCGCGGCGCGGAGGTCGAGTTCAGCATCGTTCCGGTCAGCAACCTGACGGTGAGCCTGAACTACACGCTGACGAAGATCGATGCGCTGAAGGCACCGAATCCGTACGTGACCGGCAACCCGCTCGCAACAGTGCTGCCGCTGTACGCGCCGAAGAACGCCGGCAGTGCGGCAATCGACTACCGGCTGCCGCTCGGCACCAGCACCCTCAAGTTCCACGTGGACGGCAACTGGTCGGACGGCTACTACACCAGCGAGATCGAACAGACCGAAACCGACCCGTCGTTTGTCGTGAATGCACGCATCGCGTTGGCGGACCTGCCGCTCAACAGCACGGGCACCACGGTGGAATTCGCACTCTGGTCGCGCAACCTGCTGGATGAACAGCATCTCTTCTACAAGAGCAACAGCGCGACGCTGGGGACCTACGGCATCTTCAACGATCCGCGGACCTACGGCATCGAAGCCCGCGTTCCGTTCTGAGAGGCACCATGGACAACACGAATCGCAAATCTGCTCTTCTCGCGAGCGCGCTGCTCGCAGCGCTGGCCTTCACCGGTTGTGCGACCTACCCCGTAGCGAAGCCGGTCGCCGCAGCGGCAGCGCCGGCTGCCGTGGCGCCGGCGGCGGACGACGCCAGGCGCTTGATCGCGTTGCAGGGGGCGCACAACGTCCGCACGTTCGCGCAGCTCCGGGGTCGACAGGGCCCCATTCCGGCCACCAGCTTCGTCCGCGCGGCGGACCTGAACCAGCTGACAGACGACGATCGCGCGACGTTGGCGGCCGCAGGTGTGGTACTGGACGTAGACCTGCGTACGGCCGATGAAGCTGCCAAGGCGCCTGACAGGCTCGCGTCGGATAGCCGCTTCAAGTACGTGCGCATCTCGCTGCTGGGCACGGAGCGCATCGACATGTCGAACCTTCCTGCTACGCTCGGGGAAGGGTACGTGGAATGGCTGTCGGCCGACCAGGCGCAATTCCGTGAGGTGTTCGAGACTATCGCTTCGCAGAAGGACGGCGCGGTGCTGTTCCATTGCACCGCCGGCAAGGACCGCACCGGCATGATCGCTGCCACCTTGCTGTCGCTGGCCGGTGTGCCGCGGAACGCGATCGTCCACAACTACGCCCTCTCGGCCCACTATCTCCAGCCGATGATGACGGGCACTTCGCAGCTGGCAGAGATGGCGAAGGCCAACCCGAAGCTGGTCGCGATGATGGGTTCACCCCCGGAAGCGATCGAGGCTTTCCTCGATGAGCTCGACCGCAAGTACGGCGGCGCCCACGCCTACCTGAAGACCATCGGACTCAGTGACGCTGCCATACAAAGCCTGCTGGTGCGCCTCGGCCAGAGCCGGTAGCCCCCCCCCCCCCCCCAATACGCGGACGCGCATCCCTGGGGGCCTATCGGTCCCCAGGCAGCACCACCTGCAGCTTGCCGTCCACGATAGGATTGCGGTCTTCCGGATTGCCACAGACTTCGGGTTCCGCGGGCCAGGTTCCGGCGGCCAGTCGTTCGTATCGCTTGGTCCACGTCCAGGGCCGCGTCAGCGCGACCGGGTCCGTGATGGTCACCTGGTTCTCGATCATGTTCGGGCCGATCGAACGGATCCTCTCCACGTACTTCGCCTTGCTGCTGAACTTCACCGGCGTGAAGTCGCCCCACAGGCCTTCCTTGACGTTGATGGTCTCGATGACCAGCGTGTCGCCTTCCCAATGGCCGTTGGACCAGCCCCGCAGGATCGGCCACATCGAATCTTCGGGTGGATATTGCCGGCCGTCGGTCGGGATGAAGCGCGTTTCCTTGTCCACGACGATCGTGGTGGCTTCCGGCATCGCGATGAACTGGTACTCCCACGGCCCTGCCATGACATGGGGCATGCCGGCAGCGCAATAAAGTGTGTGCGTGTCGGTGATCTGGTCGGGATAGTTCGGGTCGCCCTGGTGCTCGGCGTTCACCAGGTCCTTCACGTACTGGGCTTCCCACTCCGGGGTATAGGGCGGGTGGTTCCGCGTGCCAGGCACGAAGGCGGGGGCGTCTTCCCGCTCGAGCAGCGCCGGTGAACCGACCAGGTGCCAGACGCCGCTCCAGTCCGGGAGCTTGGCGAACTGCTCGACCCGGGCGGCCGAATTCACCGTGCCATCGGTGCTTGCGGGCGGTTCCTTGGCGCAGCCTGCCTGCAGCAGAATGGCAGACAGCAAGCACAGCGCACCTGCCGACATGCGGGCGATGCGGCCCCGCCGCGAGGCGATTGCCGAAGACTGGATAGTCATGCTCGTTCCCCTCTTTCGTTCTTCTTGTGCATCAATTCTTGAGGACGGTGCCGTCCGGCAACGTTGCGCTGATCAGCGACGCGCCGCGCCTGCCGTCACGCAGCGGATGGGCTTCGATGACGACGGTGTCCCCGGCCTTGAGGCTTCCCGGCTTCCAGCCCTTCTTGTTGAGTCCTGCGGGTGAAGTGGCTTCAACGCTCCATTCGACCGCTGGACCGGAATCGCCCTTGACCATCACCTGGATCCAGACATGCGGATTGTTCCACTGGAACTCCTTGACGACCCCCTTGATGGTCATCGAGGCGCTCATGTCGAATGGGGCGAACGAGTGGTGCCCCAGGACGGGAGCCCCTGCCAACAGGATCCCCAATGCCGCGGCTGCCATTGCCAGTTTCTTTGTCACGAACTTCATGGTTCCAGGTCTCCGATGGAATTCCGGTTGCCGATGTCGCTACCCGCCGTGGTCTGCCTGGCGGGAGGGACCGTACTTCAATTCTGCAGCGATCGCGCCAAGGATCAGTCCGCCGATGATGGTGAGGTTGGCATTCGTGAACATGCGTTCCGTGAAGGCTTCCTGTCCCTCGAATTTCCAGAACGCATGCGCAATGGGTATCGTCGCGGCCGTGAACAGCGCCAGGGCCCCGGCGCCGATCCAGGCCAGCCGCTTGCCGAAGATCATGAGTGCCGAGCCGCCGAGCTGGATGAGGATGGTGCCGATGGCAAAGAACACCGGCGGATTCAGGTTGAAGTGCGCCATCTCGCCCTGGGCGCCCGCGAAGTCGACGATCTTGGTGAAGCCGCTCTGCCAGAACGCCGAGGTGACGACCACCATGCCGACGAAGTACAGCCAGCCGGACCTGAGTACGCCCGCGATGAAGCTCGGATCCATGAGTCCCTCGCCCCTTCTTATTGTCAATCGAGGCGATCACCGGGATGGGTCGCCGATGCCGACAATACTCCATCCGCGGGGCGAAGAGTTCCGCCCTGGCCGTCAGCGACGAGCCTGGGCCGGCTCCGGGAATCCCAGAACCTCCGACGTATAGGTCTCCACGACATGGCTGAAAGGGGTGCCGTCGGGCAACGTGAGGACCGCCTTGTGTTGCAGGACCTGCGGCGGGACGTCGAGCGTGGCCGAACCCTGCGTGCGGGGCGGCGGGGACGTCTCCCACCCTTCCGGCAAGGGCGACCAGAGCAACTGCGCGGAGAGCGTGCGGCGCCGATAGTTCAAGGCCTGCACGGCCTTGCCGAACGGGATGTCGCTGGCATCGAGGGCCTCGTTCATCGCCGGCGTCAGGCGGGCCGGGACGTACCAGTTGTCGGCCTCAGACAGCACGCGGTCGCCGCAACGCAGCCGTACCCGGCGGTATTTGACCGGCTCCGCGGCACTCACGCCCAGGAGCGTACGCACCTCTACCGTTGGCTGCTTGTCGACATCGCGGACGCGATCCGCGACGACCGTTGCCGGCGTGGCCAGCCGGTGCGCCGCACACCAGCGCTCGAGTGTCAGCGTGGCACTATCGTGAGACAGCAGATCTGCATTCAGGGATTGCAGCAGCGCGAGCGCTGCAAGACGGGTGGCATGGCTGCCGCTCCACGGGGCAGCAGCGGGCCTGGGAAGGGCGTCGGCTGCAAAGGCAGGGCCCAACGCGAGCAACAGAAGACCTGGAAACAGGCCCTTCACGAACAGGGCGCGCATTCGGAGTCGTGTCTCGATCGATGCGCTCATGGCGATGGTGAGGCTGTCCTCGACATCAGGCCGCGATGCGGGATTTGTGGTCCTGCACCGCGGCCTGAGTACTCAACTATCTACAGCCCGGATGAACCCTCCGGGCCTGGCTGGCCTTACTCGCCCTTCCACATGTAGTGGTCGGCCATCTGCTCGAACTTGCCCATGCCCGGGAACGGGAAGTGGTAGGCATAGATGCGCTGGCCGCTCGCTGCGGAACTCGCAATGACTTCCTTGCGGCTGGCCTGGGCCGTCGGCGCGTCGGCGTCGAAGGCAATCGTCCAGTCCGGCTTCTGCACGGAGATGACGCTGTGGTGGACCATGTCGCCCACATACAGCAGCGACTGGTCGCCCGACGCGATCAGGAAGCCCGAGTGGCCCGGAGTGTGGCCCTTGATATCCACTGCCTTGACGCCAGGGAGCAGGTCGGCACCGGGCGCGAACTCAACGACCTTCGGGGTGATCGCCGCAACCAGTGCAGCCATCGGCTCCTGGCCCTTGAACGACGCCCACTCGGCGGCCTGGATGTGGATCGTCGCATTCGGATACACGAGCGCGTCGTTGGCCACCAGGCCCGCAACGTGATCGCCATGCGAATGGCTGATGAAGATGTCCGTCACGCTCGCGGGGTCGACGCCTGCTGCGGCCAGGTTCGCGGACGTCCTGCCGGCATTGGGACCCATCGACGCACCGGCGCCCGAATCGAACAAGATCACCTTGTCAGCGGTCTTGACCAGGAGCGGGTGGAAGGCAAGGCTCAGCTGGTCGGTCGGCAGGCCGTTGGCCGTGAGCAGTGCATCGACGTCCGCCTTCTTGGCGTTGACGGCGAGGACCTTGTTGTCATTCGGCACCTGGGCGCCGCCGTCGAGGATCGACGCGGCCTGGAATTCACCGATCGTGAATGGCGTGACCTCGGCCGAGGCAGCGATCGGCGCAATCGCCGGTGCCGCAGGCTCGGCGGCCGCCGGTGCAGCCTCTTCGCTCTTCTGCGAGCACGCGCCCAACGCGACCAAAGCAGCCAACCCTGTGATGCGCAACAGCTTGTTCATATCGATCCCTTCATTTTGGAGTGAACGCGGAGGTCGCCATCCTAGCGGAACAGGCGCGATTGCGAAACGAGCAGGGGGCTAGACGATCCCCATGGCTTGCACGCTGCGATAGAGCGTATACACCCCGACGATGAGGATCAGCGTCGCCAGCACGACGTTCAGCACCCCGCGGCGGGCCGAGAGGCGCTCCGCAAGACGCGCGCCGAACAAGCCACCGACCACACCGCCACCGATGAACGTCGCGGCGAGGATCCAGTCGACCCATCCGGAGAACGCATAATTGACAGCCGTCGTCACGCCGAACGCGGTCACCGCTACCAGCGACGAGCCCACCGCGTAGAGGATCGGCATGCCCGTCGCGGCGATCAGACCCGGGACGACGAGGAAGCCGCCGCCGATGCCGAAGAATCCGGACACGAGTCCCGTCGCAAAACCGAATCCCGTCAGCTTGGCCGCGTTTTCCTGGCTCAGCCGGACGGTTGCGTCACCGGGAGAGGACCGCTCGCGCAGCATGAGCCCGCCGACCACGAGCATGAGCAAGGCGAACAGCGCCATGAGTTGATGACCGTCGATGGCCTTTCCCAGCGTGGACCCGAGAAAGGCGCCTGCGACACCCACGGAGGCGTAAACGCCGGCACATCGCCACTTCACGTGGCCGCTGCGCGCATGATTCGCGAGATTCACCGCGGCATTGGCTGCAACGGCCAGCGCGCTCGTACCGATGGCAACGTGCGGACTCTGGATGCCCACCATGTAGACCATCAGCGGCACCGCGAGGATGGATCCGCCGCCGCCGACCAGGCCCAACGAAAATCCGACCAGCGACCCGGCCGCCGCCGACAGCGCGTATTGCAGGACCGTCAATTCCATGGGTGGCGCATGGCCTGCTTGCTGGGCACGATCAGCGCTTCGGCGGGGCAATCAGCTGGCTGCGCTTGGCGCCCTTGCGCGGCGTGAACTTCTCGACGCGGCCGTTGAACGGTTCGGCCGTGTAGAGGTTCCCTTCCTGGTCGACGCTGAACTGGTGGGTTCCCCACAGGCCACCGGGGAACTGGCCGTACGTGCCCCACGAGTACTGCAGCCTGCCGCCGCGGTCGTACTTCAGGATCTTGTTGGTGCCGCCGTCGGCCACCCAGACGGACTGGTCGCCCGCGACATGGATGTACCACGGATCGACGTTGGGCCATTCGTCGAGGAACTTGCCGTTGCTGTCGAACACCTGCACGCGCTTGGTGCCGCGGTCCGCGACATACAGCCGGCCGCTCGAGTCCGCGGCAATCGTGTGCACGACGCCGCTGAATTCGCCGGGACCCGTGCCCTGCCTGCCCCACGCCATCAGGAACTTGCCGTCCTTGTCGAACTTGACGACGCGGCGGTTCACGTAGCCGTCCGTGACGAAGAACGTGCCGTCCGGCAGGAACGCCATGCCGGCAGGCCGCGCGAAGTGCTTTTCGTCATCGCCGGGGACGAGTCGTTCGCCCAACGTCATGACGAGCTTCTTGCCGTCGTTGGTGAACTTGAAGACCTGGTGCAGCCCGTCGTTCACGATCCAGATGTGCTTTTCCGGATCGTAGGGATTCATGTAGAGGTGATGCGGTCCGGCCGAGCCGTCCCACAGCGAGTCCCACTGGGTCCACGTGTCGGTGATGTTGCCTGCACGGTCGACGACCAGGATGTAGTGCTCGCGGCGGGCCTCGTTGACGGCCGATGTCGCCGTCCTGCCCGTCATGCCGAAGATCACGCCCGGCCCCGGCTTCAGCGTGTCCGGCAGCTTGAGCTCGCCGCGCTGGACCATGATGATGCGATCCGCGGACTCGGCCAGCACCGCCGTGGTCGGCCCCGACACCCAGCCTTCATGGCCGGGCAGCGGCAGCCTGGGCCAGCCCTGCACGACGTCGTATGGCCCGGTGAGGTCCTCGCCGCCCTTCTCCTGCGCAGCGACGCTGAATGCCGCGATTGCCAGCCACGCTGCCGCCAAGATACGTCCGTACCGCATGGATGCCCCCTGCCTGCCGAGTCAGGGCGCATCTTTGCACACTGACCGGGACGGCTCCACCCTCTCCCGATCCGCCCCTGGCAACCATCACGAAGCCGGGATGCAAACGCGACGCTGAAAGGCCAGAATGGCTGCTCAGGCGTCCCAATGGAGATCTGTCATGCGCGCGCATCCCGCTCCTTCCGCGAGTGAACGCCGCTCAACGTGGGCCGCAACAGGCGCGGCACTGCTGTTCTCCGCAGTGGCATGGACCGCCGAGACACCCCCCACCACCCCCGGCAGCGATCCTGGCGAGTTGCAGGAGTTCGTGATCACGGCCCCGGAGCCCCGCTATGTCGCGTCGACGCGGCGCGACCGGATCGGCCGCATCTGGACGCCGGTGCTCATCAACGGCCAGGGTCCGTTCCGCCTGGCCCTCGACACGGGCTCGCCGAGTTCGGCGATCCGCGCGGAAGTCGCCGCCAAGCTCGGGATCGTCGCCGATGCGGCCGACAACGTTCGCGTGCGCGGCATTACCGGGACGTCCGTCGTGTCGACGGTCCGGGTCGACTCGATGATCGTCGGCGACATGTCCTTGAAGGGCACGCGCCTGCCTGTCATCGCGGATGCGTTCGGCGGAGCCGACGGCATCCTCGGCAACGAGGGCCTGCGCGACAAGCGGATCTACATCGACTTCGTGAACGACTTCGTGAGCATCCGGCTCTCGCGCGACGAGCCGGCTCCCGAAGGCTTCTTCACGATTCCGATCACGTACGGCAAGGACTACCTGCCCATCGTGGATGCGCGCGTCGGCCGCATTCCGGTCAAGGCCATCATCAGCACCGGCGGCCAGTCGACGCTCGGCAACCTTGCGACACGGGACCTGCTGCTCGAGCGGAGAAGGCAGGACCCGACGGAGGAGACAATCCTCGACGTCACGGAGACCAGGCAGAAGGCCGAGGGCTACCGCATCGCGCCGATTTCCATCGGGGAATCGATCCGCATCAGCATGCCGCGCATGATCTTCGCCGACCTCAGTGTCTTCGAGGCCTGGGGCATGACGGCCGAGCCCACGCTCCTCGTCGGCATGGACGCGCTCGGCCTGCTCGACACGCTGATCATCGACTATCGCCGTGCCGAGCTGCAGATCCGCATGCGCGATGGCACGCCCAAGGTGCTGTTCTGACAAAGGCCTCGCGCGGGATCAGAACACCCACTGCGCCAGCAGCTGCGGGAGGCTCTCGTCGACGCTGGCGATGCCGTACTTGTTCTCCCAGCGCTGCCACTCGACACCGACATACAGCTTGCCCGGCTTGGCCCTGAGCGCGCCGAGATCCACCTTGAGCTGCGGCTGCGTCAACAGCTGACGCGCGCAGTGACCGTGGCTGCCGATGAAATCGGCAAAGCCGTCGAAGCTCAGCTTCACGCCGCCGATGCTGAAGGGAAGCGACCACGCGGGCGTCACCTGATAGGACGTGCTGTGGCAGCCGTTGTCCACGCCGCTGACGCGCCCTCGGTCGACATAGGCAAAGGCACCGAGGGTAAAGAAGTTGAACCCGGGCAGCTTGAGGTCGAACGTCAGGCCGGGCATGAAGACCATGGGCGCAGGACCGGTGGTCTTCGATCCCGCACTGACCCCGAACGTGGCAGAGACATCACGCAGTACGCCGGCCGACAGCGACGTACGTGACAGCTTGCTCAAGCTCGCAGACGGATACCATTCGCCGTAGATCTCGCGCGCATGCCGGTCGTTGCGGTCCGACTGCAGGATGTCGAGGAAGAAATAGCTGCTGCCCCAGCTCCAGGCCGAGGCGTTCTCGAAGGTGCCGATGGTCTTGGCGACGTCACGCGCCGTGCCGGGCTCATGGAACTCGGTTCCGTACGCCAACTGGAAGTTCCAGCTCGAGAACCCTTGCGGCGGCGACTCGGCCTGCGCGTGGACCAGGGTCGACGCCGCCAGCAGCACGGCCGCTGTGCCAAACTTCGCAACTGCCTTGCATCCGGTGGTCCGGTTCTTCTCTGACATCATGGGTCCCCTTGCTGTCTGTCCGATGCCTGCGCCGGAGGCTGGCGGCACGGACGTGTTCTGGTTCGAGCGGCCAGCGCTTGGCGCAAGCCTGTTCAGGCGCGCGCGAGTCTAGCCACCTGTCATGGCGATGACAATTACGGATAAACCGGTAGCGCGACGTGGGTGCCGAAGGCGGCTTTCAATCCCTCTGCAGCACAGGCTTCATCGCCGGCGCCGCCACTGCCGCTGACGCCGATCGCGCCGATCATCTGACCGTCGATGACGATCGGGATGCCGCCCGGATCCGTGAAGAAATCAAACCACACCGACGACACCGGCAGTCCGCCCGGATTGTTGCCGAACTGCGCGGCGCGTAGGGAGGTGGGCTGACGGAGCTTCAACGAGGACTGGGCCTTGAGCAACGCCGCGCGCACGTCGACCGCGGTCTGGCCGTCCGTGCGTTCCATGTGCACGAGTTCGCCGAAGGCGTTCAGCACGTAAAGCGACATCCCTGCGCCCTTCGTCGTCACCCACTCCCGGCACGTTCGGGCGACTTTCTTGGCTGCAGCCAGCGAGATCTGGTTACCGTCCAGCACGGTTGCCGCCGCCCCCGCGTTGACGACGAATTCAGCCGGAAGGCTGGATCGGGGTGCTGCTGTCGGCGCAAAACGGGGGACAGGCGCGGTGGCTGGAGTCGGATTGGGACGCGGAGGGACGTCCTCGATCAGCGGCGGGACGGACTCCCCCAGCACCTCGCGCATCGCGCGATGCGCGCAGATCTCGTCGCTCCAGCGAGGCAGCTGCGGCGGCGTCCCGCCGACACCGATGGCACCGATCATCTGCCCGTTGACGAGGATGGGCAGGCCGCCCGAGTTGGAATACAGCCCCAGCTGCATGTTCTCGAACTCGAGCGCCGGGTCTGCGATGACATTGTTCATCGCCCGCTTGCTCGGCTGTCCGGTCAGCCACGCAGTGCGCGCCTTCATTTCGGCGGTGAAGGTATTGAGGTACCCCTGCCCGTCCATGCGATCGAAGTAGACGGGCGTCCCCTGTCGGTCGAGCACCATGATGCTGTGCCGGACCTGTTCGCCGACCGCCATGCGCTGGCAGGTCTCGGCGATGCGTTCGGCCGTCGCGAGGTTGATGGTCCGGGCGTCGTGGATCTTCTCCGCTGCGGCACCACTCACGACGAACTGCCTCGGGACTTCCTGCGCGCAGGCGCCGCTCGCCCACAGGCCCACAGCCACAAAGATGCCGATTCGTGAGTTCATGGAGCCCTCTCTTGTGATCGCGCCGGGCCGCATTCCGGTGGCTGCGGGGATTGTCGGGTCCGCGCTGCGTCTTGGCAATTCTCGGGACGGCAGAGGGTCTGCTCGCCTGCTCCACCCGCCAGCGTGGTGCGACGCACCCGGTTGAAGCGATCAGTCCGATGGAAAGACCCGCTGTTGCTCTTGCTGCCGTGCCCGCGGCCGTGTCAAAAAGGAAGCCTGCAAGAGCGATCGCGACTTCCCTTCACCAGGAGCGACTCATGAAGAAGGCACTGATCGGGCTGGGCGGTGCAATGCTTGCCGTCACCGCAGTCTGGGCGCAGACGAAAGTGAACCCCACCGACCCGCAACCCACCTGCAATATGTGCCCCGGGTACTACATCCCGTTGAGCGAACTGCAGGCGTACACGAAGAAGGCGATCGACGAGAAACTGATCGACCAGCAGGTGCGGGACGTCGATATCGGCAAGGCGCATGTCGGCATCGGCATGGTCCACCGCGGCAAGCTCGACGCGCCCTTGAAGCAGTCCGTCGCCGAGCACGACAACGTGAGCGAGGTCTACCACATCATCGACGGCACCGCGACGCTGGTCCTCGGTCCGGACATCGTCGACCGCCAGCGCCGCCCCGCGACCTTGCAGACCGTCATCGAATTCAACGGTCCCGGCAACAACGGCTCCGACATCCGCAATGGCGTGACCTACAACCTCAAGCCCGGCGACGTCGTCGTGATTCCGGCCGGCACCGGCCACTGGTTCACGAAGATCGACGACCACATCGATTACCTGATGATCCGCATCGATCCGGACAAGCTCACGCCCTTGCGGGACGAAGCCGCGTCGAAGGCATATCTGTCGAAGCGATCGCCCGTGGCACGCGACTGACAGCGGTTCGATCAGGAATACCCATGCGCCACTTCGGCTCGACATCCATCACCGCCTGCACCCTGCTGCTGACGGCGTCCCTTGCACATGGCGCTGCGCCTCCCGCGATCAGTGCCTACATGTCGATCGGCGTGCAGAGCGCCGTCGAAGCCTTGATTCCGGAGTTCGAGCAGGTCACCGGACAGCGCGTCGTCGCAACGTGGGCGACCTCGGCCACGCTCGACAAGCGCCTGCGAGCCGGAGAGTCCGCGGACCTGCTGATCTCGACGCGAGGC
>CAIUGU010000102.1 GCA_903898785.1 uncultured Pseudomonadota bacterium | reverse complement strand
GTCATCCTCAAGGGCATGGCCAAGGGCACCCTCCCCGAGCGCGTCACCCACAACGACTCCAAGTTCAACAACGTCATGCTGGACTCGACGACCCATGAGGCCGTCTGCGTCGTCGATCTCGACACCGTCATGCCCGGGTGCGCCCTCTACGACTTTGGCGACATGGTCCGCACCACCACCAGCCCCACGATGGAAGACGAGCTGGACCTCGCGAAGGTCCAGGGCCGGCACGTCGCGACGATCGCCTCGAAGCTCGCCGGCTGATTTTTCCCGAATAGGGGAGATAAGAAGAGAGCGGCCTTCGGGCCGCTCTTTTTTTTGGGCCTTTCTCCATCAATACCATTCATGAACTCCATGAGGGATATACATTTTATTTTGGTGAGTCCGCTTCCTAGACTCTCTGCCGCACCGATTCCCCAGGCACGCTCCAAGGAACCCTCACCATGGCAAGCAGTTCGGTCGACCGGCACGATGAAGTCCGCGAAGTCCCAGTCCTGATCATTGGCGGCAGCCTCGTCGGGCTTGCCACCTCCATGTTCCTCGGTGCGCACGGTGTGCGCTGCCTCTCGGTCGAGAAGCACCGCGGCACCGCCATCCACCCGCGCGCCGGTTACTTCCAGCTACGCACGATCGAACTGATGCGGGCAGCCGGCATCGACCACAAGGTCATCAAGGCTGCGCATGAGCTCTACGACCCCAACGGCGGCCTGAATGCCGTCGAGACGCTGGCGGGTCGCGAGATCGCCAACTACATCCCGGACATCAACCAGGGGGTCGAGGACGTGAGCCCCGTTCGCCGGCTCTTCATGCCACAGCAGGTGCTTGAACCCCTCATCAAGGACCGCGCCCTCGAGCTCGGCTCGCGCATCGAGTACAGCACGGAACTCGTGTCGTTCGAGCAGGACGATGCAGGCGTCACCGCGACGGTGCGCAACATCGACACGCTCAAGGAATCGAGGATTCGCGCGCAATTCATGGTCTCCTGCGACGGCAACCGCAGCCCGGTGCGCGAGAAGCTCGGCATCCGCATGGTCGGCCATCCGGTCATGTCCAACAGCATCACCATCTACTTCCGCGCCGACTGCTCGCGCGCGCTGCGGGGCCGCAACCTGGGCGTCATCTACGTGAACAATCCCCAGGTGCGCGGATTCTTCCGCCTGGAGAAGACCGGCCTCGGCGGCTTCCTGGTCGTGTTCACCGTCGGCGACATCCGCGATCCGGATGCGCGCAATGCCGCTGGAGACATGTCTCCCGAGAAGGCGGCGCAGCTGGTACGCGATGCAGTGGGCGAGCCCGATCTCGACGTGAAAGTGGAGGACGTGGCGAGCTGGGTGGCCGTGTGTCGTGCCGCCGAGCGGTACCAGGGCGGGCGAGTCTTCATCGCAGGTGATGCTGCCCACCACATGCCACCCACGGGGGGCTTCAATGGCAACACCGGTATCCAGGATGCGCACAACATCGCGTGGAAGCTGGCGTGCGTCACGAGGGGCGAGGCCGGCATCGGGCTGCTGGATGCCTACGACCAGGAGCGGCAACCGGCAGGGGTACTCGCCATGGAACAGGCGTACCAGCGCTACGTGACACGGTCCGATCCGGATCTCGGCACCGAAGGCATGCATCCGCAGGTGCCTGACATGCACGTCGAGTTCAATCGCTACCGCTCGCTCGCCGTCATCCCGGATGCGGACCAGCCCGACGATGGCAAGCTCGACATCGACCCGCGCAAGTCGTTCGCGCGGCCCGGCACGCGCGCGCCCCACGTCGAACTGCGTCGCCAGGGCCAGGTCATCTCGTCGCTCGACCTGTATTGCAAGGGCTTCGTGCTGATGGCGGGGCACGAGGGTGAGGGCTGGGTCACGGCCGCCAGGGCGGCTGCGGCCACGCTCGGCATCGAATTGCGCGCCCATGTGGTCGGGAAGCCCGGGTCGCAGGGCGAGCTGCTCGACCTGCCGCCGCACCGGCGTACCGTCGCGACGCTGTTCACGCAGCCCTTTCCTGCCGCGTATGGCATCTCGCCTTCGGGCGCCGTGCTGGTCAGGCCGGACGGCTATGTCGGCTGGCGAATGAAGAGTCATTCCGCGACAGCGGCGCAGGACCTCACGGCGGCGTTGAGTCGCCTCCTGTGCCGTGCCGGACACTGAACTCGCAGCTCAACGAACCGCAGGAGAGATCAATGCCAACCCGCATCCAGGTCGTGTTCTACAGCATGTACGGACACATGTACAAAATGGCCGAAGCGGTTGCCGCCGGCGCCCGCGAGATCGAAGACACCGAGGTCACGTTGCTGCAGGTGGCAGAGTTGATTCCGGATGATGTGCTGTTGCTGAGCGGCGCGCGCGAGACGCGGAAGGCGTTTGCGCATGTGCCGATTGCCGAGCCGGCCAAGCTTGCGAACGCCGACGCCATCATCTTCGGCACGCCTACCCGCTTCGGCAACATGTGCGCGCAGATGCGCAACTTCCTCGACCAGACCGGTCCGCTCTGGGTGAACGGCGGCTTGGTGGGCAAGGTCGGCAGCGTTTTCACGAGCACCGCCACGCAGCACGGAGGACAGGAGACCACGATCACCAGTTTCCACCACACGCTGATCCATCACGGCATGATCATCGTGGGCGTGCCGTACATCGAGCAGCGCCTGCTCAACATGGACGAGATCAGCGGCGGCAGTCCTTACGGTGCATCCACGCTCACGCGCGGTGACGGCAGCCGGCAACCGAGCGAGAACGAACTCGCGATCGCCCGCTTCCAGGGCATGCACGTGGCGGACATTGCGAGGCGCGTGAGCCGTCCGCTCGGCTGAGGGAAGTCAGCGCTTCCTCACCGGCTTCCTGCCGGCACGCGGGCGGGCAACGGCCTTGTGCGTGCGTCGCACGGGTTCAACGGGAGCGGGTTGGTCGCGGATCCGCGTGCCGACGTTGTGGATCAGCTTGCGAACCCAGCGGTGCAGCGGGTCGTTGTTGCGCCGTTCGTGCCACAGCTGCACGTAGTCGAAACGGCCGAGATCCAGTTCGGGCGGTGGCTGGTGGATCGCGAGGCCGAGCGAGTCGACATACAGGCGCGCCACCCGCTCGAGGACGGGAACGATCAGGTCGCTCTCCTGCGCGAAGAACGCCGCGGCGTGGAAGTGCGGCATGCGCAGCGCGATGTGCCGGCGTTTGTTCATGCGTTCGAGTCGCGCGTCGATGTCATGCAGGCGCGAATGCACGACATCGATCATCACGTGCGGCCAGGCAATGAAATCGTCGACCGTCATGGGTCGGCCCACGAGCGGGTGGTCGGCCCGCGTCACCAGCACGAAGCGTTCGGTGAACAGCGGTTCCGACTGCATGTCGCGATAGGAAGCCTGCCCGGTCAGGGCGATGTCGAGAAATCCGTTCTTCAGGTGCTCGAACATCTCCTCGGAGAGGTCGCTGTAGGCGATCGAGAGCTGGGGTGCCGCCTGCGCCAGCTCGGACAGGACATGCGGCAGGACGACGGCGAGGCCGTAGTCGGTGGTGGCGATGCGCAGGGTTCCCCGTGCCTTTCGCGGATCGAAGCCCGCCGGCCCCGTCATTTCCTGGATGGAGGACAGGATCTGGCGCAGGGGTCCCGCAAGATCCAGGGCCCGGGGCGTGAGCACCATGTCCTGGCCGCGCCGGACGAGCAGCGGATCGCCGAACTGTTCGCGCAATCGACCGAGGGCGTGGCTGACGGCCGGCTGTGTGACCCCAAGGCGTGTGGCGGCACGGCTGACCTGGCGTTCCTCGATGAGGACGTGCAGCGTCAGCAGCAGATTGAGATCGAGGCCCCGCAGGCTGATGTCGGTCATGGTCGCCGTGCCGGTGCGGAGTGCAAGTCGAGCGGCTCCAGGCTCTCATCTAACCCGTTGATTAGATGCGTTCTCGAGCGCCCGCGATCGATGACATCCGTTGACTCGCGCGCCACCCGGGAAATGGCGCTCCCACGGGGATTCGAACCCCGGTTTAAGCCTTGAGAGGGCTCCGTCCTAGGCCTCTAGACGATGGGAGCGGGCAAGGGATGTCGGCGCGGGCGCGCCTCATTGATAAGCTGCGCTATTATACGGGCCGATTTTGCAGGCTCAAGCGGAAAACAGCTTTTTGAACAAATCGACCGGTTTCAATGCGGATGCGAATGGCGGCGACGAGCTGTTACCGACCGTGGTTCCGCGCGCCGAACACCCGATTTCACGGGCACACATATCGCCCAATGCGCTGAAAGTCCTGTATCGGTTGAAGGATGCGGGCTATCAGGCCTTCCTGGTCGGAGGCGCCGTCCGCGACCTGCTCCTTGGACTCGAGCCCAAGGACTTCGACATTGCGACCAACGCGCACCCCGAGCAGGTGAAGCAGCTGTTCCGCAACTGCCGCCTGATCGGTCGCCGCTTCCACCTGGCGCATGTCCGCTTCGGCATGGAGATCATCGAAGTCGCGACGTTCCGCGCGGCGCACACGCAGATCGACGAGGACAACAGCGTCGACGAAGCCGGGCATCGCGTGCTCGATGCGGGGGGCCGCATCCTGCGCGACAACCTGTACGGCACCATCGAGGAAGACGTCTGGCGGCGCGACTTCACGGCGAACGGCCTGTACTACAACATCGAGGACTTCTCGATCTGGGACTACGTCGGCGGCGTGGCCGATGCGAATGCCCGCGTGCTGCGGCTGATCGGCGATCCCGAGACGCGGTATCGCGAGGACCCGGTGCGCATGCTGCGCGCGATGCGCTTTGCCGCGAAGCTCGATTTCACGTTGCATCCCGACACGGCTGCGCCGATCCGGTCGCTCGCGCGCATGCTCGACAGCGTGCCGCCGGCGCGCCTGTTCGACGAAGTCCTGAAGATGTTCTTCTCCGGCAGTGCGCTCAAGAGCTTCGACATGCTGCAGAATCACGGTCTGCTCGCGCACCTGTTCCCCGATCTCGGTGCCGGACTCGCCGATCCTGCGAATACCGGGGCGGCGGATCTGGTCCGCCTGGGGCTCGATGGCACCGACCAGCGCGTGCGTGCCGACAAGCCCGTGACGCCCATGTTCCTGTTCGCCGTGCTGCTGTGGCCGGCGATCAAGTCGCGTGCGCGTCGTGAGTCCCCGGCGGTCATGACCGAGATCCAGGCACTGCAGACGGCCTGCGATACGGTGACGGCACGGCAGATGAGTCGCGTCGCGATTCCGAAGCGCTTCACGCTGCCGATGCGCGAACTCATCGGCTTGCAGCCGCGGTTCGACAAGCGCGACGGTCGACGGGCCTTGAGGCTGCTCGATCATCCGCGGTTCCGCGCGGCGTACGACTTCCTGCTGTTGCGCGTGGCAGCGGGTGAGGTCAGTCCCGAAGTGGGCGAATGGTGGACACAGATCCAGACATTGCCGCCGGAGGAGCGGGTAGGGCAGGTGGAAGCGCTGCCGCCCACCACGGATTCGGAGGCCGCTCCAAAGAAGCGTCGTCGTCGCCGTCGTCGCAGTCGCAGCGGCAGTCCCAGCCCCGCGGCTACCTGAAGCAGCCTGCGGATGAGCGAACCACGCTGGACGCCCGCTTACATCGGGCTCGGCAGCAATCTCGAAGGACCGCGGCAGCAGGTCGAACGCGCGTTCGCCGCACTGGCGGGGCTGCCCGAGTCGCTGCTGGTGGCCCGGTCACGCCTCTATCGGTCGCGCCCGCTCGGGCCGCAGGATCAACCGGACTTCGTCAATGCCGCTGCGGGCCTCCTCACGCGCCTTGCGCCCGAGGACTTGCTGGCGCGATTGAAGCAACTCGAGGCAACCCTGGGCCGCGAGCAGCCGATCCGTCGCTGGGGGCCGCGCGTCATCGACTTCGATCTGCTCCTGCATGGCGCGGAGGCGCGCGCGACGCCCGTCCTCACGCTGCCGCATCCTGGGCTTCTTGAACGGAATTGGGTGCTCTATCCTCTGCAGGACATTGCCCCCAGCCTGTGGGTGCCCGGGAAGGGACGCGTGGCCGACCTCGCGGCTTCCATCGGCACCGACGGCATCGACGTATTGACCTGACCCATGCCGACCGCACGACCGCAACCCCCGGACTCGCCGCCGCGACTGATCGTCGTCGAGGGGCCTATTGGCGTCGGCAAGACCAGCCTCGCGAAGCGCCTTGCGCTCGAGTTCGGCAGCGACCCGGTGCTCGAGGAGGCCGAGGACAACCCGTTCCTGGAGCGGTTCTATCGCAATCCCCGCGCGGGGGCGTTGCCTGCCCAGCTGTTCTTCCTGTTCCAGCGCGCGCGGCAGCTCGAGGACCTGAAGCAGCAGGACCTGTTTTCATCGAGCGTGCGGGTATCGGACTACCTGCTCGACAAGGACCGGTTGTTCGCGCGGCTGACGCTCGACGACGAGGAATATGCGCTGTACGACCAGGTCCATACGCGCCTCGCGATCGACTCGCCGCGCCCGGATCTCGTCGTGTACCTGCAGGCGCCCGTGGACGTGCTCATGGAGCGCATTGCCCGCCGCGGCATCCGCTACGAGGCGCTCATCGAACGCGCGTACCTGGAGCGGTTGATGGCCGCGTATGCGAAGTTCTTCCATGACTACGATGCCTCGCCGCTCCTGATCGTCAATGCGGCCAATGTCGACTTCGTCGGCAACGACCAGGATTACGCGCAGCTGCTCCGGCAGATCCGCGGGATCCGCCGGGGCAGGCATTTCTTCAACCCCCTCAAGACGGACACGGAGTAGGGCGCGCAACGTGGCCGCGGTGATTGATGTTTTCGGCCCCCTCCGTCATCCTTGTGCGGTTGCAACACTCCGGGACTGACGACGCATGTATTCCCACCTGCAAGAGCGCTACTCCACGCGGCCGCCGGTCAACGTCGGCACGCTGGCCCGCATGCGCGCGGAGGGGGAGAAGATCGCCTGCCTGACGGCATACGACGCCAGCTTCGCCGCGCTGATCGACGAGGCCGGGGTCGACGTCGTGCTCGTCGGCGATTCGCTCGGCATGGTCATCCAGGGTCATGGTACGACCGTACCGGTGACGCTCGACGACGTGATCTATCACTGCAAGGCCGTGAGCCGGGGCCTCTATCGTCCGTTCCTGATGGCGGACATGCCGTTCATGACGTACGCGTCGCGCGAGCAGGCGCTCGACAACGCGGTGCGCCTGATGCAGGAAGGCGGCGCGAAGATGGTGAAGCTTGAAGGCGGCGCAGGCCAGGTCGAGATCGTCGAGTTCCTGTCGGGCCACGATATTCCGGTGTGCGCGCACCTCGGCCTGAAGCCGCAGTCCGTGCACAAGGTCGGCGGCTTCCGCGTGCAGGGCCGTGACGAAGCGGCGGCCCAGCAGATGATCCGCGATGCCAAGGCGCTCGAATCGGCCGGTGCCGACATCGTGCTGCTCGAGTGCATTCCCGCGAGTCTCGGCAAGCACCTCACCGAGGAATTGCAGGTGCCGGTCATCGGCATCGGCGCGGGTCCCGACACCAACGGCCAGATCCTCGTGCTGTACGACGTCCTCGACATCACCGTCGGCCGCAAGCCGCGCTTCTCGCGGAACTTCGTGCCCGGCACCAACAGCCCCCTCGAGGCGATCAAGGCCTATGTCGAGGCCGTGAAGACACGCGCGTACCCCGCCGCGGAACACTGTTTCTGACCCCATGAAATCCATTGCCAGCCCGGCGGAGTTGCGCCAGATCCTGAAGGAGTGGCGCCGTGACGGACAGCGCGTCGCGTTCGTGCCCACGATGGGCAACCTGCATGCCGGCCACGGCCACCTCGTGCGCGAGGCCGGCAAGCGCGCGGACCGCGTGGTGGTCAGCATCTTCGTCAATCCGTTGCAGTTCGGCCCCAAGGAAGATTTCGACCGCTATCCGCGCACGCCCGGGGAAGACGCGGCGCTGCTCGAAAGCCTGAACGTCGACCTGCTGTTCAGCCCGTCGGTGGCCGACATGTATCCCCGCGGGCGCGACTCCTCGACGCTCGTCGATGTCCCCGATCTGTCCGGCATCCTGTGCGGCGAGTTCCGTCCGGGCCACTTCGTGGGTGTCGCCACCGTCGTTGCGATGCTGCTCGACCTCGTGCAGGCCGATTGCGCGCTGTTCGGCGAGAAGGACTTCCAGCAGCTCACCATCATCCGGCGCATGGCCGAGGACCTGCTCATGCCGACCGAGATCATCGGCGTGCCGACGATCCGCGAGGCCGACGGTCTCGCGATGAGTTCGCGCAACCGCTACCTGACCGCCACGGAGCGCGTGATCGCGCCGCAGCTGTATGCCACGCTGTCGATTGCGCGCAATGCGCTGCTGTCGGGCAAGGCCGATTACGCGACGATCGAAGCGCAGGGCCGCACCATCCTGGCGAGCCACGGGTTCCGGCCCGACTACTTCACGGTCCGCGATGCAGTGACGTTGCAGGTGCCCGGTCCCGACACGGTAGACCGCGTGATCCTGGTGGCCGCCTGGTTGGGACGAGCGCGGCTGCTCGACAACGTCAGGGTCTAGCGTCGCCGTGCTGGGCGAGCGCCCACGCGACGTGTTCCCGTACCAGTGCCGAAGGATCCTCTTGCCTTGCCTTGAGGGCGGCAAGCACTTGAGCTGACGTCGGTGCATTGCCAAGCGCGACCGCCACGTTGCGCAGGAACGCCTCATGGCCGATGCGACGGATCGCACTGCCCTCGGTCTTCGCCAGAAACTCCGCCTCACTCCATCCCATCAGCGCCGCCAGCCCGGGTGCATCGAGTCCATGTCGTGGCGCGAAGTCCGCTTCCGCTGTCGGCTGTGCGTACTTGTTCCACGGACAGAAGAGCTGGCAGTCGTCGCAGCCGTAGATGCGGTTGCCCATCGGCTTGCGGAATTCGATCGGAATGGCTGTCTTCAGTTCGATCGTGAGATACGAGATGCAGCGAGTCGCGTCGAGTTCGTAGGGAGCGACGATCGCCTGCGTCGGGCAGACGTCGATGCACGCCGTGCAGGTCCCGCAGTGCGCGGTCGTGGGAGCGTCGACGGGCAAGGCCAGATCCGTGAGGATCTCGCCGAGGAAGAACCACGAGCCTGCCGTCCGGCTGAGCAGGTTCGTGTGCTTGCCGATCCAGCCGAGGCCGGCATTGCGGGCCAGTGCCTTCTCGAGCACGGGTGCGCTGTCGACGCACGCGCGTCCCCCGTAGTTGCCGGCAACGGTCGCAATGCGGTCCGCCAGCGTGGCGAGCCGCGAGCGCAGCACCTTGTGGTAGTCGCGCCCCAGTGCGTACCGCGAGACGTAGCCCAGCGACGGATCATCGAGCACCGATTCGGCAGGGGCAGCGGCTGCGGAGAGATAGTCCATTCGCGCAGAGATGACACGCAGCGTCCCCGGCACGAGTTCCGCCGGACGGGCCCGCTTGAGCCCGTGGCGTTCCATGTAGCCCATCTCGCCGTGCCGGCCGGCCCCAAGCCAAGCGGACAGGTACCGCTCGTCCTCCGCAAGGTCGATGTCCGCAATGCCGACCTGCTGGAAACCGAGCGCTTTGCCCCACGCCTTGATGTCGCTGGCGAGCTGGACCAGGGAAGTCGGGTTCGGGGCGGACATGCCGTCCAGTATACTGAGGGGCATGTCAGCCATGCCCCTCACGATTCACTCCGTTGCCCAGGTTCGCGAGATGGACCGTTACGCCATCGACAACCTCGGCGTTCCGGGCCTCACGCTCATGACGAGGGCGGGCGAAGCGGCCCTTGCAGCGCTGCAGGTGGCGTGGCCGATGGCCGAGCGGGTGCTGATCGTGTGCGGCAACGGCAACAATGCCGGTGACGGCTACGTGCTGGCCAGGATGGCGCGCGCGGTCCATCTCGATGTCACCGTGCTGGCCGCGGACAATCCGGCGGGACTCAAGGGCGATGCGCTCACCGCGTATCTCGCCTTTACCGCGGCCGGCAGGCGGGCGAACCAGTGGACCGCGGACGCGTCGCTCGCGGCGGACGTGATCGTGGATGCGCTGTTCGGCACCGGCCTGTCCCGCGATCTCGATGCGGCGTGGTGCAAGCGGATCGAAGCAGTGAATGCCGCCGGGGTGCCCATCCTGTCGATCGACGTGCCGAGCGGCATCGATGCGCAGACCGGCCGCATCCGGGGTGCCGCCATCCGCGCCGATCGCACGATCGTGCTCGGCGGCCTCAAGATCGGCCTGTACCAGGGGGCTGGCCAGGACTGTGCCGGCACGATCGTGTTCGATGACCTGAGCCTGCCGAAGGACGTCGCCGAACGCGTGGGGCACGTGGCCGAGCGGATCGACACGCCATTGCTGCGCTCTGCGTTGCCCGCGCGTCGCCGGGCCGCCCACAAGGGCGACTACGGCCATGTCCTCGTGATTGCGGGAGGCCTTGGCATGGCGGGGGCGGCTCGTCTTGCGGGGGAAGCCTGCCTGCGCTCGGGCGCGGGTCGCGTCACGGTGGCAACACGGGCTGCGAACGTGGCCGCCATCGCCGCCGGCCGTCCCGAACTCATGACCTGTGCCGTCGAATCCGCTGAAGACTTAGGCCCGCTCCTCAAGAAAGTCGACCTGATCGCCATGGGACCGGGACTCGGCCAGGACGCGTGGGCGCAATCGGTCTTCGCGGCTGCGATGGGAGCGGGCAAGCCGCTGGTCGTCGATGCCGATGCGCTGCACCTTGTCGCCACCAGCGGCGTGCGTCGCGAGGACTGGATCCTCACGCCGCATCCCGGCGAAGCGGCTCGTCTGCTTGGCACCACCGCCGCCGTCGTCCAGGCCGACCGCATTGATGCCGCGAAACAGCTTGCCGAGCGCTTCGGCGGCGTCGCCGTCCTCAAGGGAGCAGGGACGGTGGTGCACCGGAGCGGCGAGGTGCCTCAGATCTGCGATTACGGCAATCCGGGCATGGCTACGGCCGGCATGGGCGATGTGCTGACGGGCGTCATCGCGGGCATGGTTGCACAGACACCAGACCTGTGGACCGCAGCGAGGGTCGGCGTCCTCGTGCACGCGATGGCCGGCGACGCGGCTGCACGCCGGGGCGAACGTGGCCTGCTGGCCGGCGACGTGATCGCCCACCTGGCGGCGTCCGTCAACCCGACGCGATGACCACGGCGCTGACGCTGCCCACGGCGGTGGCGACCCGCGAACTCGGGGCAAGGCTGGGTAGGGCGCTGCAATCGATGCCGGGGGTACCGCAGGTGGTCGCGCTCAACGGCGATCTCGGTGCCGGCAAGACCACGTTCGTGTCGGGCGTGCTCGCAGGCTTCGGTCTCGCGGGTCCGGCGCGCAGCCCCACGTACACGCTCATCGAACCCTACGAAGCGGGCACCCGTACGCTCTACCACCTCGATCTGTACCGATTGTCCGGCCCGCGGGATCTCGAGGCGCTGGGCCTGCGCGACCTGCATGTCAGTGACAGCACGCTATTGATCGAGTGGGCTGAAAGAGGTGCGGGCGCGTTGCCCCCCGTCGACCTGACGTTGCAGTTCGGCTACGCAGGCGCAGGGTTGGCGGGCGCCGATGACGCTCCTCGGCAACTCACGATCACCGGCCACGGTGCCGTCGGCGAAAGGCTCGCGGCCCTGCTCAGTAAGTAGGCAGAGGTGGCGCCTCATCTTTGGCGCGTATCTTCATAATTTATATTGAAATCTTGTCTTGAAGCGCGGTACAGTGGACTCATGAAGTCTGCGGTGTGGCGTAGGGGGCTCTGGTGGAACGCGATGGCAGCGGCCGTCGTGCTGTTCGCGTGCCCCGCTTTAGCTGCCGCGCCGGTCGTGATCAAGGACGTCCGGTTGTCCTCGGGACCCGACAGCACGCGCATCGTCTTCGATGTGTCCGGCAAACTCGCGCCGTCCGTATCGGTGCTCCACGATCCCGAGCGTGTCGTCATCGACCTGCCTAATGCGCAGTTCAAGTCGAAGGCGTTCGCGTTGCCGGGCGGCCAGGGGGTCGCCAAGACACTGCGTGCCGCGACCACCGACAAGAAGTCGCAACGCGTCGTCATCGACGTGTCGCAGGCCGTCGAACCCAGGAGTTTCCATGTGCCGCCCGGCGGTCCCTCCGGGCATCGCATCGTGCTCGACCTGTTGCCCATCGCCACTGCGGCGGCCACGCCGATCGTGCCGGCCGCGCCCAAGGTCGTGAAGTCGCTGCCCGTGAATGCCGATCGGGACATCGTCATTGCGATCGATGCCGGACACGGCGGCGAGGATCCCGGTGCTTCCGGCCGACGCGGGACCCGTGAAAAGGACGTAACGCTCGCGATTGCGCGGCGACTCAAGGAACGCATCGACAACGAGCCCGGCATGCGAGCCGTGCTGACGCGCGACGGCGACTACTTCTTGCCGTTGCGCGATCGGATCAACCGCGCCCGCAAGCAGCAGGCCGACATGTTCGTGTCCGTGCATGCGGACGCCGTGCGCGACCGCAGCGTGCGCGGTTCGTCGGTGTATGTACTGTCGGCCCGGGGTGCCAGCAACGAGGCTGCGAAGTGGCTGGCCGACCAGGAGAACGCAGCCGACCTGATCGGCGGCATCTCGCTCGACGGCAAGGACGACGTGCTCAAGTCGGTGCTGCTCGACCTCTCGCAGGGCGCCAGCATGAGCGCGAGCACGGAAGCGGCCGACAAGGTCCTGGAACAGCTGGATCGCATCGGCAACGTGCACAAGCAGTCCGTGCAGAACGCGGGCTTCGTCGTGCTGAAGTCGCCCGACATTCCTTCCATGCTCGTGGAGACGGCCTTCATCTCGAACGTCGAGGAGGAGGCGCGCCTCGGCGACCCGCGGCACCAGCAACGCCTCGCAGAAGCCATCCATGCCGGCGTGCGCTCGTACTTCGTCGCGAACCCGCCGCCGGGTACCGCCTTTGCCAGGTCCATGGCGAACGACCGGCTGGTCCAGAACGGCCCCTCGTCGTCGCCGGTTGCCGCCGCCAGGTAACCTGAGTCCTGCTATCCTGCGGGGCCTCCCATGGCCATCCGCATTCTCCCCGACCAGCTCATCCACCAAATCGCGGCTGGCGAAGTCGTCGAGCGGCCCGCGGCCGTCATCAAGGAACTGATCGAGAACAGCCTCGACGCCGGTGCCACGCGCATCGACGTGGAAGTGGAAGAGGGCGGCGTCCGGCTGATCCGCATCCGCGACAACGGCCACGGCATCGAGCGCGATGAGCTGCTGCTGGCCCTCGCGCGCCATGCGACGAGCAAGATCAGCACCATCGACGACCTCGAGCAGGTGGCCTCGCTCGGTTTCCGCGGCGAGGCGTTGCCGAGCATCGCCTCGGTGTCGCGCATGCGCGTGACGTCGAGGACGGCCGCAAGTCCGATGGGCTACGCGATCACGGCGGACAACGGCACCTTCTCCGAGCCCGAGCCCGCGCCGCATCCGGTGGGCACCACGGTGGAAGTGCGCGACCTGTTCTTCAACGTGCCGGCGCGGCGCAAGTTCCTGAAGGCCGAACGGACCGAGATGCAGCATCTCGAGCGCACGCTCGAACGTCTCGCGCTGTCGCGCTTCGACGTGGGCTTCTCGCTGTCGAGCGGCAAGCGCAAAGTCGCTGACTATCCGCCTGCGACCGACCAGGACCAGCGCCATGAGCGGGTCGCCCAGATCATGGGCGGCGAGTTCCTTGGGGCATCGCTGTTCATCGACCACACGTCCGGCGGCATGCGACTGTGGGGCTGGATCTGCCTGCCCACGGCGGCGCGCGGTGTGGCGGACCTGCAGTACTTCTATCTGAATGGCCGCATGCTGCGCGACCGGCTGCTGACCAATGCAGTGCGGCTCGGGTACCAGGATGTGCTGTTCGGCGGGCGTCATCCTGCCTACGTGCTGTTCATCGAGCTCGACCCGCGGCAGGTCGACGTGAACGCGCACCCGGCCAAGCTCGAAGTGCGCTTCCGCGATGGCCGCTATGTCCATGACTTCGTGTTCCGCACGATCGAACGCGTGCTGCGCGAGACGCGGCCGGGTGGTGAGGCCGCAGCGCCGCCGCCTACCAGCATCAACGCGCTGTTGCAGGCGGGCGCAGCGACGGGAATGTGGCCTGCCAGCAGCAGCGGCCAGGCATCGACCTATCGCCAGCAGAGCAGCCTGACGTTGCCTGTTACGGAAGCGCCGCCGACTTACGCTGGGGCAGCCGTCGAGTCCGTGCAGCCGGTCCCTGGGCAGTCCGCCGATGTGCCTCCGCTCGGGTTTGCCATCGCGCAGCTGCATGGCGTGTACATCCTGTCGCAGTCGCCGGCGGGCTTGATCCTCGTCGACATGCACGCGGCGCACGAGCGCACGTTGTACGAAAGAATGAAGACGGCCCTCGGCACGGGCGCGATCCCGAGCCAGCCGTTGCTGGTGCCGCAGTCGTGCACGCTGACAGCGCCCGATGCGGACCTGCTGGAAGAGCATGCGGCGTTGCTCAAGGAGACCGGCCTCGAGGTCGAGCGGGCAGGACCGCGAGCGGTCGTCGTGAGGGCCGTTCCGGCTGCGATGCAGCGGCTCGATGCGATGGCGTTGCTCACGGCACTGGTCGCGGACCTGCGAGAGCACGGTGCCACGCGCAAGGTCGACAACGCGGTCAACGAGATGCTGGGCACGATGGCGTGCCATGCCGCCGTCAGGGCCAATCGCAATCTCACGTTGCCGGAAATGAATGCATTGCTGCGCGAAATGGAGCGCACCGTCCGGGCCGACCAGTGCAACCACGGGCGTCCGACGTGGACCGCACTCAGCATGGCCGACCTCGATCGCCTGTTCCTGCGCGGGCGCTGATCGATGGCAGCGCGTGCCATTCTCCTGATGGGGCCGACGGGCGCCGGCAAGACCGACCTTGCCGTCGAGCTCGCTGCCGAGTGGCCGGTGGAGATCATCAGCGTCGACTCGGCCCTTGTGTACCGCGGCATGGACATCGGCACCGGCAAGCCGAGCCGCGAGATCCTGGCGCGAGTCCCCCATCATCTCGTCGACATCCTCGATCCTTCCGAGCCGTACTCGGCTGGACAGTTTGTCCGCGATGCCGTCCGACTGATGGCCGACATCCATGCCCGAGGCAGGATCCCGTTGCTGGTCGGCGGCACCATGCTCTATTTCCGGGCCCTGACGCGGGGCATGGCGGTCCTGCCCGAGGCCGATCCCGCCACCCGGGCCGGGATCGAGGCCGAGGCCCGGGAACGGGGCTGGCCGGCCCTGCATGCCGATCTGGCCGCGGTCGATCCCGTCGCCGCAGCCCGCATCCTCGTCAACGACTCCCAGCGTATCCAGCGGGCCCTGGAGGTATTCCGGCTGACCGGCGAGCCGCTTTCGCATTGGCAGCGTGCAACGGAGCCCCCCGCGCCGGACGTGACTTTTCATCGGGTTGCGTGGGGTCCGCTCGATCGTGAACGGCTGTACGAACGAATCGAACGCCGCTTCCACGCCATGATGGCAGCCGGTTTCCTGGACGAAGTCAGGCATTTATTTGCCCGCAAGGACCTGGCCCCGGAACTGCCGGCGCTACGTTCGGTCGGATACAGGCAGCTTTGGGCCCATCTGGCCGGGAACGCTTCCCTCGAAGAAGCGGTGCGCGAAGGCATCCTCGCTACCCGCCATCTGGCCAGACGCCAGCTGATCTGGCTCCGGAAGGAGCCGGACACCGAATGGATGGAGAGTCTTGATTCCGCGGCGCCCGCCCGCATGAAGGCTTTCATGGAGCGGAGTTTCAGCCGCTGAAGGGTCGTGTTGCAGAGCAAATGAGCTCCGATCCTTGCTAGACTGATTGAGTCGAGTCTGCGTTAAGGCGATGTGTTTGCCGGGTGGTCCCGCAGCTTCAGGGATGGGGCTGGTCTCAAGCGATCATTGCAGAACAATTCTGATACAGAACAAGGAGATAACATGATGGCCAGAGGACAATCGCTGCAGGACCCGTTCCTCAACACCCTGCGGAAAGAGCGCGTCCCCGTGTCCATTTACCTGGTCAACGGCATCAAGCTGCAAGGGCAGATCGATTCCTTCGACCAGTTCGTCGTGCTGCTCAAGAACAGCGTCAGCCAGATGGTCTACAAGCACGCCATCTCGACGGTCGTGCCGGCTCGTGCCGTGCGGCTGCCGATGAGCGATGAAGAAGGCGCTGGAGAGCCGAGCAGCGATTGAGCGCCGTCGACCTCCGGGATTCCCATGTTTGAACGCCATCAGGGCGGCGAGCGGGCCGTCCTCGTGCGGCTGGGGTTCGGCTCCCAACCCGCTCACGATGAACTGAGCGAATTCACTGCGCTGGCGAGATCGGCAGGCGCCCAGGTACTCGAAGTCATCACGGGCACCCGGCGCAAGCCCGATCCCCGCCTGTACGTAGGCAGCGGCAAGGCCGAGGAGATCGGTGGACGGGTCGAGGCCTTGAAGGCCGACGTCGTGCTGTTCGACCATGCGCTGTCCCCGAGCCAGGAACGCAACCTCGAAGCCCTCTTCAAGTGCCGCGTACTCGACCGCACCGGCCTGATCCTCGACATCTTCGCGCAGCGGGCCCGCACGTTCGAGGGCAAGCTGCAGGTCGAGCTGGCACAGCTCAAGCACATCGCGACGCGCCTGGTCCGCGGCTGGACCCACCTTGAACGCCAGAAGGGCGGCATCGGCCTGCGCGGTCCCGGCGAAACCCAGCTCGAAACCGACCGCCGGCTGCTCGGCGTGCGCATCAAGACGCTGAACGCGCGGCTCGACAAGGTGATCACGCAACGCGAAACCACGCGCCGCGAACGCAAGCGAGGCGAGGTGCCGACGGTCGCGCTGGTCGGCTATACCAATGCCGGCAAGTCCACGTTGTTCAATCGCCTGACCGGAGCCACGGCGTACTCGGCCGACCAGCTGTTCGCCACGCTGGATCCCACCGTGCGCCGGGTCGAGCTGCCCGATGCCCGGCATGCGTTGCTCGCGGACACCGTAGGCTTCGTTCGCGAACTGCCGCATGAACTCGTGGCTGCGTTCCGGTCCACGTTGCAGGAAGCGCGGGAATCCGTGCTGCTGCTGCACGTCATCGATGCCGCCGATCCGAACCGGGCCGAACGTATCGCCCAGGTGAATGCCGTGCTCGAGGAAGTGGGCGCCGGCGACATCCCGCAGATCGAAGTGTTCAACAAGGCCGATCTCGTCGGCGAAGTGCCAAGGACTGAACTCGACGAGCACGGCGCTGTCCGCAGGGTGTGGCTGTCCGCAGCCACGGGAGAGGGGGCTGCCCTGCTGATCGATGCCGTCGCGCAATTCCTGGGTCCCGAGATCGTCCATCGGCACCTGATCCTGGATGCCGCCGCCGGGCGTGCGCGGGCGCGCTTCTTTGCCGCCGGCGCCGTGGTCAGCGAGCGGAGCCTGCCGACGGGCGAGTGCGACCTCGAGATCTCGATGCCGCGGGGCGCGTTCGAGGCCTTGTGCCGGAACGAGGGGCTCGACTTCCCCGAAGAACCACAGGAAGCTTGTGTGCACCCGGACGCATTCCTACAATCCCCGGCTCCGGCCCTGAAGGCCGGTTGATCGCCTGTTTTTCCTCAAGATAACTGCGTAAACCCCACATGGCCTGGAACGAATCTGGCGGCACCCCCGGCGGCAACAAGAACCCCTGGGGCAACAAGCGTCCGGGCAAGGGCCCGCCCGATCTGGACGAGGTCCTGCGCAATTTCCAGCGCAAGCTCTCCGCTTTCATGGGCGGCGGCGGACGCGGCACCGTGCCGGGTGGCGGTGGTGGCGGTGGCAGTGCGGCCGCGAAGGGCGTCGG
>CAIUGU010000101.1 GCA_903898785.1 uncultured Pseudomonadota bacterium | reverse complement strand
CCGATCTGTCGCAATGCCGATGGCGATGGTGGCGCTGATGAGCATGGTGGTGAAGCGATCCATTTGTGTTACCTCAAGTACGTTGTTGGTGTTACTTAAGGTAACGGTGTGTGGCGAATACACCTAACGCATTTTTCGCAACCTGACGTTGCGCATGCGCGGCACTGTCATCGCGTGACTGTGACGCGCTGCGCTTGCTGACTCGGATCCCTGCGCGGAAACGAGCGCCTAGTCCGTGGTCACCGCGCCACGAGACGCCGACGACACCAGCTTTGCGTACTTCGAGAGCAGCCCGCGTGTCGTGTACGGGTCCGGGCGCACCCAAGCCGCCTTGCGGCGCGCCAGCTCATCGTCGGACACGTCGAGCGTGACCTTGTTGTTCGCGGCGTCGATGGTGATGCCGTCGCCGTCCTGGATCAGCGCGATCGGGCCGCCGTCGTAGGCCTCCGGCGTGACGTGGCCGATCACGAAGCCGTGCGAGCCCCCGGAGAAGCGGCCGTCGGTCAGCAGTGCCACGTCCTTCGCGAGCCCGCGGCCGTTGATGGCGCTGGTGGGCGACAGCATCTCGCGCATGCCCGGACCGCCGCGCGGGCCTTCGTAGCGGATCACCACCACGTCGCCCTTCTGCACCACGCCCGCGAGGATCGCCTGCAGCGCCGCCTCCTCACCGTGGAAGCAGCGCGCCTTGCCAGCGAACGTGAGCCCCTCGTTGCCGGTGATCTTGGCCACTGCGCCCTCCGGCGCGAGGTTGCCGTACAGCACCACCAGGTGGCTGTCCTTCTTGATGGGCTTGTCGAGCGGGCGAATGATCGACTGGTCGATCGGGTAGGGCTTCACGTCTGCCAGGTTCTCGGCCAGCGTGCGGCCGGTGACCGTCATGCAGCCGCCGTGCAGCAGGCCCGCTTCGAGCAGGATCTTCATCAGCGGCTGGATGCCGCCGATGCGGATCAGTTCGGACATCAGGTACTTGCCGCTCGGACGGACATCCGCGAGCACCGGCACCTTGAGTCCGATCCGCGTGAAATCGTCGAGCTCGAGCTTGATGCCGGCTTCGTGGGCAATCGCCAGCAGATGGAGCACCGCGTTCGTCGAGCCTCCGAGGGCAATGACCACGGTGATCGCGTTCTCGAAGGCCTTGCGACTCAGGATGTCAGACGGCTTGATGCCCGCCTTGACCAGCTTGACCACGGCCTTGCCCGCCTCCCGGCAATCCTTCAACTTGTTGCGCGACACGGCTTCCTGCGCCGAGCTGTTGGGCAGGCTCATGCCCAGGGCTTCGATGGCCGAGGCCATCGAGTTGGCCGTGTACATGCCGCCGCAGCTGCCCGGGCCGGGGATGGCCGTCTTCTCGACCTGCTTGAGCTGCTTCGCGCTGATGGTGCCGTTGGCGAACTGGCCCACCGCTTCGAATACCGAAATCACGTCCGTATGGTTCGCACCCGGCTTGATGGTACCGCCATAGACGAACACGGCCGGCCGGTTGAGCCGGGCAAGCGCCATCATGCAGCCGGGGATGTTCTTGTCGCAGCCACCGATGGCGACGACGCCATCGAAGCCCTGCGCACCCGTGACCGTCTCGATCGAGTCGGCGATGACTTCACGTGACACGAGCGAGAATCGCATTCCCGGCGACCCCATCGAGATGCCATCCGACACCGTGATCGTGCCGAAGGTTGTGCTCTTGCCACCCGAACTATCGACGCCCGCGGCCGCCGCCGCCGCCAGCTTGTCGATGTGCATGTTGCAGGGAGTCAGGTTGCTCCACGTGGACGCGACGCCAACCGAGGGCTTGGTGAAATCCTTGTCCGTGTAGCCGACCGCCCGGAGCATGGCGCGGCTGGCCGACTGCTTGAGCCCGTCGACCACGAGGCTCGAATAGGGGCGTCCGGCGGTGGATGCGGGTTTGGCAGGGGTTTTCTTGCGTGTGGCCATGGATGTGCGGAATCGTGATCGGAATGAGGGTCTGGATGAATGCGACAGCGAAGGCAGCCCGGATTGTACTATCCCGACCCCGCGCGCCCTATCCCCTTCCCGCAAGTTTTTTCTCAGGTTCCCGTGTCCACCATCCGCTGGTCGCGCAGCGCCACGATCAGGATGCCGACCAGCGTGATCACACCTCCCAGGACCATGCGCGGACTCAGCTGGTCGTCCAGCAGCGTCACGCCGAACAGGATGCTGAAGACGGGCGACAGCAGCGTCAGCGGGGCGACGCTGGACACGGGGTAACGCTGGATCAGGTAGAACATGGCCGTGTGCGCGAACAGGCTGTTGATCAGCGACGTGAACAGCAGCGCGCCCCAGCTGACCAGGCGGGCGTCCTGCAAAGCAGTCCACTGGCCGTCCTCGAACAGGAAGGACAGTGCGAGCAGCAACGGCCAGGCGGTCATTGCAAGCCAGGCCTGCAACTCGAGGGGCCCGATGCCGCGCAGCCGCTTGATGTAGATCAGTCCCAGCGACCCCGCGAGACATGAGGCAATGATCAGTCCGAGGCCATCGGAGTAGACGAGGACGCCCGGATCGAAGGCGATGACGGCCACGCCCCCGAACGCGAGGACGATACCGAGGATCCGGCGCCACCGGATGGTTTCCTTGAGCAGCCAGACCGACAGCAGCGTGGTCATCGGGATGCCGAGCTGGGAGGCGATGGCCACCGTCGAGACGTCGTGGGCGAGCGCAAGCCCGGCGAACAGCAGCGAGAACTGCAGCGCCCCGCTCAGGCCGGCAGCGGGCAGCAGCGTCCGCATCTGTCCCGGGAAGACCTTCAGGAACGGCAGCGTGACCAGGGCCAGCAGCCCGAAGCGCAGCGCCGTGAACAGGATCGGCGGGATTTCCGTTACGCCGACTTTCGCAGCGATCAGGTTGAAGCCCCAGATCCCGCTGATCCCGATCAGCAGCGTCAGGTCGCGGCGGGCGAGCATGACTTTACGGGCTGTACCTGGCTTTCAGGTAGGCGTACAGCGCGCGGACTCCCTGGGCCTCGGCTCCGACGGGCCGCCCCGGACGGTCGCGCGAATTCCAGCCGTAGAGGTCGACATGCACCCAGTGCCTGGCCTCGGCGACGAACCGCTTCAGGAACAGCGCGCCGATGATGGCGCCGGAGAACCCCGAGCTGGAGACGTTGTTGAGGTCGGCGATCTTGCTGGACAGCTCGTCGTCGTAGCCCGGCCAGAGCGGCAGCTGCCAGAGCGGGTCGGCGACTGCGGCCCCGTGTCGCATCAGGGTCGCAGCCACGCCGTCGTCGCTGGCGAACAGGGCAGGCAGCTCCGGGCCGAGTGCGATCCGCGCGGCGCCCGTCAGAGTCGCAAGATCGATGAGGAGGTCCGGCTTGCCGGCGTCGGCCAGCGCGAGGCCGTCCGCGAGCACGAGCCGACCCTCCGCATCCGTATTCCCCACTTCGACTTGCAGCCCCTTGCGCGTCGCGAGTACGTCACCGGGACGGAACGCATTGCCGCTGACCGCGTTCTCCACCGCCGGAATGACGACGTGCAGGCGGACCGGCAGGCCGGCGTCCATCACGAGCTGGGCCAGCGCCAGCACGCAGGCCGCTCCTCCCATGTCCTTCTTCATCAACAGCATCGACGCGGGCGGCTTGAGATCCAGGCCCCCGGAATCGAAGCACACACCCTTGCCGACGAGGGCCACGAGGGGATGGGCCGGGTTGCCCCAGTGGAACTCGATGAGCTGCGGTGCCGCGGTGCTGGCCCGGCCGACGGCATGGACGGCAGGAAAACCTTTAAGGAGTTCGTCTCCGGTATAGCGCCTGACCACTGCGCCATGTCGTTCGGCCAGGGCGGTCGCGGCAGCGGCGAGTTCTGCGGGCAACAGGTGGCTTGCCGGCGTGTTGATCAGGTCCCTCGCAAGCGTGCAGGCTGCATGGAGCCGTTCGATCTCGGCGGCGTCGACGCCAGCCGGCAACATGAGCCTGACCGAGCGGGCGGGTTGCGCTGCGCCTTCCCGCTTGAAGCGCTCGAACCGGTATTGTCCGTACGCCCATCCGAGCGCGAACTGCTGGGCCGCGTTCGCGTCGAGCGCCGTGGCGAGGTGGTAGTTGCCTTGAGCCAGCCTCTCCGGAATGCCCGCCACGTGCCACAGCGTGAGGGCCTCTCCCGCCTGGCGCTTGCCCGCCCCGCAGGCGACGGCATGGATCCCGCCCACGGCATCCGGAATCGGCACAATCCGGTTTTTCTCGGCCTTGAATCCGCTGGCTTGCAGCCACGTGCGCGCAGTCTCGGGTTGGGCCTTGAGCCAGGACTCAAGCTGGTCCTCGTAGACGAGATGCAGGGCAGTGGAACCCGGCGCGGGGACGGTATTGAACATCGTTGGTGCCTGTGCGGATGAAATCTGGACCGGTCGCCCTGGCATGCGGCGCGAGCCAAAGCATCGCGGGCGCCGTCCGAAGAATAGCAGCCGCACGCCTCGCCGGCGTGGTACGAGCGCCACGACCGTCCGCCGGGGAATGCAGTGATGCCAACCGGCAACGGTCCTATGTTAAGATGCGAGCTCCGATTTTTCCGCTTCGCACGTGCCGTGATCGCGCTGTCGCAATCACGCGCAGCCCCTGGCCTGTCCCTTGAGGTCCCGAGCATGCAGGCAGAGGGCGGGGCAGGTTCGCATTCGGGACAGGCACGACAACGGTTCGATCGACGGTTTTGACAGCTCGCGTATCGGGGCATCGCCCCACGAGCATCGGCAGATACAACGTTTCAGGAGTTCGCTCATGCAGATTTTCTCCCAGAAGGACGTCAACAAGAAAGCGCTGAAGGGCGCCCGCATCGTCATCCTCGGCTACGGCAGCCAGGGTCGTGCGCACGCACTCAATCTCAAGGAGAGCGGTTACGACGTCGTCGTGGGCGTCCGCAAGGACGGCGCGAGCTGGGCCAAGGCGAAGAAGGACGGCCTGCAGGTCGCCGAACCCGCCGCTGCCGTCAAGGGCGCGAAGCTGGTCGCCATGCTCGTCCCCGACCTCGCCCAGAAGGAACTCTACGGCCAGGTCATCGCCAACATCCCGAAGGGCGCCACGCTGCTGTTCGCGCACGGCTTCAACGTGCACTTCAAGCAGATCAAGCCGCGCAAGGATCTCGATGTGGTCCTGATTGCGCCGAAGGGCCCCGGTGACCTCGTCCGCCGCCAGTACCAGCAGGGTCGTGGCGTGCCTGCCCTCATCGCCGTCCACCAGGACGCCACGAAGGGTGCCCGTGACAACGCCCTCGCCTATGCCGACGGCATCGGCAGCACCCGTGGCGGCGTGCTCACGACGACGTTTGCCGAGGAGACGGAAACGGATCTGTTCGGCGAGCAGGTCGTCCTCTGCGGCGGCACGACGCACCTCGTCATGAAGGGCTTCGAGACGCTGGTGGAAGCCGGTTACCAGCCCGAAGTGGCTTACTACGAAGTGCTCCATGAACTGAAGCTCATCGTGGACCTGCTGCACGAAGGCGGCCTGGCCAAGATGCACCAGTTCATCAGCGACACGGCCAAGTACGGCGACCTGACCCGCGGCCCGCGCATCGTCAACAAGACGACCAAGAAGGAAATGAAGAAGGTCCTGAAGGAGATCCAGGACGGCAAGTTCGCGCGCCAGTGGATGAAGGAAGCCAAGGGCGGCATGAAGAAGTACAAGAAGCTGATGAACCAGGACCTGAAGCACCCGATCGAGAAGGTCGGCGTGAAGCTCCGCGCGCGGATGCCCTGGCTGAACGGCTAAGAGCAGTCCTGCCCAATGACGCAACCGGGTACCGACCGCGTACTGCTCTTCGACACCACGCTGCGTGACGGCGAGCAGTCGCCTG
>CAIUGU010000100.1 GCA_903898785.1 uncultured Pseudomonadota bacterium | reverse complement strand
GTTGAAGAAGTAACTCCCGACCTGCTGCCATGAAAATCCGTTCCAGTTGATCAAGCCGGCGAAGGAGCCCTGGCTAGTGTTGGAGTCGAAGGGAACGCCCGCAAAAGCGAAGTTCATGGACTCCGTCAACGAAAAGACCATGTAATGACCCATCGATATGGCTGAGTTCGAACTCGGAACTTGAGTCACCGCCCAGGAGCAGCCGGTGGAACTGTTCGCAAAGTCAACCGTGAAGCCGTCGGAGAGCTGAAGCGTCACGGCAGCGGAAGCGCCACGCGAACTCCGTCATGAGCGAAGCCGTGCGCATCAGCTCCGCGAGCGACGGCTCAATGCGCGCAACCGCCCCGCCCAGCTCGGTCAGGTTGTGCGTCTTGCGGAACGCCTGCTCACGGTGGACCAGGAGGGCCTTCATCGCCTTCTCAGCGCACTGCTGCGCATGGAACGCCACGTCGTTCAGGAGCGGCGGAACCGCCGTCAGGTCGTGACGGCCCGCGCGCAAGTCCTCGGACGCGCGCAACAGCCAGCCGCGTACCTCCAAGGTGCGCACATCGGGCGCGTCAGCCGCCATAGAGCAGCTTCCCCTCGCGACGGATCGTCCAGGGCAACGAGGAGACCACCCCGCGACGGGCGGCGAACTCGCTCTCGCGGAACACCACGACGTCGGCACCGCGCTCGAGGCCCCAGAGCGCCTCGGCAGCCATGCGAGGCGTGACCTGGTGCTCCGGCGCATCGCCCCTCACGATCACCGCGAGGTCGATGTCGCTGTCGCTTCCCGCGTCACCGCGCGCCTCGGAGCCAAAGAGGTACACCTGCGCCGGACGGTAGGCGTCCACGATGCGCCGAAGGATCTCAGGGAGGATGGCCGCGTTGCCGGAGGTCACGTGGACCAATCATAGATGCGGCTGCACGCCGCAGGTCGGGGGCAAGTTCGTGATGGTGGGCCATGTACGCGCTGAGCAAAACGCGAACGCCCCAGCCGTGAGGCCAGGGCGTTCACTCTGAACCGTCGGGCGCGCCAGTTTCGCGCGCGCCTCTTGAAGTAGTCCGAGCGAAACGGGTTTCGAACAGGCGAGTTGGCTTCCGATTCACTGAGGGAGCGAGACAACCCTTGGACGCTCGAGAATCGGAGTTCCGGATCGCGCCAAGAGCCAGCCCCCTCACGTCCACAGCGCCGCAAGCGGCACGGCAAACATCCCGTCACCGAATCCGACGGTGAGTTCGCCGTCATAGGCCACCACCCCGCAGCCGAATCGCTTGCCGCAGGCCTCTCGCAGCGCCTTCAAGCCGTTGAAGTCCGACGCGCGCACGGTCGACGAGGCCTTCACCTCGACGCCGCTGATGCGGCCCGCGCCGTGCTCGACCACGATGTCGACTTCCGCGCCATCGCGATGTCGGAAGTGGCTGAAGCCGATCGGTTCATCACGGCCCGACGCCTGTCGGCGAAGTTCGAGGTAGACGAACGTTTCGAGCATCTGGCCGAAGGCGTCCCGATCCGCCCACAACGCTTCGGCAGACAGTCCGAGCAGCGCACATCCGAGGCCGGTGTCGGCGATGTGAACCTTGGGGCCCTTGACCAGCCTGCTGATGCGGTTGGTGTGCCAGGCGGGCAGTTCCTCCACCAGGAAGAGCCGCTCCAGCAGCGTGACGTACTCGCGGATCGTCGGGCGGCTGAGGCCGAAGGGGCCCGAGAGATCGCTGATGTTCAGCGTGCGTGCGGTCTGACCGGCGACCAGTTCCAGCAACCGGGGCAATGCATCAAGCGAAGCGATGCGAGCCATCGACCGCACATCCCGCTGCACGATGGTCTCGACGTAGTCCCGGTGCCACCGCGCGCGGCGCCTTGCCGTTGGCAGCGGCAGCAGGGCCGGGAACCCTCCCTGGACGATGCGCTCGGCAAGCTTCGCCCGCTGCCGGGTCGCGGGCTCCATGGGGAATCGGCCCGCAATCAGCCGCTCAAGGAAGATGGGGCGCGTCTTCTCGAGTTCGCACTGTGCGAGCGGATGCATCCGCACGATCGCCATGCGGCCGGCCAACGAGTCGGCGAGCGTCGGCAGCAAGAGCACGTTCGACGACCCAGTGAGCAGGAAGCGCCCCGGAGTGCGATTGCGGTCAACCGCCATCTTCAGCGCAAGGAACAGCCCGGGCACGCGCTGAACCTCGTCCAGGATCACGCGGTCGGGAAGGTCTGCGACGAATCCCGCAGGATCAGACTGCGCAAGGCTCAGGACGGCCGTGTCGTCGAACGTGAGTGATCGGTAGCCGCGGTGGTTGCCGTGCGCCGTCGCAAGCGTCGACTTGCCGGACTGGCGCGGCCCATGGATCAGCACCACTGGCGAATCCTGCATGGCCTCTTCAAGAGGCCCGGCAGCGAGGCGCGGGAGCAGGCGATCGGAGGTCATCCGCGGATTATAGATTGTGTGTCCGCGGATTGCAAGTTTACGTCTCGCCGATTGCAGATCGCTTGCATCCAAAGGATGCGCCGGATCAGGTACTCGCGGTTGCGGCTGCGCGCCTCGTCCCCGCCGACCTCCTGGTACCGCCGCCGCAGCTCGCCTGCGGTCATCGCCCCGAGCGGGGCGCGGCTGCCCCGCGGGTCGGCGGCGTGTTCGTGGTGGTGGGTCATGGAAGGGCGGAGTGCGCGCTGCCATCGCGCGATACAACTCCCGGCGGACGAATCGCGAGGAGAATGCATCACCATGGAAAGCAGAGAAGCCGCTCCGACCCAGCCCGCTTCCGCCGATCCGACGAGTGCACGCGATGTGCATT
>CAIUGU010000099.1 GCA_903898785.1 uncultured Pseudomonadota bacterium | reverse complement strand
TTGTTCCCCTGGCCGGGCACGAACAGCCGATCCTTGTAGTGGAGCGGCGCGAACGGGCTGCCCGAAGCGAAGATGGCGCGGCCCTTCGACCATTCGACGGCCTCGTGCGCGGTGCATTCGCTCTTGGAGGTGGGGTTCGAGTACGGGAAGATCACCGGGCGGTCGTTGATGCGCGACATCGCCTCGATGACCTTGCGGTTGAAGCTGTGCGGGATGGTGCTGACGCCGATCAGTACGCTCGGCTTCACCGCTTCCACGATCTCCGCAAGGTCCTTGACGGGGGCGTGCGCGTGCGCGAACGGCAGCTGGAATTCGCTGAGGCCGGAGGTCTCCGCGGTGACGAGGCCGCGGCTGTTGACGAGCCAGCAGCGCGCGTGGGCATCAGCATCAGACATGCCTTCGCGCACCATCTGCTGGCAGACGAGGTCGGCGATGCCGACGGCCGCGCTGCCGGCGCCGAAGAAGAGGTAGGTGTGGTCCGAGAGCCGCTTGTGGAGGATGCGGTTGGCGCCGAAGAGGCCCGCCACCGCCACAGACGCGGTGCCCTGGATGTCGTCGTTGAAGCAGCAGACCTGCTCGCGGTAGCGCGCGAGGAGTGGCATGGCGGTGCGGTTGGTGAAGTCCTCGAACTGGATGCAGCAGCGCGGGAAGACCTCCTGCACGGCCTGCACGAACTCGTCGAGGAACGCGTCGTACTCCGCGCCCTCGATGCGCTTCATGCGCAGGCCCGGGTAGAGCGGGTCCTCGAGGAACGCCTCGTTGTTGGTGCCGAGGTCGAGCATCACCGGGAGCGTGTGCTCCGGCGGCACGCCCGCGCATGCGGTGTAGAGCGCGAGCTTGCCGATGGGAATGCCCATGCCGCAGACGCCGAGGTCGCCGAGGCCCAGGATGCGCTCGCCGTCGGTGACGACGATGAAGCGCACGTCCTCCTCCGGCCAGTTGCGCAGCACTTCCTTGATGCGACCCTTGCGCTTGAGGCTCACGTACAGCCCCTTGGGGCGGCGCATGATGTGCCCGAACTTCTGGCATGCCTCGCCCACGGTGGGCGTGTAGACGAGCGGCATGTATTCGGCCGGGTCGCTCGTCAGCAGCTGGTAGTAGAGGCGCTCGTTACGATCCTGCAGTTCCGAGAGGAACACGTACTTGTCGAGCGGCGTGGGCTTCTGCGCCAGCTGGATGCGCTGGCGCTCGAGCTGCGTCTCCTCGTCCTCCACGCCGTCCGGCAGCAGGCCGACGAGGCCAAGGCGCTCGCGCTCGTGCTCGCTGAACGCGGTGCCCTTGTTGAGGCGCGGGTTGTAGAGGAGGTCGAAGCTGGTGTGGTTGCCGTCCATGGCACGGGAAGGATAGGGCTTTTCCTCCCGCGAAACGCCGGCTCTTGCATTCCTCAGGCAGTGGCCTCGCGGGCGGCGCACTCGCGCAGGAATGCCAGATCGTCCGGGGTGAACGTGGCGGCAAGCTGGATGTCGTTGCCGCCGCCGGCATTGTTGTAGTGGGCAAGCCCGCTGGTGCCGCGGGTGTCCCGCAGGTTGTAGAACCGGGATGGCAGGGGCACGATCTGCCGGACCATGATCCGTTCGCGCAGCGCGACCGCCTTGAGCCAGATGTCGTCCGCACGTGGGCAGAACGGCACGAAGGACGTGCCGAGCCGGGCGAGGGCGCGCTGCATGCTGATGGGGTAGATGACGCCGCCGCAGCCCGTGGCGAAGTTCAGGTGACTGGGGCTCTGCGACCTGCAGCCACCCCAGCTCCGGTACGGGGCGAGCGTGCCGTCGGCACGGAACTCGACCACGTGGCCGCGAAAGCAGTGGATGACCTCGGGCATTGCCTGCGACGATTCCGAAAGCTTCCGCAGCCAGTGCGCGGGGTAGAGCTGGTCGTCGTCCGCGGTGACGAGTGCGCGATCCGGGTCGGGGTTGGAGAGCACCGCCGGCAGGTACTTCTTGTGCGGGCCGTGCTCATCGGCCCCGCGCACTTCCAGGCCGCGGCGTGCCAGCCGCAGGAGCGTGTCCGGAAGTCCCTGTGCGAGCAATCGGTGCTCGACCCAGAGGATGAGCCGGGACGGGAGCTGCTTGCCGGCGGCAATGCTCTCCAGCGTGTAGTAGGCGGTGGCCAGTCGCTTGTCGTACGTGGTCATCGATACGACCGGCCCGTCCGGTGCCACCACCGAGCTGGTGGAGTGGCGGTTCTGCTCATCGAGCGCCCTGCAGATCAGCGGGCGGCGGACGAAGCCGGCCGCGCGGTGGATGCGGGCACGCACGCGAAGGCTCGCAAGGTGCAATGCGGAGGGTCTGCCTGTCGGGAGGCTCATGGGGCGGTCGCCTTCGGGGCGCTTCGGGCAGTCGAACGGGTGGTGGCCTTTGTCCATTGCCGAAGCGGCGATTTGGATGCCATGGTGTCTCTCCTCGCGGATGGCGCGGTCTGTCCTTCGCCAAGCGGGCGTCATTCGTGCCAGTGCCGACGCAGCCAATCGATCCTGCCGATCTTCCGGGACCAGCGGTGTCCTTCGCCGGCCAGTACCTCGGACATCTTCGGGCTGCCGGCGAAGACCACGATCCGCGCGCCCGGCGGCGGCTGCGGATCCCGCAGGTAGCTCATTGCATAGCGTGGCACGCAGTCGTTCTTGAAGCTCACGCACCACTCGCGTGGCCAGTACTGCAGATGGCCGTGTGCAGCCAGCTGCGCGCTCTGGAACTGCTGCGAGATGCGGAAGTCGGCGAGTGCGGCCCGGGGATCCGCAACGTAGGCATCCAGGATGTACGAGTGAGCGCCGACCTGGTACCGGAAGACGGAGCTGTTGCCCACGGTCGACAGGAAACGATTGCGTTCGGGCTTCAGGAATCGCAGCGGCTTGCGCCGGAAGAGGTCGTCGTCCCGGATGATCAGGAACTCGCCCGGCATCTCGAAGAACGGTTCGAGATCGCCCACGATGACGACGTCGAGGTCGAGGAACAGGGCTGTCCCGGTGACGTCCCCCAGGTCGCGTCCGAAGAGGGCAAGCTTCTGCCAGCGCCGGTCCTGGTGGCCCGCGGGCAGCCCGAGCGTGGGAAGCGGCCGTACCTCGATGTCCGGGGCCAGCCCCGATGCGTCGTCGGTGAAGCAGACGAACCGATGTGGACGGGCGAGGTTTCGTCGAACGCCTGCGCGGAGGCGGTTGACGTACTCGGCCCCGTACATCGATCCCCACTTCATGCAGAGGACGCTGACGGTGGCAGGCATGCGGAGGGGGAGGTTACCGGATTGCGGGCGGTTGTCCTTGCGGCCCCGCGTGTTTGTGTGGGGTTCCGTAGCCGTGGTGGGCGGCCGTGCGGCAGTCATGCGCACGGTGCGCCGAGACCTCATGCGCCTGGCCACGTCGCGCCGAATGAAGGGCATGCGCACGCCTCTCCGCGTCACCGTCCTCGCCTGCTCGTTCATCCTGGCGTCCTGCGGTGCGCTTCCCGCATCGGAGCGGTCCGCGCCGGCCAACGGCGCGTTCACCGCGGCGGAGGTCCCGGGCACATGGTCGCTGACCGACGACGAGAACGTGACGTTCGACGTGGTGCTCTCGGCCGAGGGCACCGCGGTCAGCAACTGGTCGAAGGGACCGCAGGGCGCGAAGGGCGAGGAAGGCCGCTGGGCGCTGAAGGACGGGTGCATCGAGATCGACTACACGGACGGCTGGCACGATGCGATCATCCGCGACCACCGCGGCTGGCTCGTCAAGCAGTCGTATGCGCCGGGTGCGTCGCGCAGCGGTCCGCCCACGAACCACGGCCAGGCCGTGCGCACGCCGGAGGTGCTGGCGCGATGGGTGGGTCTCTACGAGACGCAGTCGCAGGAATCGGCCGGCAAGCAGACGTTCCGCATCGCCATCCAGTCGAGCCACGTGGCGTGGAAGACCATCGGCACGCCAAAGATGGGCAGTTGGTGGGTGGTCGGCGACCGCCTGCACATCCGCTGGGCGGACGGATGGATCGACGAACTCCATGCCGATGGCAACGCGTGGGCATCGCGGACGTGGCAGGCCGGGACCGCGCTCGACGCGACCGGCACGCCGGTGGGCGGTCCGACCTTCCAGGGGCGTGGCCGCAAGGTGAAGTGAGCGACGTACGTCGCGAGCGGCATCGCGGGATTCGCACATGCACCGCCGCCCGCATCCGCTC
>CAIUGU010000098.1 GCA_903898785.1 uncultured Pseudomonadota bacterium | reverse complement strand
CGCGTGTGCTCGCGCAACGGGAAGGCCACGTTCTCGAACACGGTGAGGTCGGTCAGCAGCGCGCCGTTCTGGAACAGCATGCCCATGCGCCGGCGAAGCTTGTATAGCCCCGCGGTCGAGAGCGTCGAGACGTCCTGCCCGTCGACAAGGAGGTGGCCGCGGTCCGGCCGGATCTGGCCCGTCATCAGGCGCAGCAGCGTGGTCTTGCCCGTGCCGCTTGGCCCCATGATCGCGGTGATCCGCCCGCGGGGAATCGTGATCGTGAGTCCCGAGAAAATCGAGCGCCCGCCCACCGAGTAGTGGACGTCCGAGATCTCAACGAGGTTATCGACCGGGGACCCGCTGTCAGACGCTGTGTCCCGGCCGCCGACCGGCGCAGTCATCCAGCGACCCCATGCGGAGCCGCCGTGGATCGCGCTGGGGTGCGCGCAGCAACTGCATTGGTGGTCTGTGTGGCCATGGCGGCAGCAACGACGCCCGTCAACGGATGAATGCGGTCTGAATGACGGCCACGGACCGCAGATGCAGGGCAACTCGACACGCTGGCACGGCGCCCGGCCTGGACCCTGTTCTGCACAACCGCTGCGGATTCACAATCGCTCATCAGGATGTCGTGCCTCTCCAGTCACTTGCGTGGTCGCGGGCTACCCCTCTCGCAAGGGCCGGTAGGATAACAAATTGCCTCCCGGACCGGTTCCCTGCATCACACCCGCCCGCAGCGGTGACAGGGGCCTCCCAATGGGACTAGAATAGTCCCAATTGATCCAGCACCACCAGCCCACTCGCCAGCCAGTCCACCCACGCCCATGTTGAGAATCAGCAAACTGACCGACTACGGCACCGTAATCCTCGCGTTCCTGGCTGCCCATCCGCGCCAGATGCATACGGCCTCGGAAGTGGCCGAGCGGACACGCCTGGGGCTGCCGACCGTGAGCAAGCTGCTCAAGAGCCTGCACCGCGCCGGACTCGTGGCCTCCACGCGCGGCAGCCATGGCGGCTACGAGCTCGCCCGCCCTGCGCGGGAGATCACCGCCGCTGCCATCGTGGACGCCATCGAAGGACCGTTTGCACTCACCGAATGCAGCGGCAAGCACAGCGAATGCGGCATCGAGTCCACGTGCGGCGTCGGCCATGCGTGGCAACGCGTAAATTCCGCCATCCATCGCGCGCTGACAGACGTTTCCCTGGCCGAACTCGCGGGCCTCGACCGCTTGGCCAAGGCACCCCACGAGGCCGTCATCGGCCTGCATCCACCGGGATTCCGGCCTTCGCGCAGCGCCCGCATGCCCGGCGACTGAACAGCACCCATGTCCACTACCCCCACCGATCTCGACGCCCTCGTTGCCCAGAAGTACCGGCACGGCTTTGTCACGGACATCGAGTCCGACACCGTCGCGCCCGGCCTCGACGAAGACGTCATCCGGCTCATCTCGCACAAGAAGAACGAGCCCGCCTTCCTGCTCGAATGGCGGCTGAAGGCCTTTCGCCACTGGCAGACGATGCGCGAACCGCACTGGGCCAAGTTGCGGGTTGCTCCCATCGACTACCAGTCCATCTCGTACTACTCGGCGCCGAAGTCGAAGAAGGACGGACCGAAGAGCCTCGACGAAGTCGACCCGAAGCTGCTCG
>CAIUGU010000097.1 GCA_903898785.1 uncultured Pseudomonadota bacterium | reverse complement strand
GCCTTCTTGTCGTTGCCGAAACCGATCGGAAAACCCGGAACCTTGGAGTACAGCGAACCGAGGCTGGTATACGCGGAGCCCTCCAGGACCTTGCCGTCGATGGCCACGGCCGCCTCGAGGCGATCGCGTGCCTGCTTGGCCAGGCCGAGAGCGCCGAGGCCGCCCTTTGCCCCGGCGTAGGTGCTGAGCACGATGCCCTCCCAGACCAGCGGTTCCGCACGCCCCGGATAGCGCTTCGTGAACTGCGCGGCCTGCTGGCTCAGTGTTTCAAACGCCGCCTCGCGCGCCGCACCGGCCGGCGTCTGGTAGTTCGCGGTGGCCCAGGCTTGCTGGATCGCCAGCAGTTCCGCGTCGAAATCGGCAGGCGCCGCGAAGGTGGTGACGCCCGTCATGGACAAAACGAAGCCGAGGAACAGGGATCTGCAGGAAACGCGGATCATGGTGTCACCGTGGAGTCCGAGGGCAGGGAAGCGAGCGCAACAGCGTCGCCATGGGCGGTCGCGGACGACCGGGCAAACTTCCTGATGACCGGCAGCTGCTTGACGATGGAACCGTCGACCAGTCCAGGCAGCAGTGCGTTCACCTTCACGAACAGCTTTTCGGGCCAGCCGAGCGTGGCCTCGGAGCGCCCGGCTTCAAGCAGCGCGCAGATCCGTTCGGCGACCTCGCGGGGCGTATCCGTCGCGACGCCGAGCTCCTGGTTCAGTGCATCGACGCGGCCCGCGTTGAAGGCGGTCCGGGTGGCGCGCGGCGCGAAATGGTGGACGTGGACGGAGGTCGAGTCGAGCTCGCGCCGCAGCGCTTCGCTGAAGCCGCGCAGCGCAAACTTGGTCGCCGAGTACACCGAGAAGCCGGGATAGCCGATGGCGCCGAACACCGAGCCGATGTTCACGATGTGCGCTTCCTGCCGTGTTTGCAGATGCGGTAGCAGGTAGCGGGACAGCAGCAGAGGGGCCACCACGTTGGTCGCAATGACCCGCTCGATGGCGGTTGCGGTCGTCGCCTCCAGCAGGCCGAACTCGCTGGTGCCCGCATTGTTCACCAGGATGTCGACGCCGCCCTGCCATTGGCGTGCGTGGGCCGCCAGGCGTTCGAGCTGCGTGCGGTCCGAGAGATCGGCCACGAACACGTCGATGCGGTCCCCGGTCGGTCCCTGGCTCACCATCGCCCGCGTGCATTCGAGCGCCGCATCGCTTCTGCCGGTGATCAGGACGTGGGCCCCCCTTGCCAGCAAAGCGCGGGCAATCTCGCTGCCGATCCCGCCACTGCCGCCCGTCACCAGTACCTTTCTGCCGGACAGCGTCATGCGATTTTCCTCTCTGCAAGCGGGGGGGTAAGGGTGGCGTGTGCGCCGAGCGCACGGAACACGTTGCCGTACAGCCAGAAGAAGGTACGTGCAGCCTGGACGACGGCATCGCGATCAGCAGGGTGGTCAAGGCGGTTCAGGATGCCGGCCAGGTGCTCGACATGCTGCTGGTCGAGTTCGCCGTGGCTGCGCAGGTAGGTCAGCGCCTGCGGCGGCAAGCCGAGGGCCTGTTGAATGCGGTCGGCCGCCCGCAACGCGAGCGCGACACTCGTTCCCTCCAGTACGTACACCATGCCGAAGAAGCCGATCGGGTTGCGCCGGTTCACGACATCGTAGGCAAAGCCGACCATGGCATCCGTGGCGGCGGACGGCAGGGAGCGTTGTGCGGCAAGGCGATCCCCGCCGGCCTGCGCGATGTCGTTCAGGATCCATTCGTCGTGCCCGATTTCCTCCTCGATGTAGTGCGCCATCTCGGCCACCATCCACGGATGGGACGCGGCCAGTCGCGATCCGGCCGCCATCATGAGCGGAACGGTATGGCGGACATGGTGGTAGGCCTGGGTCAGGAACGCGACGTACAGCTCCTTCGGGATCTGGCCGCCGAGCGCCTGCTCGATGACCGGGGCGCTCACGAGCCATTGGCGGTCCGGTGCCGTGAGCGATGCGAGCTCGGTGTGGAATGTCATAGTGATGCGAGGTCCTCTGCGTAGCGGGCAAGGATGGCGTTGCGCCGCGGGCGGCCGTTGGCGGTCAGCAGCCCTGCGGCAAACGTGAACGGAGCGTCGGCGCGGACCCAGCCGCGCACTGCGGCGTAGTCCGGCAGCGAGAGGTTGGCCCGTTCGATCGCCTGCGCAACGGCACCGTCAGGCACGGTAGCGGCGGAGGGCGCGATGACTGCGACGGGATGGGGACGGCCTTCACCGGTGACGATGGCCTGGCCGATGGCAGGGTCCTGCAACAGCACGCTCTCGATCCATTCGGGGGTGATGTTGCGACCGAGGCTGGTGATGAAGAGATTGCTGATGCGGCCGCGGACATGCAGGTAGCCGTCCGCATCGATCTCGCCCAGATCGCCGGTGGGAAACTCGGAGGGAGGCGGGCTGTCCTCGCCCAGGTAGCCGAGCAGCAAAGAGCCGCGCACGTGGACCTGTCCGGCGTCATCGACGCGCACCTTTACGTGAGGCAACGGACGTCCCGCGCTGCCGATGCGGCTGGCACCCGGCAGGTTGAGGGTGACCACCGACGTGCACTCCGTCAGTCCATACCCTTCGAACGCCGGCAGCCCCGCAGCGTGCGCGCGAAGCAGCAGGTCGCGCGGTACCGTGGCGCCCCCGACGGCAATGAATGCCAGCGACTTCGGCACGGGCCAGCCGCGTTCCGCCGCCAGGACGAGCAGACGCAGCAGCTCCGGTACGAGGATCAGGCTGTTGGGTTGATGCGTGGCGATGGCTCCCAGCAGTCGCTGTGCATCGAGATTGCCGTAGCTCATGCCCACGGTTGCGAGCGACGGCACGATGCAGGTCGCGCCTGCCCGCAGCGGTGCCAGTACGCCGGCGAGGTTCTCGAGCAGCGTGGGCAGCGGCAGCAGGCACAGGTGGCGCTGGATTCCCAGCGTGCCGGAATGGGCGGCAAGGGTGTCCGCCACGGCGAGCGAGCCGGCCGCGCCGAGGCAGACGCCTTTCGGCGTGCCCGTGCTGCCGGAGGTATACGTGACCTTCACCGTGCCGGGTGGGGCCTTGCCGAATCGCGATGGCGGCGTACAGGCCAGCAAGGACAGGCCAGTGACGGGCGAGGTACCCAGCAGTGACGCGTCCGGCACCCGCTCCTGCAGCCGTTCCGGTTGATCCGTGAGGATGCGGTCGATGCCCGCATCGGCCAGGACATGCTGGATCTGCGCCGTCGTGAAGTACGCAGGCAAGGGAACATGCAGCGCTTGCGCGTCGAGCAGCGCGAGGTCGGCGATCACCCACGCGCTGCCATTGTCCGCCAGCAGCGCAAAGCGCGACCCGCCCCTGGCCATGAGCCAATCGCGCTCAAGTCCGATTGCGTCAGCAAGCGCGCTGGCGGTATAGCGATGCCGGTCGTCGAGCAGCGCCTCGGTGTGGGGTGGCAAGGCACGCAGGGCATCAAGCACGGGCTTTCCTCCCGACGAGCGCGCCGAGTGCAGCCGCGAGCCGTGCGCCGTCCGCGAGATGCCCTGCCATGACCCGCGGATCGGCCGCATAGTACCGGCCCCAGTCGTCGCCACGCGATGCGACCTGTGCCGCCGTCGCGGGAGCGAGTTCCACCAGCGGAGCATCGAGGCTCTCGAGGATCCGCCGTACGCCGGCCGTTGCCGTGAAGACGACCCAGCGATGGCCCCGATCAAGCAGGAGCTGCGGTAGCAGCGCGACCAGATGCCGGGCTGCGCGGCAGCCACCGCTCGCCAGGTTCCCGACTTCGACGATCTCCGCGCGTGCAACGGGACGGAGTGCACGCGCCGCCAGTGCCGCATCGACAGGCTCGGCAAGGTACGCTTCGAGATACAGGGATTCTTCCTGCGCGCTCCGCAGGCCAGCGACGCTGCACAGCTGGCCCGATGCGTTGCGCAGGGCGGCCAGCGTCGGCATGAAGCTGTGCACTCGTGCGCCATGCTTGCGCGCAAAGGCGTCGCGGATGAAGGATTCCAGCTCCGGGCGTCCGGGGGTGCCCGGCTCGAAGAGTTCGAAGGCGTGGGAGGTGTTCACTGGGCTCCTGCGGAATGCGCGCTGCAAGCAGCGGTTGCCGGTGAGACGCAGCGCGTGACGCGAATCAATCGGCGTGCAGCCCCGTGGCGGCATGCGCTTGCGGCGGACCGGGGGCTGCCTGTTTTCGGCGACAGCGATTGATTTCGCGTGTCCGGGCCGTCATATGGGGTGGATACGTCGGCAAGCGGGGGCGCGTGGACAGCGAAGCGGCACTGGTGCGGAGAATGCTCGAGGGCGACGAGCGCGCCTTCCATGCGTTCTTTGACGACTATTTCCCGCGCGTCTATCGCTTCGCGCTGCCGCGTCTCGGCCGACAGGAGGACGCGGCCCGCGATGTCGTCCAGGCCGCGATGACGAAGGCGCTGCGCAACCTGAAGGACTTCCGGGGTGAGGCCGCGCTGTTCACCTGGGTATGCCAGATCTGCCGTCGCGAGATCATCGACTATCTGCGCGCCCACCGGAGACGCACCGACAAGGTGGTCCTGATCGACGACAGTCCGGAAGTTCGCGCTGCGCTCGAGGCAGTGGAGGCGCCCGACCGGGACAACCCCGTCGCCAGCCTCGATCGCGAGGAAACGGCGCGATTGGTGCGTTCGCTGCTCGACCGCCTGCCTGACCGATACGGTGACGTGCTGGAGTGGAAGTATGTCGAAGGCCTGTCGGTCGAGGAAATCGGCGAGCAGCTTGGCATCGGCCAGACGGCCGCACAGTCGCTGCTGGCACGCGCCCGGGTTGCGTTCCGCGCCGCGGTCGAAACGGTCTTTGGATCGACGGCCGACGAAGTGCTGGCCGGCATTCTGACGCGAGGCTAGAAGCGAACCATGAAGCGCGATCCCGAGCACGACACGCCTTCGTCAACGAGTCCCGATGCCGAGGACGCGACGCTTGCGGCTTTGCTGCGTGCGGCCGGCAGGCGGGAAGCGCCGCCCGAGGAATTCGCGCAGAGCTTGCGGACTGCGTTGAGGGACGAATGGCAGGCGGGCGTCGAACAGCGTCGGCAGCGTCGCAAGACGTGGCAGTTGGGCGGCGCGGCAGCGGCGGCGGTCGCGGTCATGGGAGTGGCGGTCAGCCTGTGGCTGGCCGCGCCGGGCGACATTGCGGTCGCCCGTATCGTGCAGGTGACAGGCGACGCGATCTCACCCGCGGATGCGAGGTCCGACCTCTTGCCGGGTGCCCGAGTGGTGACGGGCGCGGGCAGCCGGATGGCGCTGGTCCTGGCCGGTGGCGTGGCCGTGCGCCTCGATGAGGAAACCGAAGTCCGTGTCGATCGCGCCGACTCGCTCGCGGTCTCTCGTGGCGCCGTCTATGTCGACGCCGACGTCAAGGGTGCGAGCATGCCGCTGCGGGTGCAGACGCCCTATGGCAGCGTCCGCCATCTGGGCACGCAGTACGAAGTGCGTGTGCTCGAGGACGCCTTGAGCGTCAGCGTACGCGAAGGCCGGATCGCCCTGGACCGCGACGACGCATCGTTGCAGGGCAGTGCCGGTGAGCGCCTGGTAGTCTCGTCTGCCGGCAACGTGCAGCGAGGGCGGATCGCGGCCGACGCGCCGGCATGGGACTGGATCGCGGCCGTGACGCCGCCGTTCGAGATCGACAGTCTGCCCTTGTCCGAGTTCCTCGCGTGGGCCGGCCGCGAGCTGGGACGCGAAGTGGTGTTTGCGACTCCCGCGGCACAGGCGGAGGCCGGGCAGGTGATTCTTCGCGGTTCGATCGCGGGGCTGACGCCGGACCAGGCCGTGGATGCGGTCCTCGTTTCGACCCAGCTGCAGGCGGAGCGGTCGCCCGGCCGCCTCACCGTCAAGTGAATCGCTTGTGATGCCGGCGCCGAACCGGTAAACGTTTTCCCGGTCCTTGCTCCTGGAGACACCGTGTCCCGATCCTTCCGTGCGCCCGCGATGCTGCTTGCCCTCGTGCTCGGGCTGCCGGCTCACGCTGCAGTGCCGGAAGCGGCCACGGCGGTGGCCGGGCCGGCACAGGAGGCACCGGTCCTGCCGACGGGTGCGGAGCTGGAGGCGGCAGGCGCGCGGATCGGCAAGATCACCATCATTGTCGATGACGTCTTCGAGGCCCGTCCCGGCAAGGAATGGAATGCGCTGTACCGGCTTGCCAACCGGCTGCATGCCACCACCGATTTCGACACTATCGAGCCGCAGCTGCTCTTCAAGACCGGCGATGCCTACGACCACGGCATGATCGAGGAGACCGCCCGCATCCTGCGCGGCCGCCGCTATTTCAACGAGGCGAGCGTCACGCCGCTGCGGCTCAACCCCGACAACACCGTCGATGTCGAAGTGCGCGTCCACGACGTGTGGACGCTGAGTCCGGGCTTCTCGTACGGCCGCAAGGGCGGCGCGAACCATTCCGGCGTGGAGCTCAAGGACACCAACCTCTTCGGCTGGGGCAAGACCGTGGCGTTCTCACGCGATTCGAACGTGGACCGTACGTCCTGGCTGTTCGACTACAGCGACCCGAACCTGCTCGGCACATGGTGGACGCTCGGCCTCGACTACGCGGATTCGAGCGACGGTTACCTGCGCGGGCTGTCGATCGGCCAGCCGTTCTATGCGCTCAATACGCCGTGGAGCGTGGGGTTCACGGGCTCCGACGGGCTGAGCACCGTGAGCCGCTACGACAGGGGCGTCGTGATCGACCAGTTCGACGCCGAACGCCGGGTGCTGGAACTCAACGGCGGGTTGAAGCGCAGCACGCGTGACGGCTGGATATCGAGGTACCTGGGCGGCTTCCATTACGAGCACAACGTGTTCACGCCGGCCGACCTGCCGCTGGTCGGGGCGTTGCCGACGGATCGCACCTTGAGCTTTCCCTGGGTCGGCATCGAGTGGCTGGAGGACGACTACCGCACGACGACCAACCTGAACCAGATCGGCCGGACCGAGGACCTGCATCTCGGGCGTTCGCTGCGGCTCAGCGTGGGCGTGGCGGACAGCGCCTTCGGTGCAGACCGCACCGCCGTCATGCTTGGGGGCCGCGCCGGCGCGGGGGTTGCCCTGGGCAAGCACAGTTACCTGCTCGGCGATCTCACCTATACGGCCCGTGTCGAGAAAGGCGAGATCGTGAACAGCCGCGTGGCCGTCGTCACGAGCTTCTACCTGCGGCATTCCGACAGGAGCGTCCTGTACGCCGGCATCAACGGGGAGTACGGCAAGCGGCTCGACCTCGACCAGCAGGTGCTGCTCGGCGGGGACAATGGCATGCGCGGGTATCCGTTGCGTTTCCAGGCCGGGTCGGCGCGCGCGCTGTTCACGCTGGAAGAGCGCTTCTATACCAAGTGGCGCCCGTTCGATCTGTTCCAG
>CAIUGU010000096.1 GCA_903898785.1 uncultured Pseudomonadota bacterium | reverse complement strand
CGATGCTCTGATGAGCCTCGTCAAGGCGGCCCACGAACGGGGCGCGGTTTATGACTGGAACGTCAACGATCCGATGGTGGAGGCAGCCTGCAACACGGCCCTTGTTACCTACATCAACACCGGATCGATAACGGAGGCCGGATCAACGCGCACTTTGTCGTGGCTGGAATCAGCGACGCTGATCCATGATGGTCAACGCTGGCGCATCCGCTTTTTCCATTCGACACGCGTACCACAACCCTGAGGTTGCCTGCGGAGCCGAGCGGCAGACTCCCGCTGTCGGGAGCCTGCACGTGAACACACCTACAATTGGCCGAGCATGTAGTCGGCGGCGCTGACCTTGAACTCGCCAGGCGCCTCGACGTTCAGCTGCTTCACGACGCCGTCCTCGACGACCATGGAATAGCGCTGCGAGCGTGAGCCCATGCCGAAACCCGAACCGTCCATGGTGAGGCCGACAGCCTTGGCGAACGCGCCGTTGCCGTCCGCCAGCATGACGACGTCTTCGCCGACCTGCTGGTCCTTGCCCCAGGCATTCATGACGAACACGTCGTTAACCGACACGCACGCAATGGTGTCGACGCCCTTGGCGCGGAAATCAGCGACGGCTTCCTTGTACCCCGGCAGGTGGCGGGCCGAGCAGGTCGGCGTAAAGGCGCCCGGGACGGCGAACAGGGCGAGCTTCTTGCCCGCAGTGAGTTCGGCCACAGTCATGTCGGCTGGCTTGCCTTCCTTCATAACCTTGAAGGTTGCTTCCGGCAGCTTGTCGCCTACCTTGATCGTCATGCGGCAGTCTCCTTCGAGGGGATTGGATTGGAACAGGATGTAGGGCGTTTCACGGCTGAAGGCGACTCCGTTCCGCCCCGAATGGATAGCGGCTTGCCTTGCGACCTGCGAAAGCCCAGCATACTGCTCTGCTTTGGTCAGGAGAGACGACACTGTTGGAAGGCTCGCTCGCCGGAAAACTTCTGATCGCGTCGCCCGCGATCGAAGACGCACGGTTCAGCCGGGCGGTCATCCTGGTCTGCACCCACAACAATGATCACGCGATGGGTATCGTCCTCAACAAGGCCAGCGAGGACGAAAACCTGCCCGACCTGCTCGACCAGCTCGGCGTCGATGGTCATGATGCGCCCGAGGATGCCCACATCCTGATCGGCGGCCCGGTCAGTCGCGAGCGTGGTTTCGTCCTGCACTCCGAAGACTATGACAGCGAGGGCGCGACCCTGAACGTCTGCGAAGGCGTCTGCCTGACGGCGACCCGCGACGTGCTGCATGCCATGACGTCGGACTCGCCGCCGGAACGGTTCGTGCTCGCTCTGGGCTATTCGGGGTGGGGCGCAGGACAGCTGGAACAGGAACTGATGGAGAATGTCTGGCTGGTCGGCGAGCCGGACGTGGCGCTGGTCTACGACCCGTCGCTGGACACCAAATGGAGCCGCGCCCTGGCCCGGATCGGCGTCTCGCCAGACCGGCTGCAGATTTCGGGCGGAACGGCCTGATTTCCCGCCGCTTGCCGCGCTCTCGCCGGCCAGACCTTGAGTTGGGAGACGAGGCCGTCTAGGGCAGGCTCTTGAGAAGTCCGAGGGTCCGATCGTGAGCGTCGACAAGAAAACAGTCAGCAAGGTTGCCCGCCTGGCCCGCATTGCCGTCCCCGAGGATCGGCTGGAGCCAATGGCAAAGGAGCT
>CAIUGU010000095.1 GCA_903898785.1 uncultured Pseudomonadota bacterium | reverse complement strand
CGTACGGCGCAATCGACCGCGCTGATGGAAGATTATGTCGAGCTCATCGCGGACCTGCTCGCTGCAGATGGCGAAGCGCGGCCGACGGATGTCGCGCGCCGCCTTGGCGTGTCCCACGCGACGGCAATCAAGTCGATCTCGCGCCTGAAGCGCGAAGGCCTCGCCACATCAAAGCCCTACCGGGGTGTATTCCTCACCGAGGCGGGGCATGATCTCGCCGGCCGCGTGCGGGCGCGGCACAGGCTTGTCGTCGATGTGCTTATTGCGATCGGCGTGCCGCGAGAAGCAGCGGAAGCCGATGCGGAAGGACTGGAACATCACGTATCCGAGGTCACGCTCGCCGCTTTCGCGAAATTTCTCCGGCGCTGAAATTCTTGCGCCGATGAGGGCTGCGCCTCGCAATTCACGCAATGCCTCTGTAGCATCCTGCCGCTGATGCTATAAAACCGCTGCAGATCAATCAGTTTGTGCGCCCCGGACGAATGCCTGAATGGCGCGCCTAAACCTCTGGAGACCAAGATGCCAAGGAGCATCGGACCCGCCCGCGAATTCAGCCGTCGCACCCTTCTGGCCGCAGCGCCTGCCGCTGCCTTTGCAGCCTTCGCCTCGCCTTCGTTTGCGCAGGTTTTCCTGCAGCCGCAGCCACAACTGCAGCAGCCGCAATCGCAACAGCCGGAAAGCTCACCGCTGCGGCCGAAGGCGCTGAAACTCTTTCCCGACACCGCGAAGGGTGTCGCGGGTGAACCCATTGCGGGCAACAACTTTGTCGAGACGCAGCAACGGCTGCTCTTCGTCGTGGAATTCGACAAGTCCGTGGCAGGCACCGACATGGACGTCGCCATCGTCAGTGTGCGCACGACCGGCGGCCTCGAACAGGTTATCTTCGCCAGCAGCAACAAGATATTGCCGGACGGACGTCTGCCGATCGAGTTGCGTCTGCCGCGCAACTGGCCCGTCGGCCATTATGCGGTCCGCCTCGGTGTGAACGAACGACTGATTGCCAGCCTGCCATATCGTGTCACGCCTGCTGCGCCGCGCTCCACCCCGATCAAGGCGAATGGCGACATCAAAATCGTCCGCGTTTCGGATGACGGCAAGGAATTGCTGCTGGTTCCCAATCCGAAGGCGAACCTGCGCACGCTGAACTTCATCCTAGATACGACAGGCGCGAATACGGACGGCGTCAATGTTGCCTGGACGTTGACGGCCATGAAGACGTCCGCCGGCGACAATATCGTGGTTGGGAATAACGCAATCGCCGATTGGCCGCTGGAGAACACCCGTCTCACATTCGATGCGGAATTGCCGCGTGACTGGCCAACCGGCCAGTACAGGGTCGAAGTGAAGATCGGCAGCCAGCTCTTGTCAGCGCTTCAGTTCGAAATTTCGCCCTGACGGCAAGCCGCTGAACCAAAATCGCTACTTGCATTCCTTCTGCACGGCGTCGAGCGCCGCGGAAATGCCTGCGAGCGAATAATTGTCCGTAATGTCGTTGCCGCGTTTGGAAACCGCGCGCACGACGATTTCCGAACCCTTGCGCAGGGCCGCGACGAAGGGCCGTTCCTCGGCGGCATTCTCCACGAAGAGATCGCTGCCGTTGGCGACCATGGCGAACTTCTGCGTGCCGATCGTCACCGTCGGCTTGGCGTCCGGCTTCAGGTCGACGCCCATCTTGACGGCGACCTCGTTGCGCACGTTCTGTGCCGGCCGTGTGGAAATGAAGATGAAGCCGTCGACATCCTTGAGATTGGCGGGGGCCCGCTTCTGCGCCTTGGTCAGCGCATAGCAGAGGCG
>CAIUGU010000094.1 GCA_903898785.1 uncultured Pseudomonadota bacterium | reverse complement strand
CCGGTTTCCGGATGGTCGACCGGAGAGACGAATCCGGCGGTCCTGAAGTCGGGGTCGGGTTGGCTGTAGATGTCATAGAGCGGGCGAACACGTGCAGCGCAGACGCCCAGTTTGCCAAGAACGTTCTCCGCCTCCCGGGCATCCTGAGTCCGGACCCAGGTGCCGACCAGTTCATCCAGCTGTACTTCGTTTGCCTTGCGGCCCGACATCGTGGTGAACCTGGTGTCACCGAGCCGTTCGTCGCTGATGAGTGCCGCGAGTCTTCGCCAGGCTTCGTCGGATTCGGTCGCAAGCGCCAACCACTCGCCGTTTCTGGCCTGATAGAAGTTGTGCGGCGCGATGCGCGGATGCCTGTTTCCCTGGGGTCCAGGCGCCCTTCCAGTGGTGGTGTACTCGATCATTGCGTCACCGCAGACGACGTTCACGGCTTCCATCATCGACAGGTCGACGCGCTGCGCGGCCCCGGTCAGGTCGCGGTGAGCGAGTGCTGCCATGATCGTGGCAACGAGAAAGTACCCGGACAGCGGATCAGCGAAGATGCCACCGGTGAGCATGCCCGGGTTGCCCGGATAGCCATTGATGGAGCACAGACCGGACATGGGTTCGATGGTCTGGCCATTGCCTGGAAAGCTGGAGTAGGGGCCGCTCTCCCCGAAGCCGGATATTGATGCCCAGATCATGCCGGGCCTCATTTCCTGGAGCTTGTCCAGTGTGATGCCCCAGGAAGGGATCACCGTCGGACGAAAGTTGTCAGCCAGGATGTCGAAGCGGGGCAGCAGTCGCCACAGGAGCGCTTTGCCTTCCTCCTTGCTGACGTCGAGGGTGATGTTGCGTTTGTTCAGGTTTACTGAGTTGTATTGCCCCTGGGTGTTCTGGGGGTGCTGCCGCCGATTCGGGTCGGCGACACCAGGTGGCACGACGCCCGAGAAGCGGCGGAAGCTGTCAGTGCGACGTGGCGGTGAGACCTGGACGACATCAGCGCCAAGGAGTGCCAGCAGCTCGGTCGCAAAGGGGCCGGCCCAGGTCTGGCAGAAGGAAATCACCCGAACGCCTGCGAGAGGACCTTCGGACAGGAGTGAGGACTCGAGGTTGAGCCGAGGCCCGCGTCGACGACTGTCGCGAGCGGCGATCGCGCCATTGTGCTCACCGAGACCCGGAGCAGGACGCGTCAACTGCCAGGGGGAGGGGCTGAGCTTCGCGGGTGCTCCGGCGGATCGCGCATTCTGCTGCGCCGAGGGCAAGGACACGAGGAAGTCGCGGCTCTTGATCTGCTGATTGGTGCTGAAGTCGGCCATGTCCTGCATGACACCTGCCACGCAGCGCAGTTCGATGAGCCTGTTGAACAGGGGCCAGCGCTCGCGTTTGGGCAGGCTGACCGCTAGTGCAGCGCGAACGTCGTCGAGGTTCTTCGAGTGGCGCCCCTCCCGGGGCATCAGATCCTCGCGCTGACTGAATTCCGGCACTCCCAGTGCTTCCATCGCCTTGGGCCAGTTGTGGAACTCGAGCAGCCCGATCGTCATGCGCCCGTCTTTCATGTCCCAGAGTGGGCCCGTCTGGCTGTTTCGCGGCTTGCGGCCTCCGGCCCCTGTAGATACGCCTCTCTGGTGGTAGACGTCGGAGATGGCCCATGGATGTACGGTCAGCGCGATCGCCTCGAGTTCGCTGACGTCCACAAGCTCGGGCGCGTCACCGTGATCACGACGTCGCAATGCTGCGGCACCGGCGATGAAGGCGGTGACGCCGCCAACGTAGCCTGCCTGATGTCTGGGTAGCTGCAGCGGGGGCTCGCCATCATGGCCGTTGACCAGCGCCCAGCCGCTTCTGGCGCTGGCAGTCAGGTTGTTGCCAGCTCGCCCGCTCAACGGATCGCTCAAGCCATGAGCGGTCACGGAGAGATGCACTGCGTCCGCTCGCAGGTGTCGGAGCGCGTCAGCATAGGGTGCAGCGTCAACAGGGTCAGCGGTGGTGATGAGGACATCCGCATCCGCCATCAGTTCGCGTATCTCGTTGAAGCTGGCTATTGCCAGGGATCGCTTGTTCCAGTTCGCGTAGGCGTGGATCGTCCCGCTCTCTGCGCCGGAAGGGCCCACGAAAGGCGGCTCCGCCCGCAGCGGGTGGCCATCCTGAGGTTCGACCAGCACGACATCAGCACCGAAATCACCGAAGAGCCGTG
>CAIUGU010000093.1 GCA_903898785.1 uncultured Pseudomonadota bacterium | reverse complement strand
TGCGGCGGCTGCAACCAAGCCCAAGAAGCCGGCTCGCCCGAAGAAGGCCGCCGGGCGGCGCACACCGAGAGCGTGAGCAGGAAGCGACGGTCGAGTAAATCGGTGCCAGGAGGCCGAAGAGCGACCGGCCGACTCCGTCGGCGAGGTAAGCCTCCGGCAAGGTAGGTCGCAGACGCGACAAGCAGGCCTACCGGCAAGACAGAAACTCCCTGCTGGGCTCCAGCACCAGATTCCGATTCTGACCTGCCGGCAGGCCTCCTTGTCGGCAGACCTGCCTGCCGGAGGCTTACCTCGCCGACGGAGTCGGCCGGTCTATCTCTCAGGCCTTGCGCACTTCCTCATACGCCCACTCGAGCCACGGCAGCATCTTGTCGATGTCGCTGCGCTCGATCGTGGCGCCGCACCAGAAGCGCAGGCCGGGAGGGGCGTCCTTGTAGGCGCCGCAGTCGTACGCGGCCTTCTCGGTCTCTAGGAGCTTCACCAGCTTCTTGACCTGGTCCGGAGTGAGGTCGAGCGTGAAGCACACGGACGTGTTGGAACGGTACTCCTTCTTGTCGGCGAGGAAGCGGATCCACGGGTGCGTGGCGACGAACGCTTCGAATGCGGCAAGGTTGTCTTCGCTGCGCCTGATGAGCGCGGGCAGGCCGCCAATGGACTTTGCCCACGCGAGCGCATCGAGGTAGTCCTCGTTCGCGAGCATCGACGGCGTGTTGATCGTCGAGCCTTCGAATACTTCTTCGAGCAGCTTCCCGCCTTTGGTCAGGCGGAAGATCTTGGGCAGCGGCCACGCGGGCTTGTAGCTCTCGAGACGCTGCACGGCGCGCGGCGAGAGTACGAGCACTCCATGAGCGGCTTCACCGCCCAGCACCTTCTGCCACGAGAAGGTGACGACATCGAGCTTTGCCCAGGGAAGGTCCATCGCGAACACGGCGCTGGTCGCATCGCAGAAGGTCAGGCCTTCGCGGTCGTCGGCGATCCAGTTGCCGTTCGGCGTCTTCACGCCGCTCGTCGTGCCGTTCCACGTGAACATGATGTCGTGCGCGGGGTTGGCTTGGGCAAGATCCGGCAGGCGGCCGTACTCGGCGCGGAACACGCGCGAGTTCGGCAGCTTCAGCTGCTTCTCGAGGTCGGTCACCCAGCCGTCGCCGAACGATTCCCACGTGAACGCATCCACGGGACGCGCGCCCAGCATCGACCACATCGCCATTTCGAAGGCACCGGTGTCGGAGGCCGGCACGATGCCGACGCGATAGTCCGCGGGAATGCCGAGCACGGCCTTGGTCTCGGCAATCGACTTGGCGAGGCGATTCTTGCCGAGGCCGGAGCGATGCGAGCGGCCGAGGATGTCCGTGGGCAGCGCTGCCAGCGAGTAGCCGGGACGCTTGGCGCAGGGACCGGAAGAAAAGTTGGGGACGTTGGGCTTGACGGTGGGTTTCATGAGGTCACTTCGAATGGAAAGGTCCGGCGTCACTTGCCGAACAAGGTATCGAGATCCGCAGCATCGAGAAGCCGCCATTGTCCCACGGGCAGGTCACCCAGCGTCAACCCGCCGAGCCGGCTGCGGTGCAGGGCTTCGACATGGTTGCCGACCGCGGCGAACATGCGGCGAGCCTGGTGGTAGCGCCCTTCGGTCAGCGTGAGGCGGGCGTGCCGCTTGTCGATGACTTCGAGCGTTGCGGGCGCGAGCGGCGTCTTTTCCGATTCCAGCATCATCTTGCCGCTTGCGAATTTCTCGGCTTCGTTGCCGCGCAGGTCGCGAGCGAGCGTCGCCTCGTACACCTTCGCGAGCTGAGATTTCGGGTGCACGATCCGGTGCAGCAGCGCACCGTCGTCCGTCATCAGCAGCAGGCCTGTGGTGTCGCGGTCCAGCCGGCCGACCGTTGCCACCACCGGCGAGCGCTCGCGGAATCGCGGCGGCAGCAGGTCGTACACGACGCCGCCCGGGTCTTTCGTCGAGCACGTGTAGCCGACGGGTTTGTGCAGCATCAGCGTCAGGCCCTGCGGCGGATCGAGTGTCTCACCGTCCAGCCGAATGTCCGCATGCGCCACCTGGTCGTCGGCATACAGCACCTCGCCCGCCAGGTTCGTGATGCGCCCCTCGCGGAATAGCTGTGTAACCTGCCTGCGACTGCCGTAACCCAGGTTCGCGATCAGCTTGACCAGCTTCATCGTGAATGCCCCTTTACGGCTTCGATGATCTTGAAGCCGTCCTTCTCGGCCACCTTGCGCACGCGTGCGAAGTGGTCGGCCAGGACTTCCTCGTACGGCAGGTGGCGATTGGCCACCATCCACAAGCTGCCGCCGGGATTCAATGACGCAGCGGCGACGGCAATGAAGCGACGTCCGATATCGGGACGGTCCACGCGGGTCTGCGTATGGAACGGCGGATTCGTGACGATCACGTCGTAGCGGCGGGGCAGTCCACCCGTGACGTCGTGCCACCTGAAATCGAGCGCTGCACGCGGGGCGAAGGCCGCCAGGTTCGTCTTCGCCACGTCGAGCGCCCGGGCTTCCGCCTCGTACAGGTCGACGGACGTGATCTTCGGGCAGCGCTCGAGCAGCTTCGCCGCCAGGAAGCCGAAACCGGCGCCGAGATCGGCAGCGGCACCGTGCAGGTCCGCCGGCAGGTGATCGGCCAGCAGCTGCGAGGCAGGATCGATCCGGTCCCAGGCAAAGAGGCCCGGGCGGCTCTTGAAGCGGCCATCGGCGATCGGCCGCACCGCATCGAGCGCCAGCCAGCCAGCCTGCAGCGTGGGGTTGGGCGGGCCCTGCAGAGGCGGTGTCCAGAACACGCGGCACTTGTTCTTGACCATGGAATCGATGCCGCCGGCCAGCTGTGCCAGGTCCGCTTCCGCCGAGCGGGCACCCTCGTTGTTGCTGGCGCTTGCGACGACGATCCCGCCCGGCCGGGTCGATGCAACAGCCCTCGCCATCAATGCCCGGGATTCATCGCGCTGCCGCGGCGGCAGGACCAGCACGAGCGGATAGGTTTCACCGGCACCCGTGGCGGAGGCCCTGACCGTGAGTCCGGCTCGTTCGAGTGCCTCCGCGTCCGGCCGGAAGCTCTGTTCGCAAACGAGACCGGGCAACGCGTGTTGCTGCAGCGCTGCGCCGGTCCGTGCGCGCAGGAACAAGGCGCTGTCCTTTGGCCATGGCAGCCGACCGCTCGCAAACGGCAGCAGGAGCGTTTCAAGTGCCGAATCGTAGGTAGAGGCTGAACACATGGCGTGGGGGCAAGGCTTGCGGGCCGCCTATTGTATTGCCCGGAGGACGCAATAGCTTTACATCCGGGCCGCTTACCCGAAGAATTCGGTCCCGTTCGTTCCGCCTCCCTCCCAAGGATCCCGTATGCGCCTGTACCATAATCCGCTGTCGTCGAGCGCAAGGCGCGCGCTGATGACCGCCATTCACCTCGGCGTGAAGTTCGAGTCCGTGATCATCGACCTGTCGAAGCCCGAGCACCGCCGGCAGCTGGAGCAGGTCAATCCGAACGCCAAGGTGCCGGTGCTCGTTGACGGCGACTTCGTGCTGTGGGAGTCCTACGCGATCATGCAGTACCTCGCCGACCGCACGCCCGGCCAGACGGTGCTGCCGAAGGAAGCCCGCGCACGGGCCGAGGTGAACCGCTGGATGTTCTGGGGCGCGAGCCACTTTGCGCCGGCCATCGGCATCCTTGGCTGGGAAAACTGGATGAAGGGACTGGTCGGCGCCGGCGCACCGGACCCGCGGGAAGTGGAGCGTGGCGAGATCGAGGTGGCGAAGTACGCGCCGATCCTCGATGCGCACCTGGCCGACCGGGACTGGCTCTGTGGCGACGATGTGACGCTCGCAGACTTGGCGATCGCCCCCGTGCTCATGGTGACGGACCTTGCCCGGCTGCCGATCCGGCAATACGACAACATCCAGGCGTGGTATGCCCGCGTCCGTGAACTGGACGCGTGGCAGCGGACTTCGCTTTAGCCGAGCGGCCCCTGGCTCGCGTCGCGGCTCCGGTCAGGCCATTCCAGGCGATGGTCAGTCGTTCGCCGCCTGCGGCTTGCCGCGGCGTCGTGGACGGCGTCGGTGAAGTCGATCAGCAGGCTGTCGAGCAGCGCGACATCCCACGTGCCGGGGTTCACCTCGAAGGACTTGAGCAGCTTGTTGATCCTGCCGGCCTTGGTGCTCACGGTGTCAAAGCGGAACATCGCAGCCGAGCCGTAAACCTGGTGGGTCAGGTTCTCGAGCTCGGCGAGTCCGGCCGCGTCCCCATCGTGAATGCGACTGGCCAGCGACTGGAGCTCGGCAAGTTGGTCCACGGTGCAGCGGATGAACCGCGTCCCGATCTCGTCCAGCCGTTTCTGCGTGCGAACATCCATAGCGTACGTACCAGCGCCCCACACCCTGAATCCGTAGCGTCCTTTCTACCCCGGGGGCGCAATAGAGGCTACGAACCGTGTCGCACTCTTCGGGGAGTCACGGGACGTCGCCCGAGAGGGTGCCCGGCATGATTGCCCTCGTGCTCGCGGTGCTGGCGTCGGGCCTGGTCGGCGGTTTCGTGGCCGGACTGCTGGGCGTGGGCGGCGGCATCGTGATCGTGCCGGTGCTGGAACTGGCCCTCGGCCTCGCGGGCATCGATCCCCGCATCACGATGAATCTCGCGGTAGCGACCTCGATGGCGACGATCATTCCAACGGCGATTTCTTCGTCCCGCTCGCATGCGCGCCGCGGGTCGGTGGACGGCGCTATCGTCAAGGCCTGGGCCATCCCCATCGTGGTGGGTGCGCTGATCGGCTCGCAACTCGTGGCGCAGTTCGAAGCGCGCGTACTCGCGGCCGTCTTCGGTATCGCGGCGCTGGCGGTTGCCGCGAAGATGCTGTTGCCGCTGGACGACTTCGTCGTCGCGCGCGATGTGCCCCGGACCTGGAAGGGAGCCTGGTTGCCTGCGGGCATCGGCTGTCTCGCCTCGATGATGGGCGTCGGCGGTGGCACGCTCGGCGTCCCGGTGATGACGTTGTGCAGCGTCCCCATCCACCGGGCGGTGGGGACGGCAGCCCTCCTCGGTCTGTGGATCGCGGTACCCGCGACCGTCGGGTTCCTGTTCGCGCAGCCTGCCGTCGAGACGCCGTGGCTGACGGTGGGTTACACGAACCTGCTGGGGTTTGCGCTCATTGCGCCGGTCAGCGTTCTGATGGCACCGCTCGGCGCCAGGGTGGCGCACAGCCTGAGCCGCCGGAACCTGAGCATTGCCTTCGGCTGCTTCCTGCTCGTCGTGGCTGCCCGTATGCTGTATCGCGCATTCCTCTAGCACTGCCGTAGCCGCGACCACGGAGGCGTCCATGACATCCCGCATCCGCCTTTCCCCCGTGTTTGCCCTGCTGGCAACCCTGGCAGCGTCCGTGGGGCTGGGTGCCTGCGGTCAGCGCGAAGCCGCTGTCGTCGAGTCGGCTGCGGCACCGGCTGAGGCCAGGGAGATCGCCTGGTTCGCGGGTTCGGTGGAGGAGGCCTTTGCCGAGGCGCAGGCGGCCGAGCGACCCGTCTTCCTGTTCTGGGGTGCGGCGTGGTGCCCGTACTGCCAGCAGCTCAAGTCGTCCGTGTTCACGCGCCGCGACTTCATCGAGAAGTCCCGCCTGTTCGTCTCCGTCTATCTTGATGGCGACGAGCCCGGCGCGCAGAAGTGGGGAGAGAAGCTGAAGGTCAGCGGCTATCCCACCGTGCTGATCCTGCGTCCGGACGGGACCGAGCTGATGCGCGTGGCCGGCGGCATGGACGTGGAGCGCTACACGGAGCTGCTCGATCTCGCGCTTGCCGGTACGCGCCCGGTTGCCGACATCCTGGCCGGGCTCGCGGCCAGCGAATCCCCGCTGTCGGCCGACGATTGCCGACGCCTCGCGTTCCACGGCTTCAGCCTCGAAACCGAGCCCGTGGCCGACGATACGCAACGGGCTGCCCAGCTCGACCTCGCCGCCACGCGGTGTCCCGCGACGTCGCAGGTGGAGCGGGACAGGCTGCTCGTGCAGGCGGCGACGCTGGCGTTGTCGGCAGAGGGCGCGGCTATTCGCGAGGGCAAGCCGGCTTCTGCACGAACCGTGGCGCTCGTGACGGACGTGATCGACCTGCTGGGCGACAGTGCTCGCGCGGTTGCCGTGGCCGATACGCTGTTCGTGCTCGACGACCGGTTCTTCGTCGCCGCGCGACGCACCGGGCTGCTGTCGGACGATACCTTGCGGCAGCGCTGGTTCGACGTGATGGACCGGGCCGCTGCCGATCCGCGGTATTCGGAATCCGACCAGTTCTTCGCGCTGACGTCGAAGCTGCAAGGCGCGAAGGCACTTGGTGCGCTGACGCCGGCACTCGCCAGTGACGCACGAGCCAAGGTCGACGCTGCCCTGGCCCGCAAGCACGATGCCTACACGCGCGCCAGCGTCGTCAATTCACTGCTCTACGTGATGGATGCGCTCGACGACCAGGATCGCGTCTATGCCATCGCCGAGCAGGAGATGCAGACGGCAGCGACGCCTTACTACCTGATGCTGGATCTCGCCAGCATCGACGAAAAACGCGGCAGGGTCGACGCGGCGCTGGGCTGGTTCGAACGGGCGTACCGCGAATCCAAGGGACCGGCCACGCGGTTCCAGTGGGGCACGTCGTATGTCGCGAGCCTGATTCGCATGCGTCCGCAGGACGAGGCACGCATTCGCGATACGACCCTTGCCGTACTGGCGGAACTCGACGGTCCCGATCGCCTGTACCAGCGCACGAACGCGCGCATCGAGCGACTCGAACGGGAACTTGCGAAGTGGAACGCGGATGGGTCGAAGAAGGCCGCGATTGCAGCCGTCCAAGCCCGCATGCAGCAGTTGTGCTCGCAGATTCCCGACGCGGAAAGCGAAGCGAAGGCGACCTGCGCGGGCTTCCTTTAAGGAGCCTCTGATTAACCTATACGCGTCAGAGGCTCCTTAGATCCGCCGCAACCGCTCGAGCGCCTGCCGCTCCTGCTGCGGCGTAGGCCAGCCCGCCGGGTTTGCGCGACGATCGGCGGGCTGGCTGTTCCACCATTCAAGGGTGTCCCTGCCTGTCGTGAGCAACGGCCGTACGCTGAGGCCGGCGGCTTCAGCTGCCGCCGTTCCGATCATCCACGGCGGCATGCCGGTTGCGACGAGCGGCAGCTCGATGCGATACAGGTCGAGCAGTTCCTGCGTGGGCCCGCGCAGTCGCACCGACTTCCTCGCGGCGGTGGCGAGCGTGCCGAGGATCTCGCTCCACGGCGCGGGCCGGCTCGCGGCGTTGAAGATGCCCGCGGTATCGTTCTCCGCAAGGCCGATCATCCACGCGGCGAGGTCGCGCACGTCAATCCACTGCAGTGTCTCGTTGGCATTGGGCGGGCTCAGCACATCGCCACCTCGCGCCGTGCGGTCCACCCAGTACGTGAAGCGGTCCGTGTCATCGCCGGGGCCGACGACATAGGTCGGGCGCACGATGGTCGCAGCAGAACCGAAGATCCCGCGCACGGTGGTGTCGCACGCAGCCTTGAGCGGGCCATAACTCTCCCCGGTGACTTGCTCGTCGGCGGGATCGGTGAGGGCCTGCAGCGGGCTGTTTTCGTTGAAGACGCCGCCCTGATCCAGCGGATACGTCGAGATGGTGGAAACGTAGAGGTAGCGCCCTGTCCGGCCTCGCAGCAGCTCGGCCGAGTCGCGTACATGGCGCGGCACGTAACCCGAGTTGTCGATCACCACGTCCCAGCGACGGCGCCCCTGCAGGGCCTTGAGGCCCTGGTCGATCTTTGCGTCGCGATTGCCGAGCAGCGTTTCAACGCGCTTGCCATAGAGGCCGGCAGCCGTGCGGCCGCGATTGAACATCGTGACCTTGTGGCCGCGCGCAAGGGCATATTCGATCTGGTGCGGACCGATGAAGCCCGTGCCGCCCAGGACGAGGATGTCGAGCGGCTTCACTTTGCGTTCGGTCGCGGCAAATGCACCCATGCCGCATGCGCCGAGCCCGAGTGTGGCGAGCGCGCCCTGCAGAACTTTGCGTCGCGTCGCCATGGCACCCCAACTATCTATCAGGGCATGTCGAACAGCAGGGCTTCGCCTTCGGGGGCACCCTGCAGCGTGACTTCTGCCGCGCCGGTATCGGCCGCGATGGCTGCCCCGTCGCCGGCGGACAAGGTCTTGCCGTTCACTTCCACAGAGCCCTTGGCGACATGTACCCAGGCGTAACGGCCTGCGGCCAGCTTGTGTTCGACGCGCTGTGCAGCTGACTGCAGGACCGTCGCGTAGAGCTGCACGTCCTGCTGGATGTGGATCACGCCGTCCTGCTTATGGTTCGAGCCCACGAGCTTCAGCTTGCCGGCGCGGTCGGCCACGGGGTAGTGGATCTGCTCGTAGGACGGCTTGATGCCGCCCTTGTCCGGAATGATCCAGATCTGCAGGAAATGCACGAGCTCCGACTTCGAGTGGTTGAACTCGCTGTGGGCGATGCCCGAACCCGCGCTCATCTTCTGCACGTCGCCGGGGCGGATCACGGAGCCGGTGCCGATGCTGTCCTTGTGTTCAAGGGAGCCTTCGAGCACGTACGAGATGATCTCCATGTCCCGGTGAGAATGCGTGCCGAAGCCCATGGCCGGCTGCACGGTGTCGTCGTTGATGACGCGCAGGCTGCGGAATCCCATGAAGCGCGGATCGTAGTGGTCGGCAAACGAGAACGTATGCCAGCTGTCGAGCCAGCCGTGGGTGCTGTGCATGCGGTCGCCCGCCTTACGAACCAACATCGTCGTCATGAGTACTCCAGCGTGAAGCATTGATCGGTTTGCAGGCAGTATAAAGGGGGCGGTCGCAGGTGGGGGCGGGACGTGGGGGTGGGCGGGATGAACAAGCGGATCTTCGGGGTGGTGGGGCTCGCGATCGGGCTTGCGGGTTGCGGGACGCCGGATTCGCCCGAAGCCCGGGTCCGGGCCGTGATTGCGGCGGCGGAACAGGCGGCGGAAGCACGGGACGTCTCGGCCGTCATGGAGCTTGTCTCGCCCGACTATGCCGATGCGGACGGCAGGCAGGCAGCGGAGCTCAGCCGCTACCTGCGGGGCTACTTCATTGCCAACCAGTCCATCCACCTGCTGACGCGCGTCGACTCGCTCGAGTTTCCGGCGCGGGACGTTGCGGAGCTGGAGGTGACGGTCGCCATGGTGGGCAGGGAAGCCGAAGCCGAGTCTGCGTGGGACCTGGCGGCGGACGTCCATTCCTTCCGTCTGACGTTGATGGAAAAGGACGGCGACTGGCGCGTCACCCGTGCCGATCGGCCGGCGGGCGGGCGGTAGGGCTGAAACGCGCCGATTCGCCCTCCGCGGGGCCGCTCCGCCGCGCGGTTTTGCAGTGCATTGACGGACGCCGACGCCCCTGTAATATGGCTTCAATCCGACCGCAGTTTTCGGTCCGCTCCCAACGCGGACCCTCCGGCGCGACCCGCGACCAAACGGTCGGTCGCGCGTCGACGGGCGCGGGGATTTTATTCTGCATCAACGAGTTAGCAGAATTTTCAGGGGCGGGTGCCGCACAGGTGCCGGGCCCTGTCCTTGTCCTGCGCAGGCCACCGGCTGGGGGCCGGGGCGAGTCTCGCTGGCGCTGGGACGGTTCTTGCAGGATCGTTTGCAGGTTTGAAGCGGCGGACGCTTCCGGAATTTGTTGAAGGGGCTGCCATGACGGGTGCCAGAACAGAATCGACTGACGTGTCCGGACTGGACCGGCCCGACGTGGGCCTCTATCGGGCTGCGTACGAGAAGGACAGCTGCGGCTTCGGCCTCATCGCGAACATCGACGACCAGGCGAGCCACTGGCTCGTCCAGACCGCCGTGCAGGCGTTGACCCGCCTCACGCACCGCGGCGCGGTCGCCACCGACGGCAAGACCGGCGACGGTTGCGGCCTGATGCTGAAAAAGCCCGAAGCCTTCCTGAAGGCGGCTGCGAAGGAGGCCGGCATTGCCGTCGGATCCGTCTTCACGGCCGGCAACGTCTTCTTGAACCCGGACGCCGCGAAGGCAGACCGTGCCCGCAAGGTGCTGGCAGACGAACTGGTCCGCGAGGGACTCGAGCTTGCCGGCTGGCGGGTGCTGCCGGTGGATACCTCCGTCTGCGGTGCGGAAGCACTGAAGACCCTGCCCCGTTTCGAGCAGGTGTACGTCAACGCGCCGGACGACACCGACGATGCCGCGTTCAACCGCAAGCTCTTCATGGCGCGCCGTCGCGCTGAAAAGGCCCTGCAGGACGATCTGGCGTTCTACGTGCCGAGCCTGTCGGCCGTGACCCTGGTCTACAAGGGCATGGTCATGCCGCAGCACCTGGTCGAGTTCTATCGCGACCTCGCGGACGAACGCATGGTGGCGTCGGTGGCGATCTTCCACCAGCGCTTCTCGACCAACACGATGCCGCAGTGGCGGCTGGCCCATCCGTTCCGCTTCCTGGCGCACAACGGCGAGATCAACACCGTTGAAGGCAATCGCAGCTGGGCTTACGCCCGCGGTCCGATCCTGAAGTCGCCGCTGCTGCCCAGCTTGAGCGAGGTGTTGCCGCTCGTCTCGATGCACGGCTCCGACTCGCAGTCGCTCGACAACATGCTCGAGGTGCTGCTGATGGGCGGTCTCGATGTCATGCACGCGATGCGGCTGCTGATTCCGCCGGCGTGGCAGTCGGTCGACACCATCGACCCGGACCTGCGCGCGTTCTACGAATTCCACGTCACGCACATGGAGCCGTGGGACGGTCCTGCCGGCGTGGTGCTGACCGATGGTCGTTATGCCGCCTGTACGCTCGACCGCAACGTCCTGCGTCCGGCGCGCTGGGTCGTGACCGACGACAGGCACCTGACCATCGCGTCGGAAACGGGGGTGTGGGACTACAAGCCCGAGCAGGTACTGAAGAAGGGCAAGCTCGGGCCCGGCGAAATGCTCGCGCTCGACCTTACCAGCGGCGAGATCCTCGATACGCGCCGCATCGACGACCAGCTCAAGAGCCGCTATCCGTACAAGCAGTGGCTGAAGCAGGGCGTGCGGTACCTCGAGCAGGACCTCATCGACCCCGCGCTGGCGGCTGAACCGATGGATCGCGAGACGCTGGCCACGTACCAGAAGATGTTCAACATCACGGCGGAGGAGCGCGACGAGATCATCCGCGCACTGGCCGAGGACGAAAGCGAGGCCGTCGGTTCGATGGGCGACGACACGCCCATGCCGGTGCTGTCGCACAAGATCCGCTCGCTGTACGACTACTTCAGGCAGCAGTTCGCGCAGGTGACGAACCCGCCGATCGACCCGCTGCGCGAATCCATCGTGATGTCGTTGCAGACGCAGATCGGCCCGGAGGCGAACGTGTTTGCGCCGAAACCGCAGCATGCGAAGCAGGTAGTGCTGAATTCGCCCGTGCTGTCGCAGCGCAAGCTGAGGCAGCTCGTTGCGATGGAAGACGAGGGCGTCACGCACGAGTTCATCGACTTGCAGTACGCCGAAGCCCGCCCGCTCAAGGACGCGATCCTCGACGTGTGCGACAAGGCCGAGGCCGCCGTGCGTGCCGGCAAGCTCGTGTTGCTGCTGTCGGACCGCTACCTCAAGAAGGACATGATCCCGATCCACGCGCTGCTGGCCACGGGCGCCGTGCATCACCGACTCGTCGAGAAGGGCCTGCGCTGCAAGTGCAACATCATCGTCGAGACCGGCACCGCCCGCGATCCGCATCACTTCGCTTGCCTGATCGGGTACGGTGCGACGGCCGTGTATCCGTACATGGCTTACCAGACGCTGTTCGACATGCTCCGCAAGAGTGCCCCGGCAATGGACCACGAAACGCGCTTCGAGCTCGGTCGCAGCTACCGTCGCGGCATCCGCAAGGGCCTGTTCAAGATCATGTCGAAGATGGGCATCTCGACGGTGGCGAGCTATCGGAGCGGGCAGCTGTTCGAGATCGTCGGCCTGTCCGATGAAGTGGTGGATCTGTGCTTCCGCGGTACCGTCAGCCGCATCCAGGGCGCCAACTTCGATGATCTCGAAAGCGACCAGAAGATGCTGGCGATTCGCGCCCGCAATCCGAAGTCCGCTGTCGACCAGGGCGGCCTACACAAGTTCGTGCACGGCGGCGAATACCACATGTACAACCCCGACGTCATCGCAACGTTGCAGGCAGCGGTGTCCTCGGGTGACTACGGTATCTACAAGGAGTACGCCGCCGTCGTGAACGAGCGGCCTGCCTCGACGATCCGCGACCTCTTTGCGCTCAAGACGGACCGTGTCCCCGTGCCGCTGTCCGACGTTGAATCGGTCGAAAGCATCATGGTGCGGTTCGACTCGGCAGGCATGTCGCTGGGTGCGCTGTCGCCGGAAGCGCATGAGGCACTCGCCATCGCGATGAATCGCCTGGGCGCGCGCTCCAACTCGGGCGAAGGCGGCGAAGACCCGAGCCGCTACGGCAACGAGAAGAACTCGAAGATCAAGCAGGTGGCATCCGGGCGCTTCGGCGTGACACCGGAATACCTGGTCAGCGCCGAAGTGCTGCAGATCAAGGTCTCGCAAGGCGCGAAGCCGGGCGAGGGCGGCCAGTTGCCGGGCCACAAGGTCAACGAGATGATCGCGAAGCTGCGGTTCGCACGCCCCGGCGTCGGCCTGATCTCGCCGCCGCCGCATCACGACATCTACTCCATCGAGGACCTCGCGCAGCTGATCTTCGACCTGAAGCAGGTCAATCCGCAGGCACTGGTGTCCGTGAAACTCGTGGCGGAACCGGGTGTCGGTACCGTCGCTGCGGGCGTGGCGAAGGCCTACGCGGACCTCATCACGATCTCCGGGCACGACGGCGGCACGGGTGCGAGCCCGATCAGCTCGATCAAGTACGCCGGTACACCGTGGGAGCTGGGTCTGGCGGAAACGCACCAGACGCTCAGGCTCAACGACATGCGGCATCGCGTGCGGTTGCAGACGGACGGCGGCCTGAAGACCGGTCTCGACGTCATCAAGGCCGCGCTCATTGGTGCGGAGAGCTTCGGCTTCGGCACGGCGCCCATGGTCGCGCTCGGCTGCAAGTACCTGCGCATCTGCCACCTGAACAATTGCGCCACCGGCGTGGCTACGCAGCACAAGCTGCTCAGGCAGAAGTTCTTCATCGGCCTGCCGGAAATGGTGATCAATTATTTCCGTTTCGTCGCCGAGGAATGCCGCGAGATCATGGCGCAACTCGGTGTCCGCACGATGGCGGAGCTCATCGGCCAGACACAGCTGCTCGACATCCGTGAAGGTGAAACGCCGCGGCAGCGTCGGCTCGACCTGAGCCCGATCCTGTCCGACTCGGGGTTGGGCAACAGCAAGCCGCAGTTCTGCATCGACGCGCGCAACGCGCCGTTCGACAAGGGCCTGCTGGCCGAGAAGATGGTGGCTGACGCCTTGCCTGCGATTACCACGGGCAGCGGCGGCACGTTCGAGTACGAGGTCAGCAACTACAACCGCTCGATCGGTGCGCGGCTGTCGGGAGAGATCGCCCGCCTGCATGGCAATTACGGCATGAAGAACTCGCCGATCACCGTGAAGCTGCGCGGTGCCGTGGGCCAGAGCTTCGGCGTCTGGAACGCAGGCGGCCTGCACATGTACCTCGAGGGCGATGCGAACGACTACGTCGGCAAAGGCATGGCGTCGGGCAAGCTGGTGCTGCGTCCCGACCGCAACGCAAGGTTCGTCGCGCGCGACTCCATCATCATGGGCAACACGTGCCTCTACGGTGCGACGGGCGGCCAGCTGTTCGCGGCCGGCCAGGCGGGTGAGCGTTTCGCGGTCCGCAATTCCGGCGCCATCGCCGTCATCGAGGGCGCAGGCGATCACTGCTGCGAGTACATGACCGGCGGCGTCGTGACGGTGCTCGGCAAGACCGGTGTGAACTTCGGCGCCGGCTTCACGGGCGGCTTTGCCTACGTGCTCGACCTGGAGCGCGATTTCGTCGACCGCTACAACCACGAGCTGATCGACATCCATCGCATCACGCCCGAGGGCATGGAGTCTCACCTGCAGCACCTGCGCAGCCTGATCGAGCAGCATGTCGCGGAAACCGGCAGCGTCTGGGGCGACCAGATCCTGAACGACTTCCGTTCCTACATCGGCAAGTTCTGGGTCGTGAAGCCGAAGGCGGCCGAGATCGACTCTTTGATCGAAAACCTGCGGCGCGCGGCATAACCGCGCATTGCCAACTGCCCAACGCTGACTGTTCAACGCATGGCCGACAAGACGCTTCAATTCCTCGAGATTCCCCGGCGCGATCCGGAGAAGCTGCCGCTCGACGTGCGGACGACGGGCTTTTCAGAGATCTACGAGCAGTTCGACCCGAACGGGGCGTCACAGCAGGCAGGGCGCTGCCTGTCCTGCGGCAACCCGTTCTGCGAGTGGAAATGCCCGGTCCATAACTACATCCCGAACTGGCTGAAGCTGATCCAGGACGGCAAGCTGTTCGAGGCGGCGGAGCTGTCGCACCGGACCAATTCGCTGCCCGAGGTGTGTGGCCGCATCTGCCCGCAGGATCGCCTGTGCGAGGGCGCGTGCACGCTCAACGACGGCCACGGCGCCGTGACGATCGGCTCCATCGAGAAGTACATCACCGATGAAGCCTTGAAGCAGGGCTGGCGTCCGGACATGTCCGGCGTCGTTGCAACCGGCAAGCGGGTGGCCATCGTCGGCGCGGGTCCTGCGGGACTCGGTTGCGCGGACATCCTCGTGCGCAACGGCGTCGAGCCCGTGGTGTTCGATCGCTATACGAAGATCGGCGGGCTGCTGACGTTCGGCATTCCGCCGTTCAAGCTCGACAAGGACATCGTCGAGACGCGTCGCGAGATCATGGAGGGCATGGGCGTCAAGTTCGAGCTGGGCAAGGAGATCGGCCGGGACATCCCGTTCGACAAGCTGCTCAAGGACTTCGATGCCGTGTTCCTCGGCACCGGTACGTACACGTACGTGAAGGGCGGCTTTCCGGGCGAAGACCTGCCGGGAGTCTACGAAGCGCTGCCGTACCTGATCTCCAACATCAATCGCCATCTCGAACTGGGCACGGGCGACTTCATCGACATGAAAGGCAAGCGCGTCGTCGTGCTCGGCGGCGGCGATACGGGCATGGACTGCAATCGCACCGCGATCCGCCAGGGCGCCGAGAGTGTCACCTGCACCTATCGCCGCGACGAAGCGAACATGCCGGGCTCACGGCGCGATTTCAAGAACAGCAAGGAAGAGGGCGTCGAGTTCCTCTTCAACCGGCAACCGGTGGAGATCGTCGGCTCGACGCATGTCGAGGGCGTCAAGGTCGTGCAGACGCGCCTCGGGCCGCCCGGACCTCGTGGCCGGCGCATGCCGGAGACGATCCCGGGTTCGGAAGAGATCATTCCTGCAGACGCAGTGATCATTGCGTTCGGCTTCCTGCCGAGCCCTGCACCGTGGTTCGAGGACGCGAAGATCGCGCTGCATCCGAACGGCCGCTTGCGTGTGTCCGCGAATCCGAAGACCCCCTTCCAGACCACGAACCCCAAGGTCTTCGCCGGCGGCGACAACGTCCGCGGCTCCGACCTCGTCGTGACGGCCGTGTTCGAAGGCCGGGAGGCTGCACGCGGCATCCTCGGTTATCTCGGCGTCAACTGAGCGGATCTGTTGTAGATATTCCCAGACAGTGTTCGCCGTGAGGCGGGAGCATTTAAGATGCTGGCCATGACTGATCCTTTGTCCGGAGGTTTGAGAAGATGAAGACACGCACCCGGATTACGGCGCTGATCGTAGTTGCCGCGCTGGCTGCGGGTTGTTCGACCATCAATCCCTATACGCGCGAACAGCAGACGAGCAAGGCCGCTACGGGCGCCGCCATCGGCGCGGCAGTGGGCGCCGTGGCCGGCGTGCTGACGGGCGACAATTCCCGTGAACGCCGCCGCCGCGCGTTGATCGGTGCGGGCCTCGGAGGCCTTGCAGGCGGCGGGGTTGGCTACTACATGGACGTGCAGGAGGCCAAGCTGCGCAAGCAGCTCGAAGGCACCGGCGTCAGCGTTACCCGGAGCGGCAACGAGATCACGCTCAACATGCCGAGCAACGTGACGTTCGCGACCAACAGTGCCGACCTCAATTCGCAGTTCTTCGGCACGCTCGACTCGGTCGCGCTGGTCCTCAAGGAGTACGAGAAGACCTTGGTCGACGTGCTGGGCCACACCGACAACACCGGCGGGCAGGCGCTCAACCAGCAGCTGTCCGAGCGCCGGGCCGCAACGGTCGGCGACTATCTCGTGAGCCGGGGCATTGCGACCGGCCGGGTCGTCAGGCAGGGGTTCGGCTTCTCGCGTCCGGTGGCCTCGAACGATACGGCTGAGGGCCGTGCCCAGAATCGCCGGGTCGAGATCGTGCTGAGCCCGATCACCCAGTAAGCCGACTACACGTCCAGCCGCGCCATTGAAAAGGGCCGGCCCGGTTTCCCGGGTCGGCCCTTCGTCTTTCCAGGGTCTTGCGCGAAGCGGATCAGTTCGCGGGTTCGGCGACCATCTCGCGCAGCTTCTTGATCGCATGCGCCTCGATCTGCCGGATCCGCTCGGCCGACACGCCGTACTGGTCCGCCAGTTCGTGCAGCGTGGCCTTCTTGTCGGTCATCCAGCGGCTGCGCAGGATCTGCTGGCTGCGCTCGTCCAGCGAGCCGAGCGCGCTTGCGACCCGGTCCGCCGAGTCTTCGTCCCACTGTTCGCGTTCGACCGCAATGGCCGGGTCCGCGGAAGGATGCGGCAGGTACGCGGAAGGCGAATACGCCCCTTCCTCGTCATCCGCATCCGGCGCCGGATCGAAAGCCACGTCGCGGGACGACAGCCGCTGTTCCATCTCGGAGACTTCAGCGGTCGTGACCCCGAGGTCGCGTGCGACGGCCTGCGTTTCCGCTTCCGACAGCCAGCCCATGTTCTTCTTGAGGCGGCGCAGGTTGAAGAACAGCTTGCGCTGCGCCTTCGTCGTGGCCACCTTCACGAGGCGCCAGTTGCGCAGCACATACTCGTGGATCTCGGCGCGGATCCAGTGGACGGCAAACGAGACCAGCCGGACGTCCATGGTCGGGTCGAAGCGCTTGACGGCCTTCATCAGGCCGACGTTGCCTTCCTGGATCAGGTCGCCCACCGGCAGTCCGTAACCCGAGTAACCGCGGGCGATGTGCACCACGAAACGCAGGTGGGAAAGCACGAGGTGACGCGCTGCCTCGAGGTCGTTGTCGCGATGGAACCGCTCGGCCAAGGCGCGCTCGTCTTCGCGGCTCAGGACCGGAATCTGGGCAACACGGTCGACATAGGCGTCGAGGCTGCCGATCGGTGCTGCGATCAGGAATGAAGACTGCTTCAGGGCGAGCGCGGTGCTGGTCATCTCGGGACGTTCCTCCGGTTCAATGGGCTGCTCAGTAGCTTAGCGCAACCTTGGCACTCGCGAAATGAGAGTGCTAACCGGGCTGGAAGTTCCGAAAACTTACTTAACAAAAACAGT
>CAIUGU010000092.1 GCA_903898785.1 uncultured Pseudomonadota bacterium | reverse complement strand
CGTTTCGCGCGAGCCATTGCTGCGGCTCGATCGCGGTCAACGATCGGCTACGTCGAAGCGATGCGTGCCACCCGATACGCGTCGCCAAAGCAAGAGCCGCGGTCCTCGCGTCCAGCCTCGCACGCGTACGCGTACACGTGTGCGCTCGCGTGCGCGTGCCTACGCACACGCGCGTACGCGTGCATGCGCATGTGCGCACGCGCACATTCTTCGCGTGCGCGAGCACAGATGAAACCGCCGTGATCGCTGAAAAAAGTTTTCACGAATTGCTTGACGAGACCGATGACTCGTCCTAGTTGTGAAAAGAGAGCGACACCGAAAGCGATCACTTCTCGATCGTCCTTTCAACACCGTCGTCTCGCCAAGGAGCTCCCCATGATTCGCCTCGCCACCACCGACACCTCGTCGCAGAAGCTGCTCGTGATTGCTGAGAAGCCTTCCGTGATGAACGACATCGCCAAGGCACTCGGTGGTTTCACGAAGCACGACGACCACTACGAATCCGAGACACTCGTCGTGGCAGCCGCCAGTGGCCATCTCCTCGAGCAGCAGATGCCGGACGAGCCCTGGGGGTTCGCCGCCCTGCCGATCATTCCCGCTCTGATCGCTCTGGTGCCTAAAGCCTCACAGCAGAAACGGCTGACGCACCTGGTCGCCCTTTTGTCTCGGCCCGACATCGTGGGAGTGATCAATGCCTGCGACGCCGGTCGTGAAGGCGAGCTGATCTTTCGTGAGATCATCGAACACGCCGAATGCAGCAAGCCCCTCAGCCGACTCTGGCTGCAGTCGATGACCGGGGACGGAATCCGGCGGGCCTTCCACAACATCCGCCCCAACGCCTCGGTGGAGGGATTGGCTGCCGCGGGGAAGTGCCGCACGATCGCCGACTGGCTGATCGGCATCAACATCACCCGTGCCCTCACCGCTCTGATCAGTGCCGGCGGCGGTTTTCACAAGACACCAGCCGGCAGGGTGCAGACGCCGACGCTGGCCATGATCGTGGAGCGTGAACGATCGGTGCTCGCCTTCATCTCGCAGCCCTACTGGGAGGCGGTCGCGACGATTGACCTCGGCCAAGGTACAGCCGTGGAGGCGAAGTGGCGGGCAGACGGCACTGCCGCAGCAGGCGACGAAGGAACAAGGATCGGCAGCGCCGCTCGGGCTACCGAGATCTCCGCCAAGACCACGGGCCAGCCGGCTGCCGTCGCGATGAAGCACAGACTCGAGACGGAGGCCCCTCCAATGCTCTTCAAGCTCAACGACCTGCTCGCCGATGCCAGCAACCGCTATGGCTTTCCCGGCGACATGACGCTGAAGATCGCCCAGAGCCTCTACGCCGAGAAGAAGGTGATCTCTTACCCGCGGACCGAGTATCAGCACCTCCGGCCAGAGGACGACATCGAGAACGTGCGGGATCAGCTCGCCCACATTGCCGCCACGATGCCTGACGTGGCAGAGGCGGCCCGGCAGGCGATCAACCTGGGTATCGATCCTGCCAACAAGCGGGACGCTGTGGGGGATGTGCTTGTCCTAGACGGCGTCATTGCCTCCGCG
>CAIUGU010000091.1 GCA_903898785.1 uncultured Pseudomonadota bacterium | reverse complement strand
CGTGGATGTCGAGGGACCGGCCGTGCGGGTCCACGCGCTCGATGCCAGCGGCTTCGAGCAGGCGGGCGAAGACCCGCATGGCGTTGTTGGTGGGCGCACAGAGCTCGCGACCCTCTGGACTCAGGAAGACCGCCTCGGCGGGCTGCACGGGCAGCCCACGGGCCGTTCCTCGTCGCGCGCGTCCCCGCCGGGTCCTTGGGTAATCGCATCCGAGGACGATGCTCTCAGGCTGTAGGCGCTGTAGACCGTCCGATGCTGCGCGTTCGCCATTGCGACCAGCTTCACGAGTGCGAGGAGCTGCACATCACGGGTCCAAGCGGGGGCACGTGAGTTATCCATCGCTGAGAGCTTCATGCAGCATTCCCCTCTAACGAACAACGACCGGCACGGAGTTGGTCTTGATCGACACGCCATTGCCCCAGTCGATCGTGCCCTGCCACAGGTACAGTGCACCGAGCGGATCCTGCGGCGAAATGTGGACGGTCTTCTCGATGTACCCTTGCTGCGGCACGGAACCCAAGGAGAACGCTGCCAGCGAGGCAACAAGCCAAGGTGTCGGGCCTGCGGTGGGCTGTATCAGGGGGCGACGACCTCGATCGAGGACTGCTGCGGCTCCGGCTGGGGAATGCAGTCGCAGTGTGACATCCGTGCCAAGCTGACCGCCGCCGATGCGTTCGAGGAACGGGTCAGGAGTCGAGACTTGGGTGATCGTGGCACCCTGCTCGGCAAGGACGAACCCACCGAAGTACAGGTCGTCAATGGACGAACTAGCGGTCCGCGTGCCCCGGCTGAGCGTCACCCCAGAGATCCTGAGCTCGCAGCCATTGCGAATTAGGATCGGGTTGCCGAATTCGCTGGCCATGGGGCCGTAGGAAGAGGCGCAGGAGTAGTAGAAGCGGCGCAAGCCGCCCTTGAGCACATCCGACTGCGTCCCGATGACGTGCGCCGTCGAATTGCCGCGGATGTGAATTGCTGGACCGCCCCGGCCGACGGCGATAGGTGGACCGGCAGGGCAGCCGACGAGCGGATCGGGAGGCGCGGACGAGGTGCAGAGATTCGTGAAAGCCCCGGCCATGTAGTAGCCGCCCCTTCCACCGAACATCGAACAGCCTGCGACGCGGGCAGTGCTGGCGTTGTCAAGCAGCAGGCCTGGGCCACCGGCCGGTGCGCAAGGGCCGCACGACCCGCAGAGATAAGCCGTGTCGACGTTGCCGCCTGTCAAGGTGCAACGCACGAGCTCGACTTGCGAACCCAGAGCGCGAACGGCTGCGCTTCCTGGGTTCGGCGGTGGATCACCTTGCCCGTACCTACGCGCCCCAAGAATGGAACTTCGGTAGACCCGCACGTCTGCCGAGTTCTGGATGTCGAGAGCCGGGAGGTGTGCCGTCCCCGACTGAAGCGGAGCGATGTCGAGATGCTGAAGTATCACGGCCCCCTGACATCCCAACACGTCAATGTCGCGGGCTGCCAGCGAGGACACGACCACAACCTCCCCGGAGGGCACGTTCCTGACAACGAGAGCCGGAACGCTCACGCCAGTGTCGCAGAGCACCGAGAAGCCGCGCTGGACCGTGGCAGATCCGTAGGAGCCTGGGCGCACCAAGAAGACGTCCCCGGGCTCACCGATCGCGAACGCCGACGGAAGATCAACGAAGTCTCCGGCACCCGTCACGTCCACCGTGTACGTGGACTGGGCGAGCGCGTCGGCCGCCAAGCACAACAGAGCCAGCGGGAGAACTAGGCGCATTTCGGGTCTCGGGTCGAGGCGCAACCTACATCCGGTGTTCTTGCCGGCTGTGTAGGCAACGCCGGTTCGGAGGGCGCGAGGTGGGGAACAAGCTTGGGCGGACGTTCGACGTGCCCGCCTCCGCCAAGGCCACCTAGCTTGCGAGCTGCGCGGTCGAGGCAAGTCCGATGGTCAGGGGACCGATCGACCCTGTCAACCACGCAGTCCTTCGTAGCCTTCCACGCCGCGATCTACCGGGACGCGCTCCTAGGACGGCCCGCCACCCCACCGCCCTAGGACGATCGCGCCCGATGCGATCCGATGCCGCCCGGCTGCGTCATCTGCGCCCTCCCTGGCCCGCCGCTGTCCGGCGCTGTCCGCCTGTGTCCGGTTTGGATCGACCTCCTCCAAGCGCCATCGTGTCCGCCCGTGATCGGCGCTGTCCGCCGTGGACCGGTTCTATCCGATCCGGCGCTTCAAATGGACTTCAAGAAGTCGGCATCGACCATGCAGCTTCCCAAGCTGAATGTCGCGGCTTCGAACCCCGTCGCCCGCTCCACTCCCAACCCCCGCCCCCCAGCGCAGTTGCAGCGCTCCGGCGCTTCGCGGCCCCGGCGAGGTCGATCGCGCAACTGCAGGAATGTTGCAGCGGCCAGCGGTGGTAGCGCGATTGCAGGAGGAGCCTGTGCGTGAATTTGAGCGAGTGGAAATCGCTGAGGCCGAGCGCGGCGAAGCCGGGGAACACGAGCGCCGCCCCGCCGGCGAGGGGCTGGGGGGGGCGGCGGGGATGGGTGGGATGCGCGAGGGGGCTATTGGCAGGCGGTGAAGCGCAGGGCGTTGGAGAGGCCGGTGGTGGAGGGCGAGGCGGGGTCGCGCATCCACCATTGGGCGCAGACGGTGT
>CAIUGU010000090.1 GCA_903898785.1 uncultured Pseudomonadota bacterium | reverse complement strand
CTCGGTGACGGTGAAGTCGGCGATGACGCCGTCCTTCATCGGGCGGATGGCCGTGATGTGCCCGGGCGTGCGGCCCAGCATGTTCTTGGCTTCCTGGCCGACGGCCTCGATCTTCTTGCCGGCGCGGCCCGGTTCTTCGCGGATGGCGACCACGGACGGCTCGTTCAACACGATGCCGCGGCCACGGACGTAGATCAGGGTGTTGGCAGTGCCCAGGTCGATGGAGAGGTCATTGGAGAAATAACCCCGTAGGTTTTTGAACATGGGTGAGGTGCGCGAACGTCCGGAAAATGAGGGCACAAAAGAGTTGCGCTACTCTAACAACCGCTAGATCAAAAGCCAAGCCAAGGTGTATGATTGCACGCGCTTTTTTTCAAGTGTTTTCGCTTCACTCGCGGCTGCCCGCCGCGTCTTATCGGACAACGCCCAGATGAGTCTGACCCGACACGATGTCGAGAACATCGCGCGCCTTGCCCGGCTGGCCCTCACGCCGGCCGACATGGCGAGCCTGAGCGACAGCCTGCCCAGGATCCTGACCTTCGTCGAGCAGCTTGGCGCTGCCCAGACGGCTGCCGTCGAGCCGATGGCCCACCCGCTCGAGGGCCAGAGTCAGCGTCTGCGATCGGATACAGTCACCGAGACCGACGCCCACGAGCGTTACCAGCAGAACGCCGCCAGGGTCGAAGCCGGCCTGTATCTCGTTCCCAAGGTCATTGAATAGAGAATGCATACCCTGACGCTTGCCGAGCTTTCGAACGGCATCAAGTCCCGCCGCTTCTCGAGCGTCGACGTTACGCGACACTTCCTGGACCGCATCGAGCGGCTGAATCCCGCCCTCAATGCCTTCATCACCGTGACGGCGGACCAGGCGCTGGCCCAGGCGGCCGCTGCGGACCAGGCCATCGCCGCCGGCAAGGGCGGCCCGCTGACCGGCGTGCCCATCGCCCACAAGGACATCTTCTGCACCGACGGCGTGCTGACCACCTGCGCATCCAAGATGCTGTCCAACTTCGTGTCGCCGTACGACGCCACCGTCGTCCGCAAGCTGAAGGAAGCCGGCGTCGTCATGCTGGGCAAGACCAACATGGACGAGTTCGCCATGGGCTCCTCCAACGAAACCAGCTGGTACGGCCCGGTCAAGAACCCCTGGGACCTCACCCGCGTGCCCGGCGGTTCGTCCGGCGGGTCCGCTGCCGCCGTGGCAGCCCGCATTGCGCCCGCCGCGACGGGAACCGACACCGGCGGCTCGATCCGCCAGCCTGCCGCGCTGACGGCGCTGACAGGCGTCAAGCCCACGTATGGCCGGGTGTCGCGCTACGGCATGATCGCGTATGCGTCGAGCCTCGATCAGGGGGGCGTGCTCACGCTGAATGCCGAGGATGCCGCGCTGCTGCTGACGGCCATGTCGGGCTTCGACGAGCGGGACTCCACCAGCGTAGACCTGCCCGTGCCCGACTACACCGCCACGCTCAACCAGCCGTTGAAGGGGCTCAAGGTAGGCATCCTGAAGGAGTTCTTTGGCCAGGGCCTCGAGGCCAGCACCGAATCGCTCGTACGCGAAGCCCTGAAGGTGTACGAGCAGCTGGGCGCCACGCTGGTCGAAGTCAGCCTGCCGAACCTGCCGTTGTCGGTGCCGACGTACTACGTCGTCGCGCCGGCCGAGTGCTCGTCGAACCTGTCGCGCTTCGATGGCGTGCGCTTCGGCTACAGCTGCGACTCTCCCAAGGACCTGCTGGACCTCTACACGCGTTCGCGCGGTGAAGGCTTCGGTGCCGAAGTGAAGCGCCGCATCATGACGGGCACTTACGTGCTGTCGGCCGGCTACTACGACGCGTACTACATCAAGGCGCAGAAGGTCCGGCAGCTCATCAGCGACGACTTCAGGCGCGCGTTCGCGCAGGTGGACCTGCTGGCCGGGCCGACGGCGCCGACGACGGCGTTCGGGCTGGGTGCCAAGGTCGACGATCCGATCACGATGTACCTGAACGACATCTACACCATCGGCGCGAACCTCGCCGGCCTGCCGGCGCTGTCGCTCCCCTGCGGTTTCAGCGACGGGTTGCCCGTGGGCCTGCAGCTCATCGGCCCGCACTTCGCGGAAGCGAAGCTGCTGAATGCCGCGCACCAGTACCAGCAGCAGACGGAATGGCACAAGCGCGTTCCGGCCGGCTACGAGAGTTAGAGCGAGAAGCAGTCATGGAATGGGAAACCGTCATCGGTCTCGAGATCCACGCGCAGCTCGCGACGAAGAGCAAGATCTTCTCCGGCTCTGCGACGGCGTATGGCGCCGAGCCCAACACGCAGGCGAACCTCGTCGACCTGGGCTACCCCGGCGTGCTGCCTGTGCTCAATCGGGAAGTGGTGCGCATGGCGGCCAAGTTCGGCCTCGCCGTCGGTGCGACGGTCGCGAAGCGCTCGGTGTTCGCCCGCAAGAACTACTTCTACCCCGACCTGCCGAAGGGCTACCAGATCAGCCAGTACGAGCTGCCGATCGTGCAGGCCGGCAAGCTCGAGATCGTGCTCGACGACGGCGCACGCAAGACGGTCGGCATCACGCGCGCGCACCTCGAGGAAGACGCGGGCAAGTCGCTGCACGAGGATTTCCAGGGCTTCTCCGGCATCGACCTGAACCGTGCCGGCACGCCGCTGCTTGAAATCGTGTCGGAGCCCGACATGCGGTCGGCCAAGGAAGCCGTGGCGTACATGAAGCGCATCCACACGCTGGTGCGCTACCTCGAGATCTGCGACGGCAACATGCAGGAAGGTTCTTTCCGCTGCGACGCCAACGTCTCCGTGCGGCCCAAGGGCCAGGAGAAGTACGGCACGCGCTGCGAACTCAAGAACCTCAACTCGTTCCGTTTCATCGAGAAGGCGATCAACCATGAGGTCGCGCGCCAGATCGACGTGATCGAGGGCGGCGGCACGATCCGCCAGGAAACCCGCCTGTACGATCCGGACAAGGACGAGACGCGGCCGCTGCGCTCGAAGGAAGAAGCCAACGACTACCGCTACTTCCCCGATCCGGACCTGCTGCCTGTCGTCATCGAGCAATCGTTCATCGACGACGTGCGCGCCACGCTGCCCGAGCTGCCGGACCAGAAGGCGGCCCGGTTCGTCGAGCAACATGGGTTGTCGCCGTACGATGCAGGCACGCTCAGCGCCAGCCGCGAAGTCGGCGACTACTATGAGGCGGTCGTTGCCGCGCTCGGCGAGCCCCATGCCAAGCTCGCGGCCAACTGGGTCATGGGCGACCTGTCGGCGGCGCTCAACAAGGACGGTCTCGAGATCACGGACTCGCGCATCGGCGCGGCCGGGCTCGCCGCGTTGCTCAACCGCATCGTCGACGAGACCATTTCCGGCAAGATCGCGAAGGAAGTCTTCGAGGCGATGTGGGGCGAGGGCCAGTCCGCGGACGCGATCATCGACGCCCGCGGCCTGAAGCAGATCACTGATTCCGGCGCCATCGAGAAGGTCATCGACGAAGTCATTGCGGCCAATCCGAAGCAGCTTGGCGATTATCGCTCGGGCAAGGACAAGCTGTTCGGCTTCTTCGTCGGCCAGGTGATGAAGGTCAGCGGCGGCAAGGCGAACCCCGCGCAGGTCAACGACCTGCTCAAAGCCAAGCTGCAAGGTTGATCAAGGGTGTGGGAACCTCTGATTAACCTATACGCGCTCGCGTTGCGTCTCCAATCCTCTGCTGCGAGGCATCGGACCGCAGGCAATATCGGGAATATTGGCAAGGTCCGTAACGACGCAGCAGAGGATTAGAGGCGCAACCCATTGAATGACTATTCATACTTTGAGCGGGACGGGATCCATTTCGTGCATGGCAGCGTTGCTCCTCCCTTGTGTACATGCAGTACACGGCGGTCGGTCGCGCCTCGCCCTGCACGAAATGGCTCGCCGTCGCGAGTGCGTATAGGTTAATCAGAGGTTCCCTAGTGCACGATCGCGATTCGCTCCACCAGTTCCTGTTCGAGGCGTTTCCGGTTCGCGGCCACATCGTGCATCTCGATGCCACGTGGGCTGCGCTGCTCGAACATCGCACCTATCCGGAAGAGATCCGCGACACGCTGGGCGAGGCCGTTGCGGCCTCCGTGCTGCTGGCCTCGACGGTCAAGTTCGACGGCTTGCTCACGCTGCAGTTGCAGGGGCAGGGGCCGATGCACCTGCTGCTCGCGCAGTGCACGAATACGCTGAACGTCCGCGCGCTCGCCCGCTATCGGGAGGACCCGCAGACGCGCGACCTCACCGTCCTGTCGGGCGAGGGGCGCCTCACGGTCACGGTCGAAACCGACAACCAGTCGCAGCGCTACCAGGGCATCGTGCCGCTGGCCGGGCAGCGCCTGGCGGATTGCCTGCAGGGCTATTTCGAGAACTCGGAACAGCTGCCCACCCGGCTGTGGCTGTACGCTGACGAGCAGGGGGCTTCGGGCATGCTGTTGCAGCGGTTGCCGGCAGGGAACGTCGACAGTTCGTCGCGGCTGGCGGAAATCGACGACGCGTGGCGCCGGGTCCAGCTGCTTGCCGACACGTTGAAGCCCGCCGAGCTGCGCGCGCTGAGCGATCGCGAGATCCTGCACCGGCTGTTCAACGAGGACGACGTGCGCCTGTTCGAGCCCACGCCGGTCTCGTTCCGCTGCAAGTGCTCGCGCGAGCGCGTCGAGGGTATGCTCCGGTCGCTGGGTGAGGGGGAGGTCCGCTCCATCCTGACCGAGCGCCCGGACGTGGAGGTCCACTGCGATTTCTGCAATCGTGCGTATACGTTCGACGCCGTGGACGTGGAGCGCATCTTCAAGCCCGGAGTGGGCGAGGGCAGCGGCACCGTGCACTGATCCGGCACAGGATGGTTCGAAGGCAACAACCCGGCCAGGGAGATTCAGGATGAGTACAGCAGAGAGCCAGAGCGCGTTGTGGACCAAGGGAGCGGGCGACTGGGCCAAGGTCCAGGAAGGCATGGTGTCGCCGCTGTACCAGACGGTCCTCGCCCGGTTGCAGCCCAAGGAGGGGGCCCGGTTGCTCGACATCGGCTGTGGCGCCGGTCTCTTCTGCCAGCTGGCCGCCGCCCAGGGCGTGCTCGTCTCCGGCATCGATGCCACGGAGGCGTTGATCAGGATTGCCCGCCGGCGCACGCGGAACGGCGACTTCCGCATCGGCGACATGGAAGCGCTGCCGTTCACCGAAGGGCAGTTCGATTTCGTCACCGCCTTCAATTCCATCCAGTTCGCCGAGAGCCCGTTGAATGCGCTGCGCCAGGCACGTCGCATGCTGAAGCCCGAAGGTGTCCTCGCGATTGCGATCTGGGGCAGCCCGCAGCAGGCGGAAGCGGCCGCATGCCTGAAAGGCCTTGCTGCCCTGTTGCCGCCGCCGCCGGCCAACGCCCCGGGCCCGTTCTCGTTGTCCGGTCCCGATGTCCTCGAGCCGCTGGTCACGCAGTCCGGCTTCGAGGTCTTCCGCATGGACGAGGTGGATTGCCTGTGGAGCTACCCGGATCTCAAGACGCTCGCCCAAGGCCTGCTGGCCAGCGGCCCGGGTGCCGCAGCCAAGGCGGAAGTCGGCCCGGCAAAGGCCCGCAAGGCGCTGGCCGCGGCCGCCGAACCGTACAAGACCGCCTCAGGCGGCTACGAATTCCGCAATCGCTTCCGGTACCTGCTGGCCCGCCCCCGGCGTCGCAGCGCGCCCCGCGACTAGACGGAACGAATCCAGATGGGGCCCTGTCCGAAGGGGGCAGTGTCCCGTCTGCGAACTTGGCTTGTCCGTCACGCTGAAGGCATGATGCTCGTCCATGCATGATCCGACGCCCGCATCCGGGTCCGCCCCCCATCGCGTTGCCGCGAGACAGCTGCTTTGGATGGGCTTGGGTGCCGTGGTGGCGTTCGTCGGCCTGCTGTTCGTGCTGGGCTGGCTGGCAGGCAAGACCGGAGGCGGGGAGGTCGCCGGCGACGGGGTCGACGAGCAGGCGGGATCCATCACGCTTGCGTATCCGTTCGAACCGCCCCAGCTCGACAGCACGCGCGCCACCGACGTTTCCAGCAGCTTCGTCCTCGGCCATGTAATGGAGGGCCTGCTTCGCCTCGACGAACACGGCGCAATCGCGCCGGGCGTCGCCGAGCGCTGGGAGATCGATCCCCATCAGGCTGTATTCCACCTGCGGGCCACTGCGCTGTGGAGCGACGGCAAGCCGGTCACGGCGCAGGACTTCGTGTTCGGGTGGCGCAAGGTGGTCGATCCCGCCACCGCGTCCGAATATGCCTTCATCATGTATGCGGTGAAGAACGCGGAGGCGATCAGCAAGGGCGAGATGCCGCCGGACACGCTCGGCGTCCGCGCCCTCGACGACCACACGCTGCAGGTCGAGTTCCAGCAGCCGGTCGCGTACTTCGACAAGCTCGCGACGTTCAAGACGTACTACCCGATCCGCCAGGACTTCTACGAGAGCCGCAGCGGCCGTTATGGCGCCGACGCGGAAGACCTCGTCTTCAATGGTCCGTTCACGCTCGCCCGCTGGGTGCATGGCGCGCGCCTGCGCTTCGAGAAGAACCAGACGTACTGGAACCGCGACACCATCCGGCTCAATGCCGTGGACATTCCGTACATCACCACGGACAGCGCCGCCGTCATGAACCTGTACAAGGACGACAAGGTGGCGATGGTGGGCGCCTCGCTCGGCCTCGATCCCGAGCAGTTGAAGGAAGTGCTGGTCCAGCGCTGGCCGATGGAGCGGTTCAACGAGGGGGCGATTTTCTTCCTGGAATTCAACCACCGCGACGGCCGGCTGACGGAGAACCTGCATCTGCGCAAGGCCATCCAGCTGGTGTTCGATCCGGGCGAACTCGTCAACCAGGTGATCAAGCTGCCGGGATACCTGCCGGGGCAGTCCCTGTTTCCCGTTTGGCTGCGCGGGGCCGATGGCTTGTTCCGCCAGGAATACCCCGCGTCGCCCCCCAAGCTCGATGTCGCTGCCGCGCGCGAGCACCTCGAGCTCGCCCGCAAGGAGCTGGGGCTCGAGACGTGGCCGCCGATCTCGCTGCTGTGCGACGACCGCCCGCTGACGTCCCGCATCACCGAATACCTGCAGGCGCGGCTGAAGGAAGAGCTCGGGCTCGAGGTCCGTATCGACCGGCAGATCTTCAAGCAGCGCCTCGCCAAGATGACGGCGGGCGAGTTCGATATCGTGATGGCGGGCTGGTCGCCGGATTTCGACGACCCGATGACGTTCGGCGACCTGTTCGCGTCCTGGAACCTCAACAACCGCGGTCGCTACGAGGGCGCCGAGCTCGACCGGCAGGTCCGCATCGCAATGGGTTCGCTGGACCCCAAGACGCGCATGGACGCCTTTGGTAAGGTGCAGTCTCTCCTGATCGACGAGGCGGTGATCGTCCCCATGTATGAGCGCGGCCAGGTCTTCGTGCGCAACCCGCAGCTCCAGGGCGTGGTCCGCCGCGTCGTCGGCACGGATCCCGATTTCACCCATGCGTATCTCGGGAGCCCCTGAGCCATGACCGCCATGCCACCTCCGCCAGCCTCGCAAAACGGGATGACCCGCTCGGCCGGGCGCTCGTTGCTGTGGTTGTCGGTCGGTGCGGCCGGCCTCTTCGTGCTGCTGCTGTGGGCGCTGGGGTTTCTCTCGGGCATGACGGGGGATGAGGCACGCGCCAGTGCCCCGGGCGTCGATTTCCGCAACAATGCGATTGCCCTCGCTGCCAGCCAGGAACCACCGCAACTCGACAGTACCCGCACTTCGGACCAGGTGAGCAATTTCGTGCTGGGCCACATCATGGAAGGCCTGTTGCGCCAGGACGAGCATGATCAGGTCATTCCGGGTGTCGCGGAGTCCTGGGAGGTGCGAACGGATGGAGCGACCTTCCATTTGCGTGAGAACGCCCGCTGGAGCGACGGCAAGCCGGTGACCGCACACGATTTCGTGTTCGCATGGCGCCTCGTCGTTGACCCGAAGACAGCCGCAACCTATGCGAGCCTGCTGTTCCCGATCCGCAATGCCGAGGCCATCATTGCAGGCAAGGTGCCGCCCGAGTCCCTCGGTGTCGTTGCGACAAGCGATCGCCAGCTGGACGTGCAGTTCGAGAAGCCCGTTCCCTACTTCGAGAAGCTGGCTGCGTTCACCACGCTCTTTCCGGTGCGCGAGGACTTCTTTCGCAGCCGCAATGGCACTTATGCGGCCAACGCCGAAGACCTGCTCTTCAACGGTCCCTTCACGTTGACTCGATGGGAACACGGCGCCAGCTTCCGCTTCGAAAAGAACGGGCTCTACTGGGACAAGGACCGCGTGAAGCTCGCAGCGGTGGACGTGCCGTACATCACGACGGATTCGAACGCCACGTTGAACCTGTACCGCGACGGCAAGATCGCGATGGTCGGGCAGTCGCCCGGCCTGGGTTCCGAAAGCCTCAAGCAGGCGCTGGTCGCGGGCTGGCCGATCCACCAGATGCGCGACGGATCGGTGTGGTACCTGCAGCTCAACTTCCGCCCCGACCGGATCACGAGGAACCATAACCTGCGCAAGGCACTGCAGCTCGTGGTGGATCGCGGCGAGTACGTCTACCGTGTGCTCAAGACGCCGGGCTACGTGCCGGCGGCGTCGATCTTCCCGGTGTGGTTGCGCGGTGCCGAAAACCTCTTCCGGCAGGAATATCCCGCGCCCGAAGTCGCGGTCGATGTTGCCGCGGCCCGCCGCTACCTGGATCTCGCGAAGCAGGAGCTCGGCCTCACGGAATGGCCGCCGCTGGTCTTCCTCTGCGACGACACCCCGAGTTCCACCAAGCAGGCCGAGTACTTCCAGACCGTCTTCAGGGAGAAGCTCGGGCTCGAGGTACGCATCGACCGGCAGATCTTCAAGCAGCGCATCGCGAAGATGCAGGCAGGCGAGTTCGACATCGTGAGTGCTGGCTGGGGGCCGGACTACGACGATCCGCTGACCTTCGGCGATCTGTTCGCCTCCTGGAACCCGAACAACCACGGCGAGTACGACAATCCTGAATTGGACCGCTGGGTGCGGGCCGCGCAGGAGACGGTCGATCCGCGCGGCCGCATGGCCGCATTCGGCGAGATCCAGCGGATCCTGATCGAAGACGCCGCGGTCATCACGACCTACGAGCGCGGCCAGTCGTACGTCCAGGACCCCCGGCTGAAGGGGGTGGTCCGGCGCACCATCGGCATCGACCCGGACTTCTCAAACGCCTATCTCGAACCGAACTGATCCGGTTACCATCCCATCGTGCTCCGCTACATACTGAAAAGACTGCTGCACGGCCTGATCACCGTCTGGTTCATCGCCACGGCCACCTTCATCGCCATGCACGCGGTGCCGGGCGACCCGCTGTCGGGCGAAAAGGCGATGACGCCGGAGATCCGCCGCAACCTCGAGGCGAAGTACGGCCTCGACAAGCCCGTCGTCGAGCAGTACCGCATCTTCCTCGTGAACATGGCGAAGGGCGATTTCGGCATCTCCTACACGCAGCAGAACCGCGAGGTGAACGACATCATCCGCGAAGGGTTCCCGGTGTCGGCCACGCTCGGCATCCTCGCCGTCGTCTTTGCCGCGCTGGGCGGCATCCTGCTGGGCGCGTTGACGGCAACGTACCGCAACCGGCTGCCGGACGTCGTCATCATGTTCCTCGTCATCCTCGGGATCTCGGTGCCGAGCTTCGTCTTTGCCGCGCTCGGCCAGCTGGCGCTGGTCAAGATCAACGCGTGGACCGGCTTCACGCTGTTCCCCGTGGCGGGCTGGGGCACCGTGATGCACATGGTCGTGCCGTCGCTGGTGCTGGGCCTCGGCACCATGGCGTACCTGACGCGCCTGATGCGCTCGTCGATGCTTGAGGTCACGAACACCGACTACGTCCGCACGGCGCGGTCCAAGGGCCTGCCGCCCGCGCGCATCTTCCTGAAGCACCAGCTGCGCAATGCCATCCTGCCGGTGGTCACGGTGCTGGGTCCCGCCATCGCCGCCATCACGACGGGCGGCTTCGTCGTGGAGCTCGTGTTCGCCATCCCCGGCCTTGGCCGCTACTTCGTGCAGGCCGTGCAGCAGCTCGACTACACCGTCATCATGGGCACGACGGTGTTCTACGGTGCGTTCCTCGTGCTGATGGTCATCGTCGTCGACATCGTCTACGGCCTCATCGATCCGCGCGTGAGGTTGAAGGCATGACGGACGCAACGGTGACCAACGCCGCCGGCTTCGAGCCGGTCCATGTCGATCGGCAGGTGCAGAAGCTCACTCGCCCGTCGCTGTCGTACTGGCAGGACGCCTGGCGCCGCCTCAAGGCGAATCGCCGCGCGTTCATTTCCCTCTACATCGTGATCGGCCTGCTGCTGTTTACGGTCGTGGGACCGTGGGTCTGGACGGTCGACCCGTCGACGCAGGACCTCGACCAGGTCAGCAAGGCGCCGGGGTCCGATCGTCGTGCGTTCGTTGCCGAGCCGTACCAGCCGTGGGAAGGCGTGCGAGCGACGGTTCCGGAAGGCGCGGCGAGTACGGCGCCGCCCGCGAACTTCAAGACCGTGGGATCGACCACGACGCAGGCCGTGCGCCTTACGTGGGATCCGGTGGCCGGCGCCAGCGGCTATCGCATCTATCGCAACATCTATCGTCCCACGGCGGGCGGCGCGCTCGGCCTGCCGCTCGGCGACGTGTTGAGTCCCGAGCAGGTCAGTTTCGAGGACCGGCTCGACCTCGAACCGATGACGTACTTCTACGCCGTGCTGACGCTGGACCGGTTCGGTGCAGTGATGAGTCCGCCCACCTCGCTCGAGGTCAATGTCGTCCGGGTCATCACGCCAGCGCAGGCCGTGGAGCGCGGCCTGGTGGCGTCCGTAGCCGATGTCAAGGTCGGCGACGAGCTCAAGCTTGCATTGCATCCGTTCGGCACGGACTACCTGGGGCGCGACCTGCTGGCGCGGCTGATGACGGGTGCCCGCGTGTCGCTGCTGATCGGCATCTTCGCGCCGCTGTTCTACGTGCTGCTCGGCATTGCGTATGGCAGCGCCGCCGGCTTCATGGGCGGGCGGGCCGACTCCGCCTTGATGCGCTTCGCGGACTTCGTCGTCGCGCTGCCGTTCCTGCTGTTCATGATCCTGTTCAAGATCGCGTTCGGCATCGGGCCGGGCGAGAGCGGCATCTTCCCGATGCTGGTGGCGCTGGTGCTGCTCAGCTGGCCGTCTACCGCGCGACTCGTTCGCGGCCAGATCCTCCAGATCCGTGAGGAAGGCTATATCGGTGCGTCGCGGCTGCTCGGTGCCCGGACCGGTTATCTCGTGATGCGCCACATGATCCCCAACACGATGGGCGTCATCCTCGTGACGCTGACGTTTGCCATTCCGAGCGCCATCTTCACGGAGGCGTTCCTGTCGTTCATCGGCATGGGCGTGGCGCCGCCTACGCCGTCGTGGGGCAGCATGTGCAACGAAGGCATCCGCACGATGCTGACGACGCCGCATGAACTGATCTTCCCGGCCGTGATGATCAGCATCACGGTGCTGGCGTTCAATCTTCTCGGCGACGGCCTGCGCGACGCCTTCGATGCCCGCATGAGGTCCCGCGAATGAGCGAGCGCGAGGTCGTCCTCGAGGTCGCGGACCTCAAGGTGGAGTTCGATACGTACGGCGGGATCGTGCACGCCGTGCGCGGCGTGAGCTTCCAGGTGCGGCAGGGCGAGACGCTCGCCATCGTCGGCGAGTCCGGCTGCGGCAAGTCCGTGACCCTGCAGAGCATCATGGGCCTGATCCCGATGCCACCCGGCCGCATCACGTCCGGATCGGCGGTGTATCGCGGCCAGGACCTCATCCACAACAAATATATCGACGGGCGGGACATCCGCGGCAGCGCCATCGGCATGGTGTTCCAGGACCCGATGACATCCCTGAACCCGACCATGACCATCGGCGACCAGATCGCCGAGACGTTGCAGGTGCATCGCGGCTTCTCGAAGTCGCAGGCCCTGGCGCGGGCGGTCGAGCTGATTGCGATGGTGCGAATTCCCGATGCCGCCAAGCGGGCGTCGCAGTATCCGTTCGAGTTCTCGGGCGGCATGCTGCAGCGGTCGATGATCGCGATGTCGCTGGCCTGCGAGCCGTCGATCCTGATTGCGGATGAGCCGACCACCGCGCTCGACGTGACCATCCAGGCGCAGATCCTGGACCTGCTCATGGACCTGCAGAAAGAGAAGGGCATGGCCATCGTGCTGATCACGCACGACCTCGGTGTCGTCGCCCGCATGGCAGACGACGTGATGGTCATGTACGCCGGCGAAGTCGTGGAGAGCGGCTCCATTGACGACGTCTTCTATCGCGGGGCGCATCCGTACACGATGGGCCTGCGCGCGGCCATGCCGTCGCGTGAGCTCGGTGCGCGCCAACGGCTGACGCCCATCGACGGCAGTCCGCCCGATCTCTTCTCGCCGCCGTCAGGCTGCGGCTACTTCGCGCGGTGCCCGCAGGCCATGCGCATGTGCCAGGCCCAGCATCCTTATCTGATGTCGGTCGGCAAGGCGCACCACTCGCGCTGCTGGCTGCAGCATCCGGATTCGACGCGGCAGGTGCCGGGCCTGTCAATCCCGCACCTGGGCGCGGCGGCGGTGCAGTCATGAGCGAAGCGCCGACAGCGCCGGTGCTGGTCGAGGCGATCGGCCTCACCAAGTTCTTCAGTATCGGCCGCAACCAGACGGTGCACGCGGTCGACAACGTCTCGCTGCAGGTGCATGAGCGCGAGATCGTGGGGTTGGTCGGTGAAACCGGCTCGGGCAAGTCCACGCTCGGCAAGGCGTTGATCGGCCTGCACGACAAGACATCGGGCTCGGTTCGTTATCGCGGGCAGACGCTGCCGCAGAAGTACGGCCCGGAGGACTTCCGCGAGCAGGCCAAGCGCGCGCAGATGATCTTCCAGGATCCGTACTCGTCGCTGAATCCGCGCATGACGGTGGGCGAGATCATCGGCGAGGGCCTGAAGCTCAATTCATCCCTGGGCGCGGACGACGTTCGCGAGCAGGTGGCGGAATGGTTGCGTCGCGTGGGCCTCGAGCCCGACCACATGTCGCGCTATCCGCACGAGTTCTCGGGTGGCCAGCGACAGCGTATCGGCGTCGCCCGCGCGCTGATCATGGGGCCGGAGTTCGTCGTCTGCGACGAGCCGATCTCGGCGCTCGATGTGTCCGTGCAGGCGCAGGTCGTCAACATGCTCGATGACCTGAAGGCGTCGATGGGCCTGACGCTGCTGTTCATCGCGCACGACCTGTCGATGGTCCGGTACGTCTCCGATCGCATGGCAGTGATGTACCTGGGCTCGCTCGTCGAGATCGGTCCCGCCAACAAGGTGTACTTCGAGCCGAAGCATCCGTACACGCAGCTGCTCGTGGGCTCCAACCCGGAACCGGACCCGAAGACCGAGCATCGTCGCCGCAGCACGCTGATCAAGGGCGAGATCCCGTCGCCGATCAACGTGCCGGCCGGTTGTCGTTTCGCGAATCGCTGCCCGCACGTCATGGACGTATGCAGGCAGGTCACGCCCATCTTGCATGTTCCGAAAGACGAGACTGCGGGCGATCGGGAGATCGCCTGCCACCTATACTGAGATCGAAGGGGAGAAGCGCATGTCGTCACTCAAGGTCGTTGCACCGCTGCTGTTGCTGGCCATGCCGTCCGCGTTTGCGGGCCAGGCGCCTACGCGCGAAGAGCAGATCCGCGATACCGCCATCACGGTGCAGAAGCTGAGCGACGGCTTGAACGTCCTCTACGGGGTTGGCGGCAACATCCTCGTGTCCACGGGGCCGCAAGGCGTGCTGACGGTGGACAGCCAGTTCGCGGGCATGGTGCCGAAGTACAAGGCGACCATCGCGGAGTTGGGTGGCGGCGCCATTGTCTACACGATCAACACGCACGGTCACTTCGACCATGTCGAGGGCAACACGATCCTCGCGCCGGACGGCACGCGGTTCGTCGCACACGAGAATGCCCGCGAGTTGATGTCCATGCCCCGCGTCATCAACCTCGTGACGCAGCAGGCGTCGCAGCCCGCGTACCCGGAGGAGGCAAGGCCTTCGATCACGTACAGCCGCGAAATGCGGATGCACTTCAACGGACGGCAGATTGACCTGGTGCATGTCGGACCCGCCCATACGGCCGGCGATACCGCCGTCATCCTGCGCGCGAGTGGCAGTTCGCCGACCGTCGTGCACCTGGGGGATGTGTTCAACATGGCGGGCTACCCGTTCATCGACGTGGATAGCGGCGGCGACCTGAACGGGGTCATCAACTTCTGCCAGACAGTCCTCGCGCAGATCGGTCCGGACGCCATCGTCATCCCGGGCCACGGCAAGGTGTCGGGATACAAGGAACTCGCCGAGTACGTTGCGATGCTCACGGCATTGCGCGACCGGATTGCGGCCCTGGTCGCCTCCGGCGCGACGCTGGAGCAGGTCATCGCCTCCAAGCCGACCGCACCGTGGGACGACTCCCGCGGCAATCCTGCGGGCTTCATCAATCGGGCCTACACCTCGCTCAATCGGTAGCCGACGCCGCCGAGTCCCAGGGCGGTCGCTATTGCGGCCGCCTTGTTGGGGGTCACCCACCAGTTAGTCGACGCTGCTTGTTTGAGGACACCCACAGCCTCACATCGGTGGGTGTCCTCGAATTGCCCGCCGGCCCTCAACTTTGGCCTCCACCTCCCGATACCTAGAGTGCCCTGATACTGGGTAGTCGTCTCCCCGGGCGGTTAGGTAATGCATCGGCTGATCAATTCTGTCGGGGACTTGACGTTCCTCCGCGACCGCGAAGGCCTGGAAATCACACTGGCATCAGTGCTTTACGAGCTCCTTGGGGCCGGCAGGCTGGTGCTGTGGCGGGTGGCCGCTAACCCGCAGGGCCTGCGTCTGCGGCAGCGGGCAGCGCTGGAGGGCAGCAATCGGGTGGCCTTGTCCGAGACCCATACGCCGACCCATGAACTGCCGCTCCTCGACTCGGTGGCGCACCTCAAGGCCTGCTTCGACGCCAAGGTGCCGACCCGTCTGGACCGCAACGCCAGCGGGCGTCATGTTCATGTCTTTCCCATCGCCAGCGACCGCGAAGTCATCGGCCTGCTGGAAGTGGAGCACGTCGAGGGCCTGCGCGAAGACCACGAGCGGCTGGTCACCGGCATGCTCCGCGTCTACCGGAATCACCTGTCCGTGCTCGACTATAGCGAGCACGACGAGCTGACAGGCCTGCTCAACCGCAAGACCTTCGAGGGCTACTTCAACCGCATGGTAGCCATCGATCCGGTGGCACCGGTGTCCGTGACGGGCTTCGACTGGCGCGGATCGCGGCGCTCCCCGAATTCCGACCAGCATCCCTGGATCGCCGTCATCGACATCGATTTCTTCAAGCGCATCAACGACCGCTTCGGGCATCTGTACGGTGACGAAGTGCTGCTGCTGATGGCGCGGCTGATGCGGGCGAACTTCCGCGAGTCGGACCGCCTGTTCCGCTTCGGCGGCGAGGAGTTCGTGGTGCTGCTCGGGCACACCGAGCGGGAGAACGCCGGCAAGGTGATGGAGCGCTTCCGCAAGGTGGTGGAGGCGTATCGCTTTCCGCAGCTCGAGGGCGTCACGATCAGCATTGGTTTCACATGCGCCCGCGGCATCAGCGGCTCCACCGCCTTCGAGCGCGCCGATGAAGCGCTGTACATCGCCAAGAAGAGCGGGCGCAACCAGGTGCGGTGCTTCGAGACGCTGATCGAAGAGGGCGTGCTGAAGCACAAGGTCGCGGCCGAGAGCGAGGTCGAGCTCTTCTAGTCGTTGCGGCGCTACAATTCGCTCCATCCTCTAGAGCGAGTATTGCGGCATGTCCAAGACCGTCCTGTACGGGATCAAGAACTGCGACACGATGAAGAAGGCCCGGACGTGGCTCGATTCCCACGATGTCGCCTACGACTTCCATGACTACAAGGTCGCCGGCGTCGATCCCGACGATCTGAAGCGCTGGGTCAAGGCGCTCGGCTGGGAAATCCTGCTGAATCGCGCGGGCACCACATTCCGCAAACTTCCTGACGCGGACAGGGAAGGACTCACCGAAGCGAAGGCGATCAAGCTCATGCTCGCGCAGCCGTCGATGATCAAGAGGCCGGTGCTGGAGAGGGGGAAGACGCTGCTGGTGGGGTTCAAGGCGGAGGCGTATCAGGGACTGGTGTGAGGGGAATTTCGGAGAGCCGTCCCCCGGCCGGGGTGAACGTTTGGTCCTTAGTCTCGCTAATGTCACCTGTACGGCATTCGAGGGTGCCCGCCACGAGCTGTTGACGCGCAATCGATTGTCGTCTCCGCTTCGCACCTCGCGCCGCGTCATTCCCATCGTCCAGGTGCAAAGTGTCTTCGATATGGCACCTGCGGCGGGTGGCAGCGACTGGACCAAACGTACACCCCGTCCGTGTGCCGGCTCGGAGTAAGAGCAGGAACGGAGCGCCTGCGGCGCTTGGTCTTTACATTGTTGACCGCATGTCCGCTAGCGTGTTCTAGTCGGCCCATGGGCATGGACACCATCCCATCAAGTTCTGCTTCGCATCTGCGGCAGTTCGTTACCGCACTTCGGCGGTATGGATATCGTCATTCGGCACATTGGGTCGGTTCCTAACGCGGAGCTTCGAGACATGATCAATCGATTGACAGTGGTAGCGTCGGGCAGCCTTGTAGTGGGAGGTGTGCTGGGTCTGGTCGGTTCCTTCGCGCCAGCTGCCATGCGCGGCATTGCATGGGGTCTGGATGGCACTGCGCTTATCATTGGCGTGGCACTTCTGGCGGTGCACCACATCCGGCTTGGCAACGATCAGTTAGCCGCTGGCTTTCTCGTGTTTCTCGCCGGGCAGACACTGGTGGTTTCCGGGTCGGCCATGGAGCTGTCGGCGAGCTCGGCAACGTTTGGTGCCGGTGTGGGCTTGTGGGCGGCGGCTCTGGCACTGGTGAGCGCCTCGTCAGCGATGCCGATCTTCGTCAGGGCTACGGGAGGCATCGCAGCGATCCTGTTTGCAGTGACGGCGTTTCAGATCTATGGCGGAACGGCACTCGATCCCCTTTCGAAACCCCTGCCGTTCAATGCGTATCCGTTGTTTGTGCTCACGCTGTTTGGTTGGGCGTGGGTTCATTACCGGTCTGGTTCGAAGGCTGCCGCATAACAAGGCGCATCCAGACGGATGGTGCAGTCCTCCGCGAAAGCGAGGTGCCTTCGTGTCCCCAGTTTCGTACCGGGTTGAGATTATTGGCTTATGCTTCGAGATCGATTGCCGGTCGCCAAAATAAGCCAATAGGCTCAACCTGGTTCGTAGATAGACGCATGTCCTCCCGCCCCATGAAGACCTACCTCGGCACGTGCCACTGCGGCGCCGTGCGCTTCGAAGTCGAAACCGACTTCCCGGAACTCACGATGTGCGACTGCTCGATCTGCAAGAAGAAGAATGCCCTGATGGTCAAGGTGCACGAAAGCAAATTCAAGCTGCTGGCGGGCGAGGAAAGTCTGACGGAGTACCAGTTCCATACCAGGACAGCGAGGCACTTCTTCTGCAAGGTATGCGGTATCTACCCCTTCCATCGCAAGCGCGTCACGCCCGACTACCTGGGAATCAATGTGCATTGCCTTGAAGGCTTTGACGCCCAGGGCATCCCCGTCCGCCAAGCGGTCGGCGCGGCGATGCCGTGAGTTAACGGACAGATCTAAAGTTTCGTGCCGGGTTGAGCTCGTTGGCTTATTCTTACGCCACCAAGTAACCCAATGAGTTCACCCGGTCCGGTCACATTTGTACTGTCGCCGCCGGCCAAAACAACAGGAAAAGCATTAATGCCCACGATTTACGAGAGGCGGACTTACTCCGTCACGGTCGGGAAGATGCCGGAAGTGATTCGCCTGTACTCCACCCTGGGGTGGCCCGCGATGGAAGCGGGCGGATTCTCCAAGTACCTGGTTGGCTACTTCACGTCGGACACCGGAGAATTGCACCAGCTCATGCATCTGTGGCGCTTCGACAGCGATGATGATCGCCGCGACTTCTGGAAGCGGGTCTTCGCTGACGAGGCCTTCCTGGCATTTGCGGCCCAGCTCCGCCCGCTGATCAAGACTCAAGAGAACCAGTTGTTGCTCGGCGCGCCTTGGGGGCCCCACCCGTAGCGTGGTGAGAGAACCGTTCGTGCGGGGTTTGGATTGTCGAGTGGTTTGAACCAGGAGAGGAACTCCCTATGTCACGTCAGGACTGGATTCGGATCATCACGCTCTCTGTGGCAACGCTTGTGATCGGGCACGCGCAGGCCGCTCAACCGGCGCCGGGCGCGGCCGTGACCGCAGTCCACCCGCCGCTGCTGTTCCGCGAAGCCTGGCGGCAGCCGACGCACACGGGAGAACTCACTGACGAGAACCGGCGCGTGACGCCCGAAGCGGTGGGCAATCCAAACCTGAAGCTCAGCCTCTACGGCGCCGACTCCCGGAGCATTGGTGTCTACTCCCATGAAGGACGGCTGGATCTGTGGACGGGGATGACCACCTCTCCCGTTGCAGTCACGCTGAGTGACAAGAGCAACTACATCGACCTGTCGGTGCCGCTCGCACGAGTGCGGTGGACCACGCGAACCCAGAGCCTGCATGTCATCCACCCCGTCGTGAAGCTCGCCGACGGGACGCTCCTCGCCGGCAGTCAAGGTGTCTCCACCAACGGTGAGTTCCTGCTCAACGAAGTCACCTTCGCGAATCAGCGCTGGTTCAAGCTGGATCCCGTCAAGCTGGTGACGACCGTGAATGTCGCGAACCCGGACATGAGCAGGGTGGACGAGATCGGCTTCGTGGATCTGATGCCCGGCGGTGGCCACGGGAATGCCGGGTGGGTCAACGTGTCTGCGCTGGAGGTCTACGCGGGAACGCGGCCGCGCCAGTAGGCGGAGGGTCTTGCCAAGGAAGGTACCCGCTTGATCTAAAGGAAGTCCCCCTATTTCTCAATGAACTGGCTAGAAATGTGGCTTCTCCGGTCTTTGTGTCGAAGGTAGCCTGATCCGCGTCAACGCTGCACAAGGAGGTGCAAGGTGGCCGGATTAGGAGAAATTTGTAGTAACAAATAACTTGCGCCGCAGACGCCTGTTACTACAAACTGCCAATGCCCACCTGGGACGAAGGGAAGCGTCGCAGAAACATCGAGCGCCACGGCTTGGATTTTGTCGGCGCTGAGGCCGTTTGGGACGGCCTTACCGTCACGCGAGAAGATATTCGCCATTCTTACGGCGAGCCGCGGTTCGTGACGTTCGGGCTGCTGGGTGGCGAGGCGGTTGTGCTCGTGTATACCGAACGCAACGACGATTTCCACGTCATTTCCCTTCGTCGAGCCGAGAAACATGAAGCGCGCTACTATTTTGAAGCGACCAAGGCGTTCCGCTAAGTCGAGGGATCGTGACAATCCGGCCTGGTCCGAGGAAATGCTCGGCCCGCCCGTGGTCCGTCGCGGGCGGGGCAAGCAGGTGGCGCCGACGAAAGTCTCCACCACCATTCGGCTCGACGCAGATGTGCTGGCCTTCTTTCGCTCCAAGGGAGCCGGCTTTCAAACCCGCATCAACGACGCACTTCGCGCGGCGTTTGAGCGCGAGCAGTCTTTGCGCCCACCGCGGCGTGCGCAGGGCTCGCGGCGCTAAGTGGTGCCTGTAAAGATTCCTGGGCCCACGCCGGCGGTTCCGCCGTAAACGTCATCCATCCCTTTCCTGCCGGATGCTGGAAGCCGAGCTTCCATGCATGCAGGCACAGCGGCGCGTCTTCCATCGAAAGCGTCGCGACGGTGCCGAGTTCGCGGTTCGCGAGATAGAGCGGATCGCCGCAGACCGGGAAGCCGAGGTACTGCAGATGCAACCGTATCTGGTTGGTGCGGCCGGTGAGGGGACGGGCTTCGAGCAGCGCGGTCCCGTCCGCATTACGATGCAGCACCGTGAACTCAGTCGTCGAGGCCATGCCGTCTTCCGATCCCGCATCACGAGATCCCAACGGGCCCGTCTCCCGGCTGATCGGGGCGTCGCATTTGAACGTGTCTTCCGGTGGGTGTCCCGTGACTTTCACGAGATAGTGCTTGGTGACTTCGCCGCGCTGGAACTGCGGTTGCAGCAGCGACGCGAAGCGCTGCGTGCGGCAGGCGACCACGAGGCCGGTGGTGTTGGCATCGAGGCGATGGGCCACGCGCGGCTTCTGCGGGTGATAGGCCAGCGCGAGGAACCACGCGAGCGTGTTGCGGTTGAAGCGGCCGCCTGCGTGCATCGGCAGCGGCGCCGGCTTGTTCACGACGACGAGGGCGTCGTCCTCGAACAGGATGCGCACGTCGTTGCTGACATCCGGTTCCAGCGTCGCAGGATGCAGGTGGAACAACCGTTCGCCGGTGTGCACGCGATGGTCGGGCGTCACCGGCTTCTTGTCCTCGTCGAGAATGCGCCCCGCTGCGAACAACGGCGTCCAGTAATCGGCCGGATACTGCGGCACCATCGTGGCCAGTGATTCGCCGAGCGTCAGTCCGTGGCAGGCTTCCGGGACTTTCATCGGCCGGTAGTTGTCGTACGGAACGCTGCCGGGGAGGGGCGTCGTTACGCGGCGCAGCGTTTCCTGCCGGCGTGCGATGGCATCGGCCATGCTCTCCGCAGGATCGCGCCAACAGGCGGGGCAGCTCTTGCCGGGAACGTAGCGGTCGGACTGCTGTTCCTCGGCCGTGAGCGGCGTCTGGCAGTGGAAGCACACGACGCTGCCGGTCTCGCTCAACTCGGGGTCGACGCCGACGCGCTGGTCGAACACGAAGCACTCGCCGTCGTAGTGTGCGCTGCCGACGTCCTCGAAGTATTTCAGGATGCCGCCTTCCAGCTGGTAGATGTGCTTGTAGCCTTCCTGCTCCATGAACGGCCCGGCCTTCTCGCAGCGGATGCCGCCGGTGCAGAACATCACGATGGGCTGGTCCTTCAGCGACTCGGGCAACGTGCGCACGGCGGCGGGGAAGTTGCGGAAGTGGTCGAGATCGAACGTCAGCGCATTCTTGAAGGTACCCAGCTTCACTTCGTAGTCGTTGCGCGTATCGAGCAGCGTGACGGGGCGGCCTTCATCGAGCCATTTTTTGAGTTCGGCAGGCTTCAGCTTCGGCGACGTGCGCTTCGCGGGGTCGATGCCCTCGACGCCGAACGCGATGATCTCCTTCTTGATCCGCACCAGCATCCGCGTAAACGGCTGGTAGTCGCTCTCGCTGTACTTGGCGGCGAGTGATTCCAGGCCGGGCCGTGCTCGCAGCAGCGCGAGCAACCGCTCGAGCCCGTCACGGGCCCCTGCCACGAACAGGTTGATGCCCTCGGTGCTGATCAGGATCGTGCCCTTGAGGCCGAGCGACTTGCATTCGGCCAGCAGCTCGCTGCGCCATTCCTTCAGGCCGGTGAGCGTGGCGAACTGGTACGCGGCGATGTTCGTGATGGGCGGGGTATTGGGGAGGGAGGTCGTCGGGGACATCCGCCCATGGTTCCTTGATGCTGCGGCGCAGTCAAGTTGTGAAAAGTGCACAGGAGCCGTCTAGAGCGACACGGGTGATGCCGTCTCGCAGTCGGTGTGCTACGTTCCGCGTCCGTGCCAGATGGCACGCGCACTCAAGGGGGATATGTTCATGAAGATTTCACGCAAACAATTGGCGCTCCTCGCCGCGATGGGCATGGCAGCGGGTTTTGCCGCCCAGGCCGCCACGCCGTCGATGAGCTTCTTCGTCAGCAGCAAGGGATCGGGCAAGGGCGCGGACCTCGGTGGCCTTAAGGGCGCCGACGCAATCTGCCAGCAGCTCGCGACGGCTGCCGGCGCTGGCAACCGCACGTGGGCCGCCTACCTCAGCACCCAGGGTGCCGGTGCCGTCAATGCCAAGGACCGTATCGGCACGGGACCCTGGTACAACGTGAAGGGCCAGCTCATCGCGCAGAACGTGGCCGACCTGCTCAAGCCGGAAGTGAAGATCAACGCCGACACGGCGCTCACCGAGAAGGGCCAGCCCATCGGTGCCGTCAAGGTCGGTGCGGACGGCGCTCCGCTGCCTCGCGAACAGCAGTCGGGCGTGCAGCACGACATCCTGACGGGCTCGCAGGCGGACGGCACGGCCTTCCCGGCCGGCGAAGACCGCACCTGCAACAACTGGACGTCGAGCACGACGGGTAGCGCGATGCTCGGTCACCACGACCGCCGCAGCCTGCAGCCCGGCCTGTCTCCTTGGGCCGCTGCGCATCCCTCGCAGGGTTGCAGCCAGGACAACCTGGTCGCCACGGGCGGCGCAGGGCTGCTGTACTGCTTCGCCAAGTAAGCGCTTGAGGCCTGTTTGAGGCCTGTGACAGCCCGGGTGGCTTGCTGCCCGGGCTGTTTTTCCGGCTCGCCGCCGACGACCGTAAAAAACCGGTTTTTCCCGCGATTTTCCAGCGATTCCTCTGCGCACGGGACTATGATTCCTCGCGGACGGACCTGCATTGCGCGTATTCCGGCCTGCGGCATGCGGCGGTGACATATGATGTCGCCCGGTATCGGGTCAGTCACGGGGTCTTCAGGATGCTTGCTCAGGTTCAACTTTGCTTGCTGGCGCCGGGCGCCCTCGTGCCCGTCCGGAACGCACAAGGCGGCCTGATCGATCCCCGGGTGTGGCCCGGGGACGCACGTTGCCATGAACCAGCGTACCGCCCGCGATAGTGAGACAGACGCAGTGCAGAAGCCCTTCTCGGCGCCCTCCGAACGCAACCGGGAGCCGATCCTCGCCGTACTCCGCGACTGGTTTGCCGATCGGCACGATGTTCTCGAGATCGGCAGCGGTACGGGCCAGCATGCCGTGCACTTCGCGAAGGCAATGCCGCATCTCAAGTGGCAGACGTCCGACGTCACGGCCAACATCCCCGGCATCCGCGCGTGGCTCGACGAGGCCGGACTGCCGAACACGCCGTCGCCGATCCATCTCGACGTCAACGATTCCTGGCCGAATCGCACGTTCGATGCGCTGTTCTCCGCGAACACGCTGCACATCATGAGCTGGGAGGAAGTGGAGCGCTTCTTCGACAGGCTGCAGCACACGCTGGCCGTCGATGCCACCGTCGCCATCTACGGCCCGTTCAACTACGAGGGCCGTTTCACCAGCGACAGCAATGCCGCGTTCGATGCGGACCTGAAACGCCGCGCCGAACACATGGGTATCCGCGACTTCGAAGCCGTGAACGCGCTCGCCCTCGACAGCGAGCTCAAGCTCGCAGCCGATGTCGCCATGCCCGCCAACAACCGGCTCCTCGTCTGGCGCCGGCCGTAACCTCCCGAAGCCCGAAACAAAAAGGCCCGCTCCCCTGGTTCGCAGAAGAGCGGGCCGTTCGGTGTCGAGTCGGAGCGCTAGCGCTTGTCGACCACGACCTGGCCGTCCTTCACGACCAGCGCGACGTCGAGCAGGTTCTCCACGTCGTCGAGCGGATTGCCGTTGAACACGGCGAAGTCCGCGATCTTGCCGGCTTCGAGCGTTCCGAGGTCGCTGCTGCGGCCGATGAGCGCCGCCGTGTTCTCCGTCATGATCTTCACGATGTCCTTCGCCGAGAACACGAGGCGCAGGGGCCGCAGTTCCAGGCGCAGCGCGTCGTGCGGCACATACTGCGTGTCCGTGCCGTAGCCGTACACCACGCCCGCATCGAAGATCATCCGGGCATTCACCGGGCCTTGTCCCGCGCTCGACAGCGTATTCATCGGGAACGGATCGAGGTCGCGGAAGCGAGGCAGGTTGTCGACGCCCGAGCGCGCCCGCACCATCTGGTTGTCCTCGTCGAACGTGGGCACGAACACGCCGAGCGTCGAGGTCATGGGAATGCCGGCTGCGGCAATCGCCTTGGCCTGCGCTTCCGTGATCTGCTCGATGTGCGGCGTATGCACCAGCGTCGTTGGCTTCGCCGAGACGGCGGCCATCGTGTCCTGCACGGTGACCGCATGCACGATCACCTTCAGGCCGACCTTCTGCGCCTCATCGACGATGGTCTTCAGCGTCGCGACTTCGGGGCCGCCCGGCGTCGTGGTGATGACCGTCTTGACGGCATCCGTGCCGGATTCCTTGCACTTCTGCACCATGCCGCGGGTCGCCGCTTCCGGAATGCCCCTGGCTGCCTTCGTCGGACGATCCGGCGGGCGCGAAACGTCAGTGCGAGCCGGGTCAACGCGCGGGCCGGGCGGTGGCGGTTCGCCTGCAGCCAGCGGCACGAAGCAACCGACGATCAGGCGCGGGCCTTTGAGCGTGCCGGCGTCGATCTGATTCTTGAGGTTGACCACCTGCGTGGTGGGATCGATGGCCGACAGCACGGTCGTGAACCCGGCGTCCAGGAATTCCTGCATCTTCGTTGCCGCGGTGGTTGTCATCCACTCATCGGGATTGCCCTGGATGAGATGGCGATGCGCGTCGATGAGACCGGGCATGACCGTCTTGCCCTTGAGGTCGATGACGAGTGCGCCGGGAACATTCGCTGCTTCGGCGGACACGGACACGATGCGACCGTCCTTCGCGACGACCGAGCCGTTCTCGATGACGTTGCCCTTGCCGTCGATGAGGCGGGCATTCGCGAGCACGAGGCCTTCGGCCGGCGTGGCCTGGCCGACGAGGCTGGCAGGCGCGGCATTCTGCGCGGGCGCAGGCGGCTGCTGGCCGCAACCGGCGGCAACGGCCGCCGCAAGGCTGATGACCGGAATGAGTTTCTTCATGTAATTCTCCCCCCTTTCAAAAAAGAACCCCGCTTCCAAGGACAAGCCTCGAGAGCGGGGTCGTTATCACGCGTTGCTATTTGACGCTGTTGATGAAGTCGAGCACCGGCTTCGTGACCGTCGTGTCCGGCGAATCCGGCGAGAAGACCACCGACATGTGGTTGTGCCGCGGCGCGTACAGCATCGTCGGGCACTTGTCGGCCCCGAGCTTGCACAGGTCGTCGTGCAGCGTCTGGTAGAACGTGCTCATCTTGCCGTTGATGCCGGGGTCGAGCTCGGGTGTCACGAACATGAGCTTGACCGTGCCCTTGCGCAGGCCGGGCAGTGACGACCGCGCGATCAGCGTCGCTTCGTCGGGACGCTGCGGAGGACCGCCCGCGCCGCCACCGGGAGGACCACCGGCCGGTGCGCCCGCGGGCGGCGGCGTCATGCCGCTCGGACCCTTGATCGCACCGCCTGCCGACGCGGGGCCGCCTGCGCCACAGGTGCTGCCGGCAGCGGGTGGGCCGCCGGGCTGGCCACCGAATGCGGGGCCCTGTTGCTGGCCGGGCTGCGGCATGTTGAGCGGAGCGATGTTGAAGCCACCTGCCATCAGGATGGCGCCCTTGAGGCCCACGCCCTTGGGTCCCCACACTTCAGGCCGGCCGAGGTACGTGCCGGTCGGGCCGTTGCCGGCGGACTGTGCCCAGATGAACATGCGGTCGGCATTGCCCTGGTACTTGGCGGCGTTGGCCTGCAGCCACTGGACCAGCGTCGAGACGTCCTTCGCGGGATCGTCCCAGTTCTGGCCGGGATGACGCTGCATGACCGCGGCGACCATGCCGTTCTTCGTTGCCCAGCGGCCGATGTTGTCGTAGAACGCGTTGGCATCGCGGCTCTGCTGTTCGATCTTGTTGCCGCCGCCGCCGGGCACGTAAATGACGACCGTGCGGTTCGCCGGCCCGGTCGCTGCGCTGAAGATGTCGACGAGGTCCTTGGGATGCGGGCCGAACGACACGTCACGCGCGAGATTGATGCCGGGATAGAGCGGGCTCGCGCTGCTGTTGTAATCGTTCGCGGGCATGAAGCCGCGATACAGCTTCGCCGTGCAGGCCGGATCGACGATCTGGCCGATCTTCTTCATTTCCTGGTAGATGTTCTCGGGCACCTGGGCCTGTGCGGTGCCGGCAGCGCCGGCTGCGGTAAGCAGCACGGTCGCGAGGGCCATGGACAGGGTGCTGAGGCCTGTCCGGTTGTTCTTGAGTGCGGATTTCACTGCGGTCTCCTTGCAAGACGAGGGCGTTTGGGGTGCACGGCACTGGCGGTCGTTGACACCGGGAACTGCCGCACGATACCGGATGGCATGCCGGACGTCATGGGCCGCGCGGTGGGCTGACAATTCTTTACGCACGCTGCATTGACCCTGCAATTGCGGGCTGCCTACGATCCGCAAGTCGCAGTGCAATAGCGCGCAACCCCGTTCCCAAGGAGACTTCCCATGATCAGCCGTCGCCAGTGGCTTGGACTTTCCCTCGGAGCCGGCGCCGCGATGGCCTTTAATCCGCGCCTGCTTCTGGCAGCGCAGCAAGCGGTGGCAATGCGAACGATTCCGTCGTCGGGCGAACAGGTGCCCGTGGTCGGCCTTGGCAGTTCCGCGACGTTCGCTCAGGTGGCGGGTTCCGATGACATCGCCAAGCTCACGGAAGTCCTGCGGACCATGGTCGACAACGGCGGCCGCGTATTCGACACCGCGCCCGGTTACGGCTCCGCCGAGGAAGTGGCCGGCCGCATCGCTCAGGAAATCGGCATCAACAAGCGGCTGTTCATCGCGACGAAGGTCAACGTCGCCGGTCGCGGGGGTGGCGCCGCCGATCCCGCCGCGGCGCGGGCGCAGATCGAGCAGTCGTTCAAGCGCTTCGGCGTCGACAAGATCGACCTGATCCAGGTCCACAACATGGGCGATGTCGCCACGCAGTTGCCGATCCTCAAGGAACTGAAGGCACAGGGTCGCATCAAGTACATCGGCGTGACGACCACGTTCCCCGACCAGTACCCGCTGATCGAGCAGGCGATGCGCACCGAGCCGCTCGACTTCGTCGGCCTCGACTACGCCATCGACAACCGCGATGTGGAAGAGAAGTTCCTGCCGCTCGCCCTCGAGCGCAAGATCGGCGTGCTGGCCTATCTGCCGTTCGGTCGCACCAGTCTGTTCCGCCGCGTCGGCGACCGCCCTCTCCCTGAGTGGGCCGCCGAGTTCGACGCGAAGACCTGGGCGCAGTTCTTCATCAAGTACGTCATCAGCCACCCGGCCGTCACGGTCGTGACGCCGTCGACCAGCCAGGCGAAGAACATGCTCGACAACCTGGGCGGCGGCGCGGGTCGCCTGCCTACCCAGGCCATGCGCAAGCGGATGACGGATTTCATCGACGCCCTGCCGCAGGTGCCGTCGCAGTTCGGCAGGTGAGGGGCAGCGGCCGGACCAGCGGATAAGTGGAGAGATAGACCCGTTTTGCGTCTATCTACCGCCGGTCGCGTCGCGTAGTCTTGGCGGCCCTTGAAGTGCCTGCCTGTCGTACTGATGCCGCCTGCCGATCCCGCCCTCGACGTCCTGCGTTCCACGTTCGGCTTTCCCGCGTTCCGCGGCGCGCAGCGGGACATCATCGACCATGTGACGCAAGGTGGCGATGCGCTTGTGTTGATGCCGACGGGCGGCGGCAAGTCGCTGTGCTACCAGATTCCGGCGCTGCTGCGGCCGGGAACCGCCGTGGTCGTCTCGCCGCTCATCGCGCTGATGCAGGACCAGGTGGCGGCGCTGACGCAGGTCGGCATTCGCGCGGCGTTCCTGAACTCGACGCTCGACGCGCAAGCCGCACGCGAAACCGAACGCGCGTTCAGCCGCGGCCAACTCGATCTTCTGTACATCGCGCCCGAGCGGCTGGCGACGGCCCGTTGCCTGGACCTGCTGGCAGGCGCGCCGATCGCACTGTTCGCCATCGACGAGGCGCACTGCGTCTCGCAGTGGGGTCACGACTTCCGTCCTGACTACCTGCAGCTGTCGGTATTGCACGAACGCTTTCCCGACGTGCCGCGAATTGCGCTGACCGCGACGGCGGATCCGCAGACGCGTGCCGAGATCATCACGCGCCTGGGTCTCCATACCGCTCGCGTGTTTGTTTCGAGCTTCGACCGGCCCAACATCCGCTACACGATCATCGACAAGGCCGATGCGCGGGCGCAGCTGCTGTCCTTCATCAAGGCCGAGCACGACGGCGAGGCGGGCATCGTCTACTGCCTGTCGCGCAAGCGGGTCGAAGAGACCGCGGAGTGGCTGGCCGAGCACGGTGTCGCGGCGTTGCCGTATCACGCGGGCATGGACACGGCCGAGCGCAGCGCAAACCAGACCCGCTTCCAGCGCGAGGACGGCATCGTCGTCGTCGCGACCATCGCCTTCGGCATGGGCATCGACAAACCCGACGTCCGGTTCGTCGCGCATCTCGACCTGCCGAAGAGCATCGAGGGCTACTACCAGGAAACGGGACGGGCAGGGCGCGACGGTTTGCCCGCCGATGCGTGGATGACGTACGGGCTCGGCGATGTCGTGCAGCAGCGGCGCATGATCGACAGCTCCGAGGCGGATGAATCCTACAAGCGCGTGTCGAGCGCGAAGCTCGATTCGCTGCTCGGGCTCTGCGAGACCGCCGGCTGTCGCCGCGTGCTGCTACTCGACTACTTCGGCGAAGCGAGTGCGCCGTGCGGCAATTGCGATACCTGCCTGACGCCGCCGCAGACATGGGACGCGTCGGCTGCAGCGCAGAAGGCGCTGTCCGCGATTTATCGCACCGAGCAGCGATTCGGCGCGATGCACGTCATCGATGTACTCCGTGGCAAGGACAGCGAGCGCGTGCGTCGCTGGGATCACCAGAACCTCGGCGTCTTCGGGATCGGTGCCGACCTGCCCGAAGCCGACTGGCGCAATGTGTTCAGGCAGCTGGTCGCGATGGGACTCGCGCGCGTTGATCACGCGAGTTACGGCGCACTCAGGCTGACGGAGGCGGCGCGCCCTGTGCTTCGCGGTGAAGTCAAAGTGGAGATGCGACGCGCTGTCGAACGCAAGCGCGTCAAGGCCAGTCGCAAGCGGGCAGCCGCGGTGCCGGTGGCAGAGACACTGCCGGATCAGGCGCGGCTCGCTCGCCTCAAGGCATGGCGGCTGGAGGAAGCCCGTCGCCAGGATGTCCCCGCCTACGTCATTTTGCATGACGCCACGCTGGCCGAGATCGCAAGACGCTGCCCCACGGGCCCGGACGAGTTGGCGGACATCACCGGTATCGGCAAGGTAAAGCTTGAACGGTACGGCCAGGTCCTCGTGGCCCTTGCAAACGGAGAAGTGCCGGCGACGTCGACGTGAGGATCGTCCTCTCGGGTGCGTATTGGTTGATCAGGGACCGACGGATTCTTGATGAGCAGGACAGAGCCATGCCGATCTCGATGTTTTCCGGCGGGTTAGCAGCGCTGCTACGCAACGCGCCTTCGTTGTCGGTGCTGCTCGCGCTTGCGGCCTGTTCGCGCCCGGACACGGCGATGGTCCCGCCACCGCCTGCCCCTGCCTTCGCGCCCGTGGCCACTGTCCAGGACGTGATGCTGCACCTCGTCGACCCCTCCGCGGACGCGCTGTGGCAGTCCGTGGAAACGGTCTACTCCGCCGCGGGTGAGGAAAAGCGCCAGCCGCGGACGCCCGAGGAATGGGCGGCAGTGAAGCGCCATGCCGTGACATTGGCGGAAGCCGCCAATGTGCTGCTCATTGACGGCCGCCCGGTAGTGGCGGCCGAAGCGCCACCCGAGAAGTTGGGCTACCTGGGTACGAAGGAAATCAGTGAACGCATCGCCGCGAACCGCGCCGAGTTCAACCGCTTTGCCGTATTGCTGCGCGACACGGCGACGCAAGCCCTCAAGGCCATCGACGCGCAGGATGCCG
>CAIUGU010000089.1 GCA_903898785.1 uncultured Pseudomonadota bacterium | reverse complement strand
CCTGCCCTGCCGTGCGGACTGGATACGCGGCAGGAACTCCTTCTCCCAGACTTCGCGCGTCATCGGCGAGATGTACTTGAAAATGATCTGGCCGTTGCCATCCACGAGGAAGGTTTCCGGTGCGCCATATACCCCGAAGTCGATGCCCACGCGGCCCTCTTCATCGAAGGCGGACGCAGTGTAGGGATTGCCGAGCTGCGCCAGCCATTGCTGGGCCTGCGTGAGATCGTCCTTCCAGTTCAGGCCCACGAGCGGCACGACGCCGCTACGCTCGATCTCGAGCAACATCTCGTGCTCCTGGCGGCAGGCAACGCACCACGTGCCCCAGACATTCAGCACGAACACCTGTCCCTTGTAATCGTCGAGCGAGACGGTCTCGGCGACGTTCTCGACCTTCGGCAGCGAGAACGCGGGCGCCGGCTTGCCGATCAGGGGCGACGGCACGAGCGTCGGGTCGCGGTACAGCCCCGCGATGAAAAAACCGCAGAGCACCAGGAAGACGGCACCAGGCAACAGATAACGCCACATAGTTGGCTCCTCAAACCGATGCGGCGGCGCCGGAAGCCGGCACCGTCGCTGCTTGGGTGGCGCGCGCGCGGTAGCGGCGATCGGTCGTCGCCAGCAAGCCACCGAACGCCATGACGAGACACCCGCCCCAGATGAAGCGCACGAGCGGCTTGAACTGCAACCGCATGCTCCAGGCGTCCTCCCCCAGCGGTTCGCCCAGTGCGACAAACAGGTCCCGGCCAATGCCGGCGTCGATGCCGGCCTCGCTCATCGGATTGGTCTGGACGCGATAGACGCGCTTCTGCGGATGCAGCACCGTGACCGTCTCGCCGTCCTTGAGGACGGTCACCTCCGCTTCGACCGCGTCGAAATTCGGGCCACGCAGGTCGCGCGCGCTGTCGAACCTGAAGTCATAGCCCGCGACATTGGCGCTCTCGCCGGGTTTCAGGCCGAGGTCGCGCTCGATCTTGTACGACTCGACGCCGGTCACGCCAATGACGAAAAGCCCGAGGCCGAGGTGCGCGATGCTCATGCCGAGCACCGACGGCGACAGGCTGTGCCCGCCCTTGAGTCGCGAGACCGGCTCGATGAGGCTCGATGCGATGACCCAGAGGCCGGCTACCATACCCAGCACCGTCATGATCCCGGGCGTGCCGTAGGCAGCCCAGGGAAAGGCGATGCCGACGACGGCGGCGACAGCCAGCGCGATGAGCAGCGGCACCTTGACGTTCTCGAGCCGCGCGCGTTTCCACGACGCGTGCATGCCGACGGCCAGCAGGAACACCAAGGGCAGCATCGGGATGACGAACACCGTGGCGAAGTACGGCGGCCCTACGGAAATTCGACCCATGTCGAGCGCCTCGAGGAACAGCGGATACAGCGTGCCGACTAGGATCAGGCCGGCGGCCGCCACCAGCATCACGTTGTTGAGCAGCAGGAACGATTCCCGCGACACCATGGCGAAGCCAGCATCGGACTTGAACGACGGTGCGCGCCACGCGTACAGGCCGAGCGACCCGCCGATGCAGAGGAGCAGGAACCCGAGGATGAACAAGCCGCGGTTCGGGTCGGATGCAAACGCATGCACGGATACCAGCACGCCCGAGCGCACGAGGAAGCCGCCGAGCAGCGCAAGCGAGAATGCCGAGATCGCAAGCAGCACCGTCCAGCTCCGGAACAGGCCGCGCTTCTCCGTGACCGCGAGCGAATGAATCAGCGCGGTACCGAGCAGCCACGGCATGAATGACGCGTTCTCCACCGGATCCCAGAACCACCAACCGCCCCAGCCGAGCTCGTAGTACGCCCACCAGCTGCCTAGCGCGATGCCGACCGTGAGGAACGCCCACGCCAGCGTCGTCCACGGCCTCACCCAGCGTGCCCAGGCCACATCGAGCCGGCCTTCGAGCAACGCAGCCACCGCGAAAGCGAACGGAATCGCGAAACCGAGCCAGCCGATGTACAGGATCGGCGGGTGCACCGCGAGGCCAAAGTCCTGCAGTAGCGGATTGAGGTCGCGGCCGTCGGCCGCCGCCGGGATGAGACGCTCGAACGGATTCGACGTCGTCAGGATGAAAAGAGCGAAGCCGGCGCTGACGATACCGAGCACGCCGAAGACGCGACTGGAAAAGGCGAGTGGCAATTGCTTGCTGAACGCAGCCAGCGCGACGGACCACGTCGCGGTCACCAGCAGCCACAGCAGCAGCGAACCCTCATGCGCCCCCCACACTGCCGCGAAGCGGTAGAAGGTCGGCAGCTCGGAGTTGGAGTTCGAGGCGACGTACAGCACCGAAAAATCGTTGACGTAGAAGGCGTACGCGAGGCACCCGAACGACAGCAGCGTGAAGACGAACTGCCCGGCGACGGCAGGCCGCGCCGCCTGCATCCACTGCACCTTGCCCTTGTGGGCGCCGACGAGACCGAAGAACGCCTGCGGCAGGCACAGGCAAAACGCCAGTACGAGTGCGAATTGTCCAAGTTCGGCGATCATGGGGGTGCCCTGTCAGTTCGTGGCCGCAGTGGAAGGCAGCGGCACGTCGCTCGGCTTCTGGCCGGCATGCTGCTGCTTCAGGCTGTCCGCAACTTCGGGCGGCATGTATTTTTCATCGTGCTTGGCAAGGACTTCCTCGGCGACGAACAGGTTGTCGCCGACGAGCTTGCCGCGCGCCACCACCCCCTGCCCCTCGCGGAACAGGTCGGGCAGCACGCCGGAGTAACTGACGGTGACGTCCTTGGCGTAATCGGTGAGCACGAAGCGGACTTCGAGGCTGCCCGGCTCACGCTGGACGCTGCCCTGGGTCACCATGCCGCCAATGCGGATGGTGCGGTCGACCGGGGCCTTGCCGCTGACCACGTCCGACGTGCTGTAGAAATACAGCAGGTTCTCCTGGAAGGCGTTCAGCGCGAAGGCCACGGCAGCGCCCACGCCCACGACGATCAGCCCGACCAGGACCATGCGACGGCGCCGGGGAGTCATGACTCGCTCCTGCTGGCTGCCGTGCGCCGGCGGGCCTTGATCTGGGCCTGCGACAGCGCCCGGCGCGCGAGCCATGCATTGCCGATGAGGACAACGGCGGTCAGCGCCACGCAGGACACCAGGTATCCCGCGTACTTATCCATACCAAGAATGTCGCCTAAGTTCATGATTTCAAGCTGCTTCTATAAGCCATCCGGCATTGCGTTCGCGGCTCAGGATCTCGGCCCGGACGCGGTCGCACAGTATCGCACCGAAGAAGAGCAGGAAGCCCAGCATCATGACGAGCAGCGGCGGCAGCATCGACGGATGGATGGCCGAACTGCCGGTCAGCGACAGGCTGGAACCCTGGTGCAGGCTGTTCCACCACTCCACCGAGTACTTGACGATCGGCACGTTGACGATGCCGACGACCGCGAGGATGCCGCTCGCCCGGTCGGCGCGCTGGACGTCGTCGTAGGACGCCCGCAGCGCCATGTATCCCAGGTACAGGAACAGCAGGATCAGTTCCGACGTCAGCCGCGGATCCCACGCCCACCAGGCGCCCCACATCGGCTTGCCCCAGATGGCCCCCGTCACGAGGGCGAGCACGGTGAACCAGGCGCCGATCACGGCACACCCGGCGGCCACGGCGTGTGCCAGCTTCATGCGCCAGATGATGCCGATGCCGGCGGCGATCGCCATCATGCTGTAGACCATGAGGGACATGGACGCACTCGGCACGTGCACGTACATGATCCGGAACGAGTCGCCCTGCTGGTAGTCCGTCGGAGCGACGAACAGGCCGTTGTAGAGGGCCCACAGCATCATGGCGAGCGCCGGCCAGAACAGCCACGGCCGCATCGTCCCGAGCAGGCGATACGCATGCGGCGGCGACGCAAACTTGTGAAACCACGTCCAGTTCATGTCAGGACTCAACCCCTATACGGATCGCTGCCGCCATCGCCATCGGACCCAGGCTGATCGCGAGCACCAGGATGGCCGCCAGCAGATTGAGCGGCCCGGCCACCGCTTCCCCCGTCATCCCCAGGCTGACCGCACGGGCGCCGAAGATCAGCACCGGCACTTCAAGCGGCAGTACCAGGAGCGCCAGCAGCACGTTGCCCCGGCGCACCCCGACGGTCAGTGCCGCACCGATCGCGCCCAGCATGCTGAGGGCGGCCGTCCCGAGCGCCAGCGACGCCATCAATACCGGCCAGGCGGACACCGGCACGCCGAGCCCGGTGCCGAGGAGCGGCGACAGGATGACGAGCGGCAGGCCGGACACCAGCCAGTGGGCTACTGTCTTCATCAGCAGCATCCACGCCAATGGCTGTTCAGACAGCACCCATTGTTCCATCGTTCCGTCCTCGACATCGGGGCGGAACAGCGACTCGAGGGCCAGCAGGCAGGATAGCATCGCGGCCACCCACACCACACCGGGCGCGATCTCCCGCAACCGGGCCAGATCAGGGCTGATCGCAAGCGGAAACAGCGTCACGACGATGACGTAGAACAGGAGGGGCTGCGCCACCTGGTCCCAATGTCGCCCCGCGAGCGTCAGCTCCCGACCGAGGACCCGACCGGCCAGCGACCAGAGTCCAGGCGCGTCCGTCACGCGACTCATGCGGCCAGCGCCAACTGGCGGGCGCTAGGATGGCCTGCGAGCAGGCCATGGTGGGCGGCGGTGAGCACGGAGCCGCCCGCCGCGAGGTGCTCCCTGATCAGCCTTTCGATGAGCGCCACGCCGCCGGCATCGAGGTTGGTCGTCGGCTCGTCGAGAATCCACAGTGGTGCCCTGGACAGCAGCACGCGGGCGAAGGCGACCCGGCGACGCTGGCCGGCCGACAGGACGCGTGCCGGCAGGTCGGCGCAGCGGGCCACGCCCAGGTCCGAGAGGACGCCTTCCCGCTCGGCGCGCGTGGTGTCCCGACGCAAGCCCACGCCGGCCTTCAGGTTCTCATCGGCGGTCAGGTCGAGCTTCAGCGCATTGAGGTGTGCGAGGTACATCAGATCGCGGTGGTACGCATCGCGCCCTTCACGGATGGAAACGCCGCGCCAGAGGATGTCGCCCGACTCCGCGGGCAGCAGGCCGCACACGACCCGGAGCAGGCTGGTCTTGCCGGCGCCGTTCTCGCCCGTGAGCTGCAGGAGCTCCCCGGGAGGCAGGCTGAAAGACACCCCGCGCAGGAGATGGTGCTCGCCGCGCCAGAGTTCGATCGCCCGGGCTTCCAGAAGCGCGTCCCGGGCAGTGGCGACGGATGCTGATATCTGACGCGACAAATTGGTTTGCTGCCGAATGGCCCCTGTTTCCGACGCGCCGGGAGTCTAGCAGATGAAGCGCTGCGGCCCCCTTAAGTCCATGAATAGTGTGCCCTGCTGGCGACATGGACGACTGAAAGCGGCATACAATTCGCGCCCGCGGACTGCCCGGATGGCGAAATTGGTAGACGCAAGGGACTTAAAATCCCTCGGAGGCAACTCCGTGCCGGTTCGACCCCGGCTCCGGGCACCAGCTCTTCAAGCCTGTCGCGGTTCCGTGGCCAGCAGGCTGTAGGTCCTGACCGCCACGGCCACCAGCGTCTGGGCACAAGGCAGGCAGTTGCCCGCACAGCATCCCGGCCACTGCGACAAGGGCATGTTGAACAGCGGCAGGACCAGGGGACGGAAGTACTCCGCCAGACCGCTCTCCTCGCTCGCTTGCGCAAGGGCGGCGTCGAACTGCGGATGGTCCTCTATGGAGAACACGGAACGTCAGGACGGGCGGCAGTGAGGAATGGAGGCGTCGGCCGGAATCGAACCGGCGTTCACGGCTTTGCAGGCCGCTGCGTAACCACTCCGCCACGACGCCAGTAGGAGGGCCAGTAGAGGGAACTCCAAGGGATGGAGCGGGAAACGAGACTCGAACTCGCGACCTCAACCTTGGCAAGGTTGCGCTCTACCAACTGAGCTATTCCCGCAGGCCTTTGGAAGGCGGCGATATTCTATGTCCTGACCACTCAGTGTCAAGGCAAGAATCCGGAACTGCCCCGTTATTTTGCTTATTGCGACCGCGACCGCATGAGGTCCGGCCAGGCCGCTCGCAGGTACGCAATCATCGACGACAGCGTCAATGCAGCAGCCGCAACGGTTGCAATGATGCCTAGCAGGTAGATCGGCAGGCCGAACAGGTCGTCCCGGTACAGCAGGAACGACAAACCGACCATCTGGAAGATCGTCTTCCACTTGCCCATGTTCGACACGGCGACCTTCGCACGCGCGCCGATTTCCGCCATCCACTCCCGCAACGCAGACACCGTGATCTCGCGGCCGATGATGATGATCGCGGAGACCACGATGAACCAGCGCGGATCGCCGCTAGCGACCAGCACCAGCGCCACCGCCACCATCAGCTTGTCCGCAACGGGATCGAGGAACGCGCCGAGCGCGGACGTCTGCCCGAGGCGGCGAGCGAGGTAGCCATCGAGCGAATCGGTTATCGCGGCCAGGCCGAAAACGAGGCCCGCCGCCGGTGCGGACCATGAATAAGGCAAGTAGAACAGGATGACGACGAGCGGGATCATCACGATCCGCGCCATGGTCAGGATGTTTGCGATCGGGAACGTCACGCCAGCCCCTCAAGCCCCCGGATGCAGCGTCGCATAGACCTGCTCCGCGAGCTGCGTGCTGATGCCGCGCACTTTCGCGAGGTCCTCGACGCTGGCGCGCGTGACGCCCTGGAGCCCGCCGAACTGGCGCAATAGCTCGCGACGCTTGGTGGGCCCGAGGCCGCTGACGGTCTCGAGGATGGATTCGGTCCTGGCCTTGGCGCGCCGCTGTCGATGTCCGGTGATCGCAAAGCGATGGGCCTCGTCGCGAATCCGCTGGATGAGATGCAATGCTGGGGAATCAGCCGGCAGTATAGTAGGCACCTCCTGCCCCGCCAAGAAAAGCCGCTCCTGGCCGACGCGGCGGTCCGCTCCCTTCGCGACGCCGACCAGCGTCATGCCGCTGATCCCGAGTTCGGCCAGCACTGCTTCGGCCTGGGCGAGCTGGCCCGGTCCGCCGTCGATCAGCAGCAGGTCCGGCAGGACGGCTTCCTCGCGCTTCAGCCACGAGTAGCGGCGCTCCAGCGCCTGCCGCATGGCGCCGTAGTCGTCGCCTGCGGCCACTCCCTCGATATTGAAGCGGCGATAGTCGCTCTTGATCGGTCCTTCGGGTCCGCACACCACACAGGAGGCCACCGTCGATTCGCCCATCGTGTGGCTGACGTCGAAGCACTCGATCCGGCGCGGGGACCCAGCCATCCCCAGCGCGGTGGCGATGCCCGCCAGCTGCTCGGCGACCGTCGCGGCATTGGCTTCACGCATCCGCAAGCCCAGCTCGGCATTGGACCTCGCCATCTCCAGCCAGCGGGCCCGCACGCCGCGAACGCGCGGACGGATCGCCACCGCCCTGCCCGCCCGCTCGGAGAACGCCTGCTCCAGCACGTCGGCATCCTCGATCTCTTCGCTGACCAGGATCTCGCTCGGCACCTCGCGCGTCAGGTAGTACTGCGCCAGGAACGCACTGAGCAGTTCACCGGATTCCGCCAGCCCTGCCCGGGGGAAGTAACTGGTGCTGCCGAGGTTGCGGCCACCGCGCAGGTAGACGACCGCGACGCAATGGCGCCCTCCTTCCGACACCAGCGCCACCGCGTCGATGTCCTGCTCTGCGAGCCGCGTCATCGACTGGCTGGCCTGGATCTCCTTGATCGCGGACACCTGGTCGCGCAACCGCGCCGCCTTCTCGAACTCGAGGTTTGCGGCAGCAACCTCCATGCGTGCCGCCAGGTCGTCGCGCAACTCGCGATCGCGGCCCTCGAGCACGGCGATGGCGTCCTGCACATCCTGCCCGTAGCTGCGTTCGTCAACGAGGCCGACACAGGGTCCGGAGCAGCGCTTGATCTGGTACTGCAGGCAGGGTCGCGTGCGGTTCGCGAAGAAGGTGTCCTCGCACGTGCGCAGCTTGAACAGCTTCTGCAGCAGCAGCTGCGTTTCGCGCGTCGCGCGCGCCCTGGGATAGGGACCGAAGAAGCGTCCCGGCATCTTGCGGCTGCCGCGGTAGAACGACAGGCGCGGAAAGGGTTGCTGCGTCGACAGGTACAGGAACGGGAAAGTCTTGTCGTCGCGCAGCGAGATGTTGTAACGGGGCCGATGCTGCTTGATGAGGTTGAACTCGAGCAGCAGCGCCTCGGTGTCGGAGGCGGTGGCCGTGACCTCGATGGCCGCGATCTGCTCCACCATTGCCATCGTCTTGGCGTTCAGCCCCTTGCCGGCGAAATAGCTGCCGACGCGTGACTTGAGGTTGCGCGCCTTGCCGACGTACATGATCTCGCCCTTGACCGACATCATGCGATACACGCCGGGCCGCGTGGTCAGCGTGGCGAGGAAGGCCTTGGAATCGAACCCGGACACGTTGCCGCCCCCTCAACCGCCATCCAGGAGTGCACGCGCCCGGGCGAACACGGCCGTGAACATGTCCTCCGTCAGGCGGCGGGTATTCGTGTTGTAGCGGCTGCAGTGATACGAATCGAGCAGCACGTGGCCGCCGGGCAAGCCGTGCTCGGCGCCATGGGCAAATGCAAAGGCCGACGGCTTCAGCGCAAGCGCCCGTAGCACCGCATTGTGCGAGATCAACCCGAGCGACAGGATCACGCTGCCGGCCGCGAGGCCGTGCAGTTCGTTCCGCAGGTAGGCATTGCATTCCTTGATCTCGCCCGGCAGCGGCTTGTTATGCGGGGGCACGCACTTCACCGCATTGGTGATCCGGCAGTCGCGCAGCTCGAGTCCGTCGTCGGCCGACAGCGATTCCGGGCGGGTTGCGAAGCCGAATCGATGCAAAGTGCGGTACAGGATCAGGCCGGCATGATCCCCCGTGAACGGACGCCCGGACGCGTTCGCGCCATGAAAGCCCGGTGCCAGTCCCACGACGAGCAGGCGCGCCGCCGGATCGCCGAACGGCGCGACCGGCGCACAGTGATACCCGGGATGGTCACGCCGGCCTGCTTCCAGGAAGGTGGCGAGCCGCGGACACTGGCGGCAGCCGGGGTCGAATACTTCCGGCTTGAATTGGGACGCGGCGGCTGACATCGTGGACTGGACGAAACCCTGGATACTTATGTCGCTGGTGCTATTCAACAAACCGTTCGAGGTCCTGACCCGCTTCGCGAAGGAAGACGAGCGACGGACTTTACGCGATTTCCTGCATCTGCCGGGCTTCCATCCCGCTGGCCGCCTCGATTACGACAGCGAGGGCCTGCTGCTGCTGACCGATGACGGCCCCTTGCAGGCACGGCTCAGCCATCCGCGCTGGAAGCTGCCGAAAACCTACTTCGTCCAGGTGGAGAACGTACCGGATGAGGCGGCGCTTGCAAGCTTGCGCCGCGGCGTCGCATTGAACGACGGACAGACCCAGCCGGCCGAGGCAGAGCGCGTTGACGAACCCGAATGGCTCTGGCCGCGGGACCCTCCGATTCGCAAGCGGGCCGCCATTCCGACGGCCTGGCTCAAGCTCACGATCAGGGAAGGACGCAATCGCCAGGTGCGCCGCATGACGGCGGCCGTCGGCCACCCGACGCTCAGGCTCATCCGCTGGTCCGTGGGGCCGTGGTCGATCGCGGCGCTGCCGCCGGGACAACACCGCACGGCGCCGGCCGAGGAAATCGGACGCCTCTTCGCGGGCCGGGGGCGCTGACTAGCGTCCGACGGACGGGCCGTGTGGCTTCGGCGGATAGAGGCCCGACAGCCGCATCGCGAGTTCCAGCGCCTGTTCGTAGTTGAGGCGCGGATCCACCTGCGACTTGTAAGCGCGCGCGAGATCCGCATCCGTGAGGCCCCTGGCACCGCCAGTGCACTCGGTCACGTCATCGCCGGTCAGCTCGAAGTGCACGCCGCCCAGGATCGAGCCCTGGTCGCGATGGATGCGGAACGCCGCCTCCAGCTCGGACACGATGTTCTCGAAGCGCCGCGTCTTGAGGCCGGAGGTCGCCGTCTCGGTGTTGCCGTGCATGGGATCGCAGATCCACAGCACCGGGCTGCCCGTCGAGCGGACCGCCTGGATCAGTCCCGGCAGGCGCTTGTCGATTTCCTTCGCACCCATGCGATGGATCAGCGTGATGCGGCCCGGCTCGTTGTTCGGATTGAGCTTCGCGACCAGCTGCTGGACCCACTCCGTGCTCATCGACGGACCGACCTTGATGCCCATCGGGTTCGCGATGCCGCGGAAGAACTCCACGTGCGCGCCGTCGAGCGCCGCCGTGCGCATGCCGATCCACGGCATGTGCGTCGACAGGTTGTACCAGCGCTTCGACCGTTCGATGTAACGCGTCTGCGCCTGCTCGTACAGCAGGTGCAGGCCTTCGTGGCTGGCATAGAAGTCGATGCGGTTCGACTCGTGCATCGGACTGCCGTTGGCGGCCTCGAAGAAATCGAGCGCATCCGAAATCGAGTTCACGATCTTCTCGTACGCCTGCCACTGCGGCGAGTGGCGCACGAAGTCGAGGTTCCAGTACTCGGGGTGATGCAGGTCTGCAAAACCGCCGTCGATCAGCGACCGGACGAAATTCAGCGTGAGCGCGGCGCGCTCGTAGCCCCGCAGCAGCAACTGCGGATCCGGCTCGCGATCCTCCAGCGTGAAGCCGGGGCGGTTGACGATGTCGCCGCGATAGCTCGGCAGCGTCACGCCGTCGCGCGTCTCGGTATCGGCCGACCGCGGCTTGGCGTACTGGCCTGCCATGCGGCCGATGCGGACCACGGGCTTCTTCATGCCGTGCATGAGCACGAGGCTCATCTGCAGCAGGATCTTGAGCTTCTTGACGATGTCCTCGGACTGGCAGTCCTCGAAGGACTCGGCGCAATCGCCGCCCTGGAGCACGAAGCGCTCGCCGCGCTGTGCGCTGGCAATTTGCTCCTTCAGCGCGTCGATCTCCCACGACACCACGAGCGGCGGCAGGCGCGACAGGGCACCGACCGCAGCCGACAGGGCCTCGGGATCCGCATAAGTGGGCTGCTGGGTGGCCGGCCGGTCATGCCAGCTGGCCGGGTGCCAATCGATGAGATGGGAGTTTCGCGTCATAAATTCATCGTACCATCCCGCCATCGCACCGCAAAACTACTGGTTCCCAGTTGCCTCAAGTCGCGCCTTGGCCAGCTGCGCCACCATCCGCTGCGGCGAAACGGGCACGGCGGTCCGCAGGTCCTGCGCAAACAGGGAGACCCGGAATTCCTCGATCATCCAGCGCAGGGCCGACAGTTCGGGCAGCAACTCGGCCCGCAACGGGCCTCCCGCCGCCAGCCGCAACCCCTGCCATTCGCGGATGAAAGGCTCGACCGTGCGCATCAGTTCCGCATCGCGGGCGACTCCCGCCGGCAGGCGGTCGAGGCGCCTGCCGAGGGCCTTCAGGTAGCGGGGATACTGGGTCAGGCGCGGCTGCGGCGTGCGCTCGAGGAAATCCTTGGCGAAGAGCCCCGCGAGCTGCTGCTCGATGTCGGCCACGGCCGCCTTGCATGCCGGACCCGACAAGGCGCGGAGCTTTTGCCGGACGTTCTTGAGCTCGCCCAGCATCTCAAGCGCACGCGCCTCGAGCCGGTCGAGCGCCTGCGCGAAGCGATCGCGTCCACCCGCGACCGCCGCCTCGAACTGCGCCCGGGATCGCGGCGTTGCCACGTCGTCCGGCAGGAAGGCATCGAGGATGACGCGGTCGGCCAGGCGGTCGGCAATCCGCACGTCCGGAAGGGCGACTGCCGCCAGCAAGGCGAGTTCATTGCGATCCGCAAAGCGCTTGCGCGCAAACCGCACCTGCTGAGCCAACCCGAGCAGCAAGAGGCGCCACACACCCTTGCGGGTCTCATGCTCTGCCAGCATCGCGGAATCGAGTTCGACGAGTTCCACGCCTTCTCCGGCGTCCGTGATCGCCGGATAGACGGTGAACCGCAATCCGCCCCGCTCGACCTGCCGCTCTGCCGGCACGTCGCCGAAGTCCCATTCGCGCCGCAGCCCCGACGCGGCAGCAGCGGCTTGCTTGACCGGCGAAGCCGCGCCCGCGCGCAACTGGCGGCGCAACTGCTGCAGGTCGCGACCTGCGGCCAACCGCTTGCCTTCGAGATCGATGACGCTGAGGTTCATCTGCAGGTAGTCCGGCAACGGCAACGCCGCGATTTCTTCCTTCGTCGCTGCCTGGCCGCCCCGCCTGGTAATCCAGGCTGCCATCGACTCGAAGAAGTCGGCCGCCGGCCGTGCCGTCACTTCGGCCAGGCATTCGGCCGCATGCTCCGGCACCGGCACGAACGACTTTCGCAGCGCCTTCGGCAGCGCACGCAGCAACGCCGTGATCTTCTCCAGGCGCATGCCGGGCACCAGCCAGGCCACCTGTCCCGCCGAGACACCCCCGAGCAGCGGCAGCGGCACGGTCAACGTGACGCCGTCGTCCGCAGCGCCGGGTTCGAAGCGATACGTGAGCGGCAGCCTGTTGCTGCCGATGTCGAGCGTGCCCGGGTAGGCGTCGTCGCTGGCCTCGGGCACCTCGCGCTGCATGAGGTCCTTGAGCGACATGTCGAGCAGCTGCGGCGCCTGCGACTTTACTTCCCGCCACCAGCGATCGAACGTCGGAATGGAATTGACGCGTTCCGGGATGCGCGCGGCATAGAAGTCGCATTGCGCCTGCTCGTCGGCCAGCACATCCCGACGGCGGATGCGCGCCTCGATGCCTTCCACGACGACCTTCAATCGCTGGTTGGCGTCGAGGAACGGCGCGCGCAGTGACGAATGTCCTTCGACCAGCGCTTCGCGGATGAACAGGTCCCGGGCCTCGCGGGGGGCGACGTTGCCGTAATTCACGCGACGCCGCGACGTGAGCGTCAGGCCGTACAGCGTGACGGACTCGAACGCGGCGACAAAGCCGCGGTCCTCCACCCAATGCGGCTCGGCATACGTTCGCTTGAGCAGGTGCGAACCGGCTGACTCGATCCAGCCCGGTTCGACAGCCGCGACCATTCGGGCGTACAGGCGAGTCGTCTCCACCATGCTCGCGGAGACCACCCACTTCGGCGTCCGCGATCCCAGCGACGTTCCGGGGGCAATCACGAAGCGACTGCCGCGGGCACCGAGATACTCGCGCCGCTCATCCAGCGTGCCGATGGAACCGAGGAATCCCGTCAGCAGCGCCTGGTGCAGGTCCGCGTAGGCGGCTGGCTGCGTCGCGGGCTTGAGTTTCAGGTCTTCGATGGCTGCGGCAAGCTGGCCGTGCAGGTCCTGCCACTCGCGCAGCCGCAAGTACGACAGGAAGTTCTCGCGGCACCACTTGCGCAGCTGGTTGCCGGACAGCTCCTCCAGCTTCTCGTTGAACAACCGCCACAGGTTCAGCACCGTGATGAAATCCGAGCGCGGATCGGCCAGCTTCGCGTGGCACTCGTCCGCCTTGGCCTGGGCTTCCTGCGGCCGTTCGCGCGGGTCCTGGCCGGACAGGAACGCCGCGACGATCAGCATCTCGGTGAGGCAGCCGTGGTGCGTAGCCGCCAGCAGCATGCGCGCGAGCCGGGGATCGAGTGGCAGCGACGCAATCTGCCGGCCGAGGCTGGTCACGCGCCGCTCGGCATCGACTGCCTTCAGCTCCTGCAGCAACCGATAGCCGTCGTTGACGAGCCGCGTATCGGGCTGGTCGAGGAACGGGAACTGCTCGGGCTCGCCCAGGCCGAGCACGGCCATTTGCAGGATCACGCTCGCGAGGTTCGTGCGCAGGACCTCCGGCGGCGTGAACGCCGGTCGCTGCGCGAAGTCCTCTTCCGCGTACAGGCGAATGCAGATGCCGTCCGCCTCGCGACCGCAGCGGCCCAGGCGCTGGTCGGCACTCGCCTGCGAGATCGGCTCGATCGGCAGGCGCTGCACCTTGCCGCGCACGCTGTAGCGGCTGATGCGCGCCAGGCCGGAATCGATGACGTAGCGGATGCCCGGCACGGTCAGCGACGTTTCCGCGACGTTCGTCGACAGCACGACACGCCGCATTGAGTGCCGCGCGAAGATGCGCTCCTGGTCGCTGGCCGACAGCCGCGCGTACAGCGGCAGGATCTCGGTGTTGCGCAACCTGGCCTTCTCGAGGATCTCCGTCGCTTCGCGGATCTGCTTCTCGCCCGGCAGGAACACGAGGATGTCGCCTGCCCTGCTCTTCACGTCGGCATCGAGTTCCTTGACGGCCTCGAGGATCCCTTCCGGCAGGGACAGCACCGTGGACTCCTCATCGTCGTCCTCGCCGTGCAGTGGCCGGTACCGCGTCTCGACCGGATACCCGCGGCCCGACACCTCGATGACCGGTGCGCCGCCGAAGAAATCGGCAAAGCGGCCGGGATCGATGGTGGCCGACGTGATGATGAGCTTGAGGTCCGGACGGCGCGGCAGGAGTCGCTTCAACACGCCGAACAGGAAGTCGATGTTGAGGCTGCGCTCGTGCGCCTCGTCGATGATCAGCGTGTCGTAGCGCCGCAGCGTCCGGTCGTGCTCCAGCTCCTTGAGCAGGATGCCGTCGGTCATCACCTTGATGCGGGATTGCCGGCTGGTCCGGTCCGTGAAACGAACCTGGTATCCCACGACTCCGCCAACGGTGGTACCAAGCTCGGCTGCAAGCCGGGCTGCGATCGCACGGGCCGCGATACGCCGCGGCTGCGTATGGCCGATCAGCCCCTTGGCGCCACGCCCGAGTTCGAGGCACAGCTTCGGGATCTGCGTCGTCTTTCCCGAGCCCGTGGCGCCGCAGATGACGACGACCTGGTGGCCCTCGAGGGCCTTGCGGATCTCCTCGCGATGGGCGGTGATGGGTAACGCTTCGTCATAATGGAAGCGCAAGGCAGGCTCGCTCACGGCGCGGGCAACTGCACTTCGACGCGCGCGCCGCCGAGCGGCGATTCGGCGATGGCCACGCTGCCGCCGCTGACTTCGGCCAGCTCGCGAACGACGGAGAGGCCGATGCCCTGGCCGCTCACGCGCTCATCGAGCCGAGCACCCCGTTCCAGCACGCGGGCGCGCGCCTCCGGCGCGATGCCGGGACCGTCGTCCTCGATCACGAGCAACAGTCCCGCGTGCCTCGCACCGGGTCGCTGCAGCGGCGCGGCGGTGAGGCTCACCACGCGACGCGCCCACTTGCACGCGTTGTCGAGCAGGTTGCCCGCGATCTCCGTGAGGTCGCCCTGGTCGCCGATGAAGCGGCATCCCGGCTCGACCTGCACCCTGAGATCGAGGGCGCGATCTGCATACACCTTCGCGAGTGCGCCGCGCAGCGACTCCAGCGTCTGCCGTACGTCCACAGGTGCCTGGCCGAGGCCGGTGCCTCCGGATGCCGCGGCCCGCTTGAGCTGGTAGCGCACGATATCGTCCATGCGACTGACCTGCTCGTCGAGCTGCCGCGCGACCGGCGCGTCGCGCAGCGCGTCGCCCCCGAGCAGGTTACGCATGACCGCGAGCGGCGTCTTGAGACTGTGCGCGAGGTTGCCGAGGGTGTTGCGATACCGGGCGAGACGCTCGCGCTCGCTGCGCAACAACGCATTCATGTTCGTCGTGACGCCGACGAGTTCGCGCGGATAACCGGTGCCGAGCCCGGACAGGTCGCCGAGCTCGATCGCCTCGATCTCGCGCGCGACGCGCCTGACGGGTGACAATACCCAGCGGAAGACGAGCGCGAGGGCCGCGAGCAGCAACAGCATCAGCCCCGTGAACCAGCCGAACATCTGGCCGCGCAAGCGGTTGAGCTGCGCGTAATACGGGTCGAGGTTCTCGGCGACGCTGTAGACGAAATTGCGCGTGGAGCCGTTCGGGAACTCCCAGGCAATGCCGAGGCTGAGCGCGAGCACCTCGGAACCGTTCGCGAGCGGCAGCACGCCGAAGCGCCGCTGGCCGGGAGACAGCACCGCGCCGAAATCGAGACCGGTGCCGACCATCGAATTGGAACGCCACGTCGCGGCATCGTCGGTGCGGCGAATCTCGCCATACAACCCCGAGCCGGGACTGTTGTAGCGCGACTCCGCGAGCTGAGGCGCGGGCTCGAGGCCGCCGCGCATGCTTTCCTCGGAGACCGACAGCAGCGCCAGCACCTGCACTTCCAGGCGGTCCAGGATCGCGCGTTCGGAGATGTCGCGGAACACGAGGTCGAGCGCGACGATGGTCAGCCCGAAGAAGATGACGAGCAGCACGCTGACGGAGGCCAGCAGGCGGGTGCTGAGCGAGCGGACCTGCATGGTCGCGGGGGACGAACGGACTCAGCTTTCGGCCGAGCGTTCGAGCTGGAAACGATAGCCCCGGCCGCGGAGCGTCTCGATGGGCTTCAACGTGTTGTCGGGGTCCAGCTTGCGGCGCAGGCGCCCGATGAAGACCTCGATCGTATTGCTGTCACGATCGAAATCCTGCGCATAGAT
>CAIUGU010000088.1 GCA_903898785.1 uncultured Pseudomonadota bacterium | reverse complement strand
GCGACGCCTGCTGAACCTCAAGCCCGGCGACGTGCACCTGCACCGCTTCAGCCCGACGGGGTTCTATTCCTCCGCCGTCCATAACGCTTACCTGGATGAACTTGAGCACCGCAGCGAGCGGCAGATCGCGTTCTCCACCGAGCCCCTGGGGGCCCATGACACCGCATTAAGCGTGGGTGCCCGTAAGAAGGACGTCTACGTCACCGCGCCGGACAAGGCCCGCGCGGAAGCCTGGATCGCGCAAGGCTTCACGGATGCGATGAAGACGCCCGACTCCACGCTGATCTACGTGACGCCGCCGAAGGCGGAAGACATCCGCAAGGATCAGATCGACTGCATGGGCTGCCTGTCCGCGTGCGGATTCTCGAACTGGTCGCAGAACGAGGAAGGCACCACCGGCCGCAAAGCGGACCCACGCAGCTTCTGCATCCAGAAGACTCTTCAGAACATCGCGCACGACGGCAGTGTGGAAGCGGAACTGATGTTCGCCGGCCACAACGCTTACCGCTTTGGCCAGGACCCTTGGTACAAGGACGGGTTCGTGCCGACGGTGAAGCAACTCGTCGAGCGGATCGCCACCGGCTGGTGACGAGACCGGATCGGCGACATGACCAGGGTCGATCACGCCTTTCTCGACAAGCTGTTTGACGAACTCTTCCCGATCCTCCGCAGCATCACGGGCCCGGGACTCCACCAGAGCCTAGAGATCGTCTCGCGGCACATGCCGCTGACGATATTGACGGTGCCCGGCGGGACGCGGGTCTTCGATTGGACCGTGCCGCCGGAGTGGCATCTGCGGTCCGCCCGGCTGACCCACGAGAGCGGCCGCGTCATTGCCGATGTGGCGGACAGCAATCTGCACGTCCTCAACTACGCCACGCCTGTCGACATCAGGCTGTCGCGCGAGGAGCTCGACCCGCATCTCCACAGCCTGCCGGACGTACCGGAAGCCATCCCCTATGCGACCAGCTACTACAAGCCGGCGTGGGGATTCTGTCTGAAGGACAGCGTGCGCCGTGCGCTGCCGCCGGGCCTGTATCACGCGAAAATCGACAGCGCTTTCGTCGACGGCGTTTTGCCCATCGGCGAGTCCGTGTTGGAGGGAGAGACCAAGTCAGAGATTCTCCTCAGCTCCTATCTCTGCCATCCGTCGTTGGGAAACAACGAGCTATCAGGTCCGCTGTCGCTGCTGGGCGTGTACCAGAGGCTCAAATCCTGGCCGCGCCGGCGCTATACCTATCGCTTCGTTCTCAATCCGGAGACCATCGGCAGCCTGTGCTACCTGCACCTGCGGGCGGATCATTTGCGCAAGTACCTTGCCGCCGGAACGATATTGAACTGCCTCGGCGGTCCCAATCCGCAGCTGACGTACAAGCTGAGCAAGCGCGGCGATTCACTGCTCGATCGGGTGATGCTGAGCCGGGCCGATCGCGGTGCGGCTTTGATCCGGCCATTCGATCCGACGGAAGGCTCGGACGAGCGCCAGTATTGCTCGGCCGGGTTCAACTTCCCGATGGGACAGACGGCGCGCACCTATGGCGAACCCCCGTACTATCACACGTCCCTCGACGACAAGGCGTACATGTCGATCGCGTCGGTTGTGAAGAGTGTCGACGACATCGAGAGCGTTCTCCGCACCGTAGAGATCGCGGGAACGTTCCGGAACTTGAGTCCCTACGGTGAACCGCAACTCGGCAAGCGCGGGCTCTATCCGACGATGAATGTCGGGGGCATATCGGCAGATGGGGAGATCGACGCGCGCACGATGGTGGATCGCATCCTGACGCTTCTCAGCTATTCCGACGGAACCATGCCGGTCCATGAGATTGCCCGCAAACATGGGCTTGTCACGGAGGACTTCCGCGCCGCCCTTGAGCGGCTTGAGGAAGGATCGCTTCTGCGCCTCGAGCCGCGGCCCAATGCCTAGGGAGCATCTCGTCACCCAGTGGCGGGAGTCCGGGGTTTTGCGGGGCGACACGCTGTTACTGCATTCCGATGTCAAACGGACGCTTGTCGCCGCCCGACGCGGCGGCGACAAGACGTTCGGCGTGAATGACGTGCTCGAAAGCTTGCTTGCCGCGCTGGGCCCCGACGGCACGCTTGTACTGCCGCTGTTCAACTTCGACTTCGCCAACGGCGTTCCGTTCGACATCCGCACTTCGCCGTCGCAGATGGGCGCCTTGACCGAGGTCGGCCGGCGCCGCGCCGACGCCGTGCGGACCGGACATCCGATCTATTCGTTCTGCGCGATCGGGAAGAATGCGCACCGCTTCGAAGGCGTGGACAACTTCAGCGGCTATGGCGAGGATTCGCCGTTTGGACTGCTGAAGACCCTGGGCGGAAAAATCGGCGTTCTGGACCTGGACGATCAGAACAGCATGACCTTCTACCATCATGTCGAGGAGGTCTCTGCGGTCGACTACCGCTATCACAAGACATTCACCGGCGCGTACACGGCGCGGGATGGCACGACATCGGAGCGGACGTACGGCCTGTTTGTGCGCAAGGTGGAAGACGGGGTGACGACACACGTCAATCCCGCCGGTGAACTTCTGTGGCGCGAAGGCCTCTACAAGGGTTCTCGGCCGAAGGAAGGCAGCGGACTGCGCACCATCGACGCCAACGCGATGTTCGCGTTCGTGCGAGAGATCATCCGCTCCGGCCGGGCACTGGATCTCTTGTACCGCATCCAGCGCTGAGCGCCGGCGCCCGAGCGCAGCGTCAGCGCGTCAGGTACTTCGAGACAAACGCCTCGATATCCGAATCCGACAGGCCCTTGGCCTTCAGGTCGGCGCGGATCGCACGAACGTCGACGTTGGCGTAGTTGTGCACGCTGGCTGACTTCGTGGCGGTGGCGTCGACGATACGGAAATCGAAATCGCGCGCCGCACTCTTGTACACTTCGTAGTGCAGGATCTGGTCGATCTCGTTGTTGGGCGTGAAGGTGACGATGGTGGGCTTGAGGTCGTAGAGCTGCGCCGGCTGCACGTCTTCCTGGGAGGCGATGATCAACTCGTCGCCCACTTGGCAGGTGCGCGCCGCGGCCCCGTTGAGGATGCAGCAGCGCGAGCCGGCTTCGCCGAAGATCACATAAGTGGTGATGCGGGCGCCGGAGTTCTTGTTCCAGATCTCGACGAACTCAAGGGGGTAGAGCCCGGCCGTCGTGCAGTACTCGGGGTCGAGCGTGATGGAGCCGTGATAGTGCAGATCAGCACCGGTCACGCGGACGCCGTGCAACTTCGCGCGGATGACTCTCACATGACCCTCGGTGCTTGCGGGTGCCCCGACCGCACGATGAGGATATCGGTGTGCAGTGCGGCAACGGCCGGAACATAAGGCTTTTCCCTGGGAGGTAAAGCCTGCCTTGAAGGGATAGCTGCCGCCCCATAAAGTGATGGCTCGCGAGAACATTGAATGAACATTCGGTATTTCACAATCTGCCGATGAGCACACGGAACAGCCTGGACGACGCCGTAGCTGCTTATGCCGGGATTGAAACCCCGGACCTGAGCGCGCCCCCTTGGCGCGCAGATGCGCGGCCGCAGACTCCGCCGCAAGCGCCAGGCTGGC
>CAIUGU010000087.1 GCA_903898785.1 uncultured Pseudomonadota bacterium | reverse complement strand
TGAAGCCCATGCCGCGCAACTGCACGAAGTCGTCACCGAACACCCGGACCGCGTCGATCACGACCGCGCCGCGATAGGCGCGGAATCCGCACGAGAAATCCCACAGGCCGGGAATCGGGAACATCACCTTCATGAACAGGTTCGCGCAACGGCTGATGAACGCGCGGTAGGTGTTGACGCCGCGCTGCGAGCCGCCGGGCTGGAAGCGCGAAGTGTTCACGACGTCGAAGCCCGAGGCCAGTTTCTCGAGCAGCACGAAGATGTAGCTGGGGTCGTGCGTGTCGTCGCCCTCCACCCGGACCACCACATCGTCCGGCGCGCAGCGGGCGGCCACAAACTCGAAGCCGTCACGCTCGGTTTCGCCGAGACCGCGGTTGATGGGGTGGGTCACGACGTCCAACGGCAGGGTCGCCTTGAAACCCTCGAGGATCTGCGGGGTGGCATCGGAACTGCCGTCGTCCACGACCACGAGGCGATACTCGCGGTGGTGCGAGCGCAGGGCGGCGTCAAGCTTCGGCAGGAGCTTGGGCAGCGCCTGCTCTTCGTTGAACGCCGGAAGCACGATCCAGATCATGCGTGGATGCCCCGCTGCGCCAGCCGCCAGGAAACGACCTTCTGCAAGCCTTCATGCAGCGGGGTCGTGGCCCTGAAGCCCAGCAGCCGCTCGGCCTTCTCGGTGCTGCCAATGCGATGGGTCACGAAGCTCTGGGCTTCGGCCTTGTACTCGGGCGTAAGACTCGAACCGGTCAGTTCAATCAGCTTCAGGACCAGGTCGTTGATCGAGGTGCCAATGCCCATGCCGACGTTGAAGAACTCATCGACACAGTCCGCCTGCATGGCCAGGACATTGGCCACCGCCGCATCTTCCACGTAGATGAAGTCATACACTTGCGACCCGTCGCCGAAGATCACCGGGCGCTCGCCGGCAAACAACTTGTCGAGCACCTTCATGATCACGCTGACATAGGTGCCCTCGTAGTCCATGCGCACGCCGTAGATGTTCATGTAGCGCATGCCGACATAGGCGAGCTTGTGCTGCTCGTTCATGGCCCGGAACATCTGCTCGTTGGCGATCTTGGTCGCCCCGTAAGTGGTCCGGTTGTTGAACGGGTGCTCCTCGGTCATCGGCGTCACCACGGCGTTGCCGTAGACCGACGCGGACGAAGAGTAGACGATGCGCTTCACGTTGTGGGCGCGGGCCGCCTCGATCACGTTCCAGGTGCCGAGCGTGTTCACCTCCCACGCGCTGCGCGGATCGTTGACGCACTCGCCCAGCCACAGCGAGGCCAGCAGGAACAGGCCGTCAACGCCGGCCATGGCCCGGTCGAGCGCGGCCCGGTCGGTCATCGATGCCTCGATCAACTTGACCTTCGGGCTGCGCAGGGCAGCCGCCAGGTTGTCCTTGTTGCCGCGGACGAAGTTGTCGAACACGACGATCTCGGCGACCGGCGTCTCGATCAGCTTGTCAACGATGTGCGAGCCGATCAGGCCGGCGCCGCCGACCAGCATTACCTTGCGTCCGTTCAGATCCATGGTCTCTCCGTAATCACCGCCGCAATGCGCTGCGACGGCGGTTCGCCCGCGAGCACGCTCGCCGGCTTCACTTCCCCGGCGGCCCGCGCCGCCGCCACAATCGCGGCCGGGTCGCTGCCGGCGAGCACGTTGCGCCCACCCGCGAGCGTCTCGACCCACTCCGTCTCATCCCGCATGGTGACGCACGGCACGCCGAGCCAGAACGCCTCTTTCTGCACGCCGCCCGAATCGGTCAGCACCACGCGGGCCGACGCCTCGAGCTGCACCATGTCGAGATAGCCCATCGGCTCGACGACCATCACGTGGGCGGCCGGCGCCCACCCGGTGCCGGCGACGGCCTGCCGCGTGCGCGGGTGCATCGGAAACACCACCCGTTCGCCCAG
>CAIUGU010000086.1 GCA_903898785.1 uncultured Pseudomonadota bacterium | reverse complement strand
GACCGCGCATTTCGGCCGCCGCCTTGCGCGTGAACGTGATCGCAAGGATCTCTTCGGGGCGCTCCACGGCGGCAAGCAAGCGCAGGTAGCGGCGAGTCAACAGCTCCGTCTTGCCCGAGCCGGCGGGCGCCTGGACGATGAAACTGCGTGACGGGTCCAGCGCGCGTTCACGGATGGCGGCGTCGGCTGGCCGGTTCGTGGTGCTCACGCGGGGGTCTCCTCGTCGGAGAGCGAGGGCCGACGGGACTCATGGATCCGGCAAAGGCTTGCAAGGTGGCATGACTTGCAGGCCTGCGGCAGGGGATCGACGCGGGCATCACCCCGTGCGTATCCGGCGATAAGGCCATCGACTGCCCTCTGCCAGTCGTCGAGCAGCGCCTGCCACTCTCCTTTCGCCTGCCGCACGCCCGGCAGGATGCCGTCGCGCACGGCCACACCCGAGAATCCGGACTCCCTGGCATTCAGCAGTGCGAACGTCACCGCAGCGAGTCGGGCCCGGCGCGCCACCGCGTAGAGCGGCAACTGCGGCTGCTCGGGCCGGTCTCCCCACCATTTCGAGGGTTGCGAGGACTGGCCGGTCTTGTAGTCGATGACCACCTCTCCGCCCTCGCCTTCGAGGACGTCGATACGGTCGATCTTGAGGTCGAGCGTCAGTCCGGCCGCCGAGTAGGTCTCGGCGTACTCCGGGCGCTCCAGCACGCGGAACGGCTGCCGCTCGCGCTCCAGTGCCAGCAATTCGCACAGCTTGCGGGTGGCGATCTCGACCTCGATCGCGAGCAGACGCGCCCGATGCGGACTGGCTCCTCGCAGCAGCGGCACGCTCAGGCGATCCAGCGTCCGGAAGACGCGCTCGCTCAGCGTATCCACGGGGATGGCAAGCAGCCCTTCCTGACCGCGAAACTCGCTCCACAACGCTTCCAGCGCCTTGTGAAGCAAGGTCCCCCGCTCGCGGGCATCGATGCCCGGCGAAACCTGTTCCAGCGGACGGGCGCCCAAACGCAGTTCGGCCTGTGCGCGGAACGCACACGCTGCCTGCAGTTCGACCACCCGCGCCCCGCCGCTGGTGCGCCCCGTCGGCACGGCCGGGGCGGCGACATCGTCGAGACGGTCAAGCGGCGGCTGTTGACGTTGGAGCCAGTCGCCGAGCGTCAGGGGGGCGCCGATCGCGTCCGTGAAGCGTTCGAGTCCGTCGAGCAGCGGACTCGGGGTCTGCTCGGCGTCGTCGACGTGCTGGGCCCAGCTGCACACGATCTGGTCCGCGATCCCGCGCAGGGCCGAGAATTCCCGCTCGGCGCCTTCGCGGGTGGCGGCGACGCTCGCGTCCGGCATGCCCGCCCGCTGCTGCAGCCGCAGTGGCAAGAAGGGATCCGGCTCCGGTGCCGGTGGCATGCGGGTGGCCTCGCATCCCATGATCCAGAGCGCTTCGAAGCGCATGCCTGACACCGAGTCCGGGTCCACCACCGTGATGGGCGCTGATACTGTCTGGGGTTCAAACGCCGTGGACGACACCCACTGCTGGAACTGTGCGAGGGCGACCCGAAAGGTGATCCTCCCGAGCAGGTCATCGAGCCCGCCGAAGCCGCTCAATGCATCGTTGAGCTTGGCAAGCGTCTGCTGTTCTGCGCTGTTCAGGGCGCGATCACCTGGCCAGCCGGCGGCAGTCCACAATGCCAGGAATCGCACGGCCCATTCGCTGGCGGTGGCCACCTCGCCGCTGCGAGGCATGGCAGCGCGCATCGCCCCGAAGTGCGTCGCGAGTACCGGGCAGGCGTTCGCTCCGGCGAGCCGTTCCAGTGCGGGGACGTCCAGCTCTTCTGTCCGCTGCGACCGCAGGCGCGCATCGGCCAGCGCACGCGAGGATCCTTCCGTCGCAACTCCCGCCAGGAACGGGCTGCGCAGCACGCGTCCCGCAACCGTGCTCGGGGCATCGCCCTGCACCAGCGCGAGGATATCCAGCGCCGCGCTGACGATCGGGAAATCGGTGAGGGCGCCACTTGCTTCGATCGTGAACGGCACACTGCGACCCGCCTCGCCCGAGCGACGACTGGCAGGCACGAACACATCCTCAAGCACGCGACGCAGGACGTGCCGGCGTGCTGCCAACGCCGGGACGACCAGCCCGATCGACTTGCAGCCCGCCTCCAGCTGGTCCCGCGCCCACCGCGCGGAACAGAGGACCTCCTGGTCCGCATCGGCCGCGGCAAACACGCGGGTCCGGCCGGGCAACCCCGGCGCCAGGTCTTCGCGCAACAGGCATCCCTGCTCGACCAATCGCTGTAGCAGTGCGCGCTCGGCCGGCGTCGGCTCCTGCCCGAGCGCGAGCTGGATCCTGGCCGGGGGCAGCGACTCGCATCGTGTCAGTTCGTGGACGATGCGCGCCGGAGGCAACCAGCCGCGACCCTCGCAGTGCTCCTCGAACAGCCGGGCCCAGTCGGCAAATGCTTCTGCCTCATCGCCTCCCTCGGCGGTGATCTCTGCCAAAGGAATGCCGTAGGCCTGGGCCAGATCCCAGGATCGCGCGGCGGCCCTGGCGGCACTCGCAGGGTTCAGCAACGGGATCGCCGCAGGCGACTCCGACACGATGCGCTCCCACAGCACGAGTACCTGCTGGGCGGACAGGAGTCGCTGCGACGTGGGCCGCACGCGAAACCACAGTCGCTCCAGCCAGGCACGCATCGTCAGCACGTCGGGCGTGAGCCATGCGCGTTGGCCGGAAGCAAGCAAATGGCCGCCGTAGGCGAGCCGCAAGGAATGAGCAGCACGCCGGTTCGGCGCGAGTACGGTAAAGCCCTCTTCGAGGGCAGCCAGCAGCCCGGGATGCAGCGCGTCCATGACGACGACCCGGGGCCTGTGCGACGGCGTCAGCGTCGCTGCGGTTCGACGACCTTCAGGTCGGCGACGGGCCTCGCGGCCGGACGCTGGCCGGCGGCATAGCTGTCGAGCAGGTCTTCCATGCGCCGGAACACCTCTGCCAGCACCTCGTGCGTCGGCAGGTTCGTGATGCGGAAATGGTTGTTGTACGGCGTGTTGAAGCTGACGCCGGGCGCCACCAGCACATGGCGATGTTCCAGCAGGTCCATGGCGAACTGGCGATCGTCGAAATCAGGCAGGGCCTCCTTCTTCACCTCGATGAAGGAGTACAGCGCGCCCATTGGCTTCTTCAGGCTCAGGTACTTGCTGCGGGCAACGCCGTCCAGGATCGCCTGGCGCGACTCGAAGAGCCGCCCGCCCGGTCGCACGAGTTCCTTGATGCTCTGGTACCCGCCAAGCGCGGTCTGCACTGCCCACTGTCCGGGCACGTTGCTGCACAGGCGCAGCGACGACAGCAGTTCGAGCGCGCTCAGGTAGTCGCGTGCGTGCTCGAGATCGCCGGAGAAAACCGCCCAGCCCACGCGATAACCGCAAGCCCGATAGACCTTCGACAGTCCCGACAGCGTGGCACACAGCGTGTCCTGCACGAGCGTGGCCATCGGGATG
>CAIUGU010000085.1 GCA_903898785.1 uncultured Pseudomonadota bacterium | reverse complement strand
GGCAGTGCGGCCGCGAAGGGCGTCGGGGCAGCCAGCCTCGCGGGCATCCTGCTCGTTATCTGGGCCCTTACCGGTATTTACCAGGTCGACGCCGCCGAGCGCGCCGTGGTCATGCGTTTCGGCAAGTACGTGGCGACCCAGCAGCCTGGCCTGAACTGGCATGTTCCGTGGCCGTTCGAATCGAAGCAGATCGTCAACGTCTCGTCGATCGAGGGGTTCAGCGAGCAGACGCGCATGCTTACCGCCGACGAGAACCTCGTCGACATCAACCTCGACGTGCAGTTCCGCCGCGCAGATCCGCTGCAGTACGTGTTCAATGTCCGCGATCCCGAGACGACGCTGAAGGAAATCAGCGAAAGCGCCATCCGCGAGATCATCGGCCGCAGCACGCTCAATCTCGTGCTCGAATCGGGCCGCCAGGAGATCGCGACCAACACCAAGGACCTCATCCAGCGCACACTCAATGCCTACGAAGTCGGCATCGAAGTGACCACCGTGAACCTGCAGGGCGTCAGCGTGCCCGAGCAGGTGGCTCCCGCCCAGCAGGACGCCATCAAGGCGCGCGAGGACAAGGAGCGGTCGTCGCTTGAAGCGCAGACGTATGCCAACGACCTGCTGCCGCGTGCAGGCGGCGAGGCGTCGCGTCTCGAGCAGGATGCACAGGCCTATCTTGCACAGAAGGTCGCCGAGGCAGAGGGTAGCTCGCAGCGCTTCACGCAGTTGCTCACGGAGTACGAGCGCGCACCGGCAGTGACCCGGGAGCGCCTGTACCTCGAGACCGTGGAGCTCGTGCTCCGCAACTCGAAGAAGGTCATCGTCGACACGAAGGGCAACAACAACATGCTGTACCTGCCGCTCGACCGCATGGTCACGCCGCAAGGCAGCGTCACCGTTCGCGACGTCACACCCGAGACCACGATCCGCACCCAGACGCCGTCCGGCCAGTCGCAAGGACCCCAGGACCCGGCCCGCGCGCGAGGAACCCGCTGATGGCCAGCCGCAACTTCTTCATCGTCATCCTCGCCGCGATCGCGGCGCTCCTGGTCTACATGTCGGCGTTCACCGTGCGGCAGACGGAACTCGCCATCAAGTTCCGCTTCGGCGAGATCGTGCGCGCGGACTACGAGCCCGGCCTGCATTTCATGACGCCGATGGTCAACAACATCCGCAAGTTCGACAAGCGGATCCTGACCCGCAACTATCCGTCCGAGCAGTTCCTGACCAGCGAAGGCAAGATCCTCGCGATCGACTTCTACGTGAAGTGGCGCATCGACGACGTCGGGCGCTACTACCAGGCCACGGCGGGCGATGAGGATTCGGCTTCGGGCCGCCTGGGCGCCATCGTGAAGGACGCGCTCAAGGGCGTCATCGCGCAGCGGACCATCCAGCAGGTGGTGGTGGCCGACCGCGCCGAGTTCACGGGCGACGTGGTCAAGATCGTCAGCGACAACAGCAAGGAGCTCGGCATCGGGCTCGTGGACATCCGCGTCAAGAAGATCGACCTGCCGGGCGAGGTCAGCGAATCGGTGTTCAACCGCATGGCGCAGAACTTCCGGCAGCAGGCCGCTCAGCTTCGCGCCGAAGGCCAGCAGTCGTACGAACAGCTGCGGGCCGAAGCCGATCGCAAGCGCACCGAAGTCGTGTCGACGGCGACGCGCAACGCGCAGATCGTCCGCGGTCAGGCTGATGCGAAGGCCGCCGAGATCTATGCCAGGGCATACGGGCGCAACGCGGAGTTCTATTCCTTCTATCGCAGCCTCGAGGCCTACCGGAGCGCGATCGGGCAGGAGGGCGACATGCTCGTGATCTCCCCCGACAGCGACTTCTTCAAGTACCTGAACCAGCCCAGACGATAACCTGCGGATCATGCAGTGGTCCGACCTGCTGGCGGCGTTCGCCCTGTACCTCGTGCTCGAGGGCATCATGCCGTTCCTGAACCCGGGCGCCATGAAGCGGGCGCTGCTGCGGTTCGCGAGCCTGCCGGACGTGCAGCTCCGGGTGGCGGGCAGCGTCAGCATGATGCTGGGGATCGCGCTGCTGTATTTCGTGCGCGGCTGACAACTCTTACAACCGTTTCACCGGATTTCACTTCATGAGCAAGAACGTGGTTGTCATCGGCGCCCAGTGGGGCGACGAAGGCAAGGGGAAGATTGTCGACCTGCTGACGGACCGAGTCAGCGGCGTGGTGCGCTTCCAGGGCGGCCACAACGCGGGCCACACGCTCGTCATCAACGGCAAGAAGACCATCCTGCGGCTGATCCCGTCCGGGATCCTGCACGGCCATGTGAAGTGCTACATCGGCAACGGCGTGGTCTTGAGTCCGAAGGCGCTGCTCGAGGAAATCGCCGAGCTGGAGCGCGCGGGACTCGAAGTGCGCTCGCGCCTGCGTGTCTCCGAAGCCTGTCCGCTGATCCTGCCGTACCACGTCGCACTCGACCAGGCGCGCGAAGTCGCGAAGGGTGAGGCCAAGATCGGTACCACTGGTCGCGGCATCGGCCCGGCCTATGAAGACAAGGTGGCCCGTCGCGCGATCCGCGTGCAGGACCTGTACTTCCCCGAGCGCTTTGCGACGAAGCTCGCCGAAGTGCTCGAGTACCACAACTTCGTCCTTGAACATTACTTCAAGGTGGCGCCCGTCGACTTCCAGAAGACGCTCGATGAGACGCTGGTGTTTGCCGACAAGCTGAAGCCGATGGTCGCGGACGTGTCGGCCGAGATCAACGCGCTGATGCGCGAAGGCAAGCAACTGCTGTTCGAAGGCGCACAGGCTGCGTTGCTCGACATCGACCACGGCACGTATCCGTTCGTGACTTCCAGCAACTGCGTTGCCGGTCAGGCATCGGCGGGAGCGGGCGTGGGGCCGCAGTCGCTGAACTATGTTCTGGGTGTCGCGAAGGCGTATGCCACGCGAGTGGGCGCAGGGCCGTTCCCGACCGAGCTCAATGACGAGATCGGCGAGCATCTGCGCGTGAAAGGCAATGAATTCGGATCCGTCACGGGTCGTCCGCGTCGCTGCGGCTGGTTCGTTGCGGCTGCGCTGTAGCGCGCCGTGCAATTGAGTGGTGTTTCCGGCATCTGCTTCACGAAGCTCGATGTGCTCGACGGTCTCGAGACCGTGCGCGTCGCCTCGGGCTATCGCATCAACGGCGAAGTGCGGGACATCCTGCCCGTCGGCGCGGAAGCACTCGCGATCTGCGAGCCGATCTATGAGGATCATCCTGGCTGGAAGGAAAGCACCGTCGGTGTGCAGTCCTTCGACAAGCTGCCGAAGAATGCGCAGACCTATCTCAAGCGGCTTGAAGAGCTCGTGGGCGCGCCGATCGCCATCATCTCTACCGGACCGGATCGGGTGGAGACGATTATTCAGAGACATCCGTTCGATTAGAACGGATTCTCGGAGAGCCGGCGCCCGGCCGGGGTGAGCGTTTGGTCCTTGCACTCGTGCCGTCATCGATGCGGCTTTCGAGGGTGCCCGCCACGAGCTGTCAGTGCTCGAATCTACGCCATCTCCGCTCCGCACCCCACGGGAAACCATTGCCATCGTTAAGCTGCCATGCGGCTGCGTTATGGCATCAGTGGTGAGTGACAGCGACTGGTCCAAACGTACACCCCGTCCGGGTGCCGGCTCGGAGGGGGAGGTGGCGCTTGCCTGGTGCCGGGCCGGGAAACCGGGATAATTCTGCAGCGTTCGCATTACGGAGTGACTAGCTGACATGCAACTGAGTCCTCGCTTCTCGATTGAAGACTGGAACTTCGGGGTTTGTTCCGACATTGATGCAGCGGCGGATCAGCTGGACGGCTGGCTCCTGAAGCCGGCGGCGGCGCTGGCTGGGGATCGGAATGGAGGGGTGCCAGTGTTGCTGTTGCTGGCGCAGTACTACGAGACGATTCATTTCTACAGTTCGGGCGGGCGTGCGGGGGCGGAGGATCGCGCTGCGCTTGTCGGCGGGCTGGAGCAGGTGTTGCCGACTTCGTCGCCGGAGGCTCGTGAGGCATTCGCGCGGCTCGTTCGGGGTGGACTGATGCGCGGTAAGCTGTTTGCGCCGGCATTCGTGCACAACGAGCCGGGGTCGTTCCCCGATTTTGACTTCCTGCCGGGTGGGAAGGTGCTTGCCGTTAACTGGGTGCGGCTGCTGGAGGTTGTGCGTGCACACCATGAAGCCTTCTTCGCGGGCCTGCGGCTAGGGGAGGACCTTGCCGCGCTCGATCGCTTCAATGACGCGATGACGGTTCGGAAAAAGGGCTGATCAGGCCAGGCAGCGGTTGATGTCGGCGGCTTTTGGAAACCGGACCTCGACCTGCCCTGAGCGGGGTTCACCCGACAGCATCCGGAATGACACGACTGCTTCCGACCACATGCTGACTGATCGTGTCCCTTGGCGGCCGGGTTGCAGCGTCCAGGTTTGCGTACTCGCGATCGCAGCGTCGTCAAGGCGTTCTGACCCACTTGACTGACGGACCTGCGCTTCCCTGATCCTTCCAGTCGTTTCCACATAGATCATCAACGTGACGTCGCCCTGTTCGCCCCGCGCCAGCGCAAGGGCGGGGTAACGCGGCGGCTGCGGAATGCGATCGCAAGCAGGGAAGGGCAGCGTCCAGACGGGAGCGGGCTGGGGACGCGGTATGGGAGGAGCAGCCCGGGGACGAGGGAACTGAAACGGCATGGCGGACTCCGCACCGCTTGCCGAGGTGCCGAGAAGCAGTGCAACGCTCGCGAAGGCCGCTGCGATACGCATCGGTTTGCCTGCGGTGATCCCGTCGTCAGCCGATTCTGTTGTAGCGCGGTCCCCGCCGTCCAGCCTGTTCCCGAAAACCCTCCGCGCGTAATTCGAACGCGCCGCGTGCTCGCTACTGCTGCAATTTCGCGGCTTCCTCGGCGGCCTTGAGCTGGTCCTTGAGGACCTGCGACAGCGGGGGATTCGGCGGCAGCGTCTTCATGTAGTCCTGGTATTCGGGATACATGGTCTTCTCGCCGCCGCGGGCGGCTTCGAGCGGGATGCCGTTGCGCACCGGGCCGTCGATCTCGATGTGGCCGGGCATGTGCATCGGGATCGTCCCCTTGGGGCGCTTGACCTGATCACTGGCTGTGCACGGATACGGATCAATGTTGCCGTTGGGCGCGCGGTAGTACAGCTTGCTGTAGATCCACGGCCGCGAGATGAACTGCGGATCGGAGATCATCATGATGTCGACCAGCACCTCGCCGTAGCGGAAGAAGCGCTCGTCCATCGTGGCCTTGTCGCTGAAGGGCTGGCCGGCGCGAGTCGAGTAGGCCTTGAGCTTCTCAGTGTGGACCCACAGCACGTTGCCCACCCACTTGCCCGTCGAGTAGCCCTCCCAGCTGTGCTGGGCCCACGGCGGGGGTGCCTTGTGCGGCAGCATCTGGAACTTGCGGTGCAGGGCGGCGAAGCCCATCTGCGTTTCGATGGTGGCCTGCTGGTTCGTGTACGGATCGCGCGTCTCCCAGATGCGCAATACGCTGAGGGATCGCGGGCCGTAGAGCGCATTGAAAGGCGCGCACTGCAGCGATGTCAGCATCGCCTGTCCCGGGTCCCATGTGTATGCCACCGTCAACGCGGCGGGGGTGATCGGCATGCCAGCGAAGTCCGCCTGGTCGGGACCGCCGGCGTAGGCCCAGCCGTCCTGGTGCAGCAACGGGTTCCAGTAGCCGTCGACGAGCGACTGGGCAGCGGCGGGCTGGGCAACCAGCGCGGCCGACACTGCGGTGCACGCGGCCAGCAGTCGCAGGAAAGGTGTCTTGAGCGAGGGCGTGTTCATGTCTCTAGCCTTCTTCTTCAGTTCGACGCGACCTTGCAGGAATGCGGCGCCCACTTGGCGCCATCCGGTTCCTTCATGAAATCGCCGGTCGTGATGAAGGGCGTGTTGAGGAACTCCGGATCGTGGACTTCGATGGTCACGTTGAACCACTGGGCACCGGTGGGATCCTGGAACGTCTGGAAGCGTTCGATGACACGGGTCTGCGCGCTGTAGGGCACGCCATTGCGGCGAAGCCAGCCCGGCGTCAGCGCGGTGGTCACGACCGCCAGGTTGCCGCCGGGCTGCTGGGCCGCCGCAGTCAACGCGCCGAGGCCGCCACCGCCTCGCGGACCGCGGTCGAAGGCACTCGCTGTATAGCGGTAGGGCTGCTCCCAGAACGCAACCGAGTAGCCCTGCAATGACGGTGTCTTGCCCGCCGCTGCGCCCTGGGCCTGCATGGCGAGCGGCTGGTAGCCGTCGGCGAACGGACGGTTGGGAATGAAGTTCAGCACGCGGGTCTGCTCGCCCCAGTCGCTTTCGATCTTGAGCGTATTCGCATCGACCCAGTTGATGCGCAGACGTGTAGGCATGCGCAGCAGCGACGCGCCACCATAGGCGCGGCAGTCGATGATGGCCGACGTCTGGTACTTGTCGCCGCCGTACTGCGCCGGATCGAAGGTATCCGCGATCTTGCGTCCCGCCGGATTGAGCGGCACGCCGCGATAGTCACCCTTTGCCGGCGTGATCATGCGGTACCGCCAGTCCTGGCCGGTGACGGAAACCCAGTTCCCGGTCAGGTCGATCAGCGCGGCCTTCTGCGCGTCGGGCGGCGGAGCAGGCGGGGCAGGGGGCGCTCCAGCGAGACCTGCCTGGCTGAGAAGCAGTGCTGCTGCCACGGCGGCAGAGCGGGCGAGCGGACGGAGGCTCATGGACATCTCTCCGGATGAATCTTGCGATGGAGGGTTGTGGTTGCGATCAGGTGCCGTCTTCAAAAGCGCCGCTTGGCGCCCTCTGGGCCCGTGGCGGGTACGGTGGTGATCGTTTCCATCGAGAAGAAGGTCGGCCCCTTGCGTGGCAGCGTGTTGTAGACCGCCGTCAGGAATTCACGCGCCGATCCCGGTCCGCTCTTGGCACTCCAGCGCTCGTCGTATTCGGCGCTGGGGTTCAGCGCCAGCACCTGCTCGAGCGACTTGCCCTGGTTCTTGTAGAACTGCACGCGGTTGCGAATGGTCGTGACCATGACCGTGTAGCGCGCGACATCACCGAGATCGGTCAGCCGGCCATGACCCGGGATCACGACGGTGCCGCCAGACACCTGGTCGTCTGGCACGATCATGTCGATCAGCCTGTTGAGCGCGATCAGTTCGCCGTCGATCGTGCCGCCGCGGGCCACGTCGATGGGCGGATAGCTCGTCATGTTGAGTACATCGCCTGCGGCGATCACATCGGACTGCCGGAACAGCACCATCAGCTGGCCATCGGTGGTCGACTGGCGCATGTGGTGCATCTGCACGGCTTCGTTGGTGAAGACCATGCCGTACACGTCCTGGTCCACCGCGTCCGAGGGCCACTGCTTTTCCGACGGGGCAGTCGGGCCACCCTTTGCGGTTTCGTCCACGAGGCGCGACAGCACGTTCTGGTGTGCCCAAACGGCAGCGCCGCCGCCGCTGAACGCATTCGCGGCCGCCGACTCTTCACCTGCGATGATCCGCCGGCCGCCCTCGCGGATGGTCTCGTTGCCGCCAATGTGATCGGCAAGGCCATTTGTATTGACGATCAACCGCACCGCCTGTTGAGCGCGATCAGTTCGCCGTCGATCGTGCCGC
>CAIUGU010000084.1 GCA_903898785.1 uncultured Pseudomonadota bacterium | reverse complement strand
CCGGTTTGATGTCCCGGTGAACCACATTCTGGCGGTGTGCGTAGTGGAGCGCGTCGGCCAGCCGGGCGATCAGGTCCAGCACCTTGGGGACGGGCAACAGGTGCTCTCCCTCGGCAAAATGGCTCAAGTGGTGGCCCTTCAAGTATTCCATCGCGATGTAAGCGAGCCCCTGATCCTCGCCCGCGTCATACACGGTGACGATGCCCGGGTGGTTGAGTCGCCCCGCCATTTCCGCTTCACGGAAGAACCGGGACTTCACTTCCTCGAGGTCCGCATCCTCGAATTCCTGGGCGAGCGAGATGGCCTTGATCGCCACCACGCGGTTGATCTTGGGATCCCTGCCCAGATACACGGTGCCCATTGCGCCCTGGCCCAGCTCCCGCTCGATTTCATAGCGGCCGAGCGTGCGCTTCGGCGTCGTCGGGCGATCACGGGTCTCGGGTTTGTCGATGGAGGCCGTGGGGCGCACCGGTTTGAGGCGGGCGGGGGGCGGCGGATCCTCCGAGACCGGGCGATCCGCGAGCGACTTGTACTTGGGGTCGCGCTCGGCCATGTAAGTGAAGACGGCCTTTGCCTTGGCGCCCTGGTGCCTGGCGTCGAATTCGAGGCCGAGGCCGTGCAGCGCATCGAGGACTTCCGGCGTGGCAGGGCAGCGGCGGTAGGTCTCGAAGGCGAGGTCCAGTTGTCCCTGGCGCTGCAGGTTACGGGCCATGACGGCGAGATTCTCGCCCGAGACGTTCGTGAACTTGCGGGCGGGCGGAGGGGCGGCCGGACGGGGAGCGGGCCGGATCGGGGCGTGGCAGGCCAGCGACACGGCGAGCCCGACCAGCACGGCGATCACGGGCAGCAGGAGCCGTGCCCAGGCCCCGAGCCAGCTGAGCAGGGCGAGCTCAAGGAGCAAGAGGCCCCAGACCAGACCGGCCGTCGACAACAGGGCGGCCCTGCGGCCACTGCGGGGAAGCACGCCGCCGGCAAAGGCGACGACCACGACGGAGGTAAAGGCCTCGATGAAGACGGCCCACAGGGGACGGTCGTAGGGCGCGCCCGAGACCACCCAATCCCGGAACAAGCCCTCGAGTGCGGTCACGGCGTCGGCAAGGACGATCCGGCCTAAAAGCAGGACAATGGCCGTCGCCGCTCCCGCGAGGAGCCAGCCGTACCGGTTGAGTTGAGGGGCTGCTGCCACCACGCGTATCGAGGTTCCTGACCCTGAATCGGCGCGAGTATAGACGAAGGCGTTATGGCCAATTGTCGGGGCCGTCACAGGCTGACGGTGCCTGCGCCGCTCCGGTACGATGCGGACTCGCGGGGGTGTGACGTACCTCCGACCCTTTATCTCCACTTCCCTCCTGGCGACCGATGGCGAAATCCCGAGCTGTCTACGTTTGCGACGATTGCGGCAACGAAAGCCTGCAGTGGCTCGGGACCTGCCCTGCCTGCAAGGCCGTGGGCACGTTCAAGAGCGTGACCGTGGCACGCACCGGGCCCGGAGCCCGTTCGGCGCTCGTGGCCGGCAGCGCGCCGGTCCGCCTCATGTCCGACGTCCTCAAGTCGGACGAACCCCGCATCGCCACGGGACTCGACGAGCTGGACAGGGTGCTGGGGGGTGGCCTGGTTCAGGGGTCCGTGACCCTGCTCGGGGGCGATCCCGGTATCGGCAAATCGACGCTGCTGCTGCAGGCCGGCGAGGCGCTCAGCCGGGCGGCCGAGACGCTCTATGTCACCGGCGAGGAGTCGCTGCGCCAGGTCAGCCTGCGGGCCCATCGGCTGGGTGTTTCGGGCGATTCGCTGCAGCTGTTTGCCGAAACCAACGTGGACACGGTGCTCGCGGAGGCCAAGGCGCGGGCCGTCAGGATCCTCGTCATCGACTCGATCCAGACGATGTTCGTCGAAGGTGTGGAGTCGTCCGCGGGCTCGGCGTCGCAGGTCCGCGAGTCTGCCGCGCAACTCGTGCGGTTCGCCAAGTCGACCGGCGCGGCGGTGATCATCATCGGCCACGTCACGAAGGAAGGCCTGATCGCGGGTCCGCGCATCCTGGAGCACATGGTCGACACGGTGCTGTATTTCGAGAGCGATGCGGGCAGCCGCTATCGACTCGTGCGGGCGGTCAAGAACCGCTTCGGTGCGGTCAACGAGATCGGCGTGTTCGCGATGACGGAGCAAGGCCTCAAGGAGGTGAAGAATCCTTCGGCCATTTTCCTGTCGCGCCATCCCGTGCCGGTGCCGGGATCGGTCGTGATGGTCGCCCGGGAAGGGACGCGGCCGATGCTGATCGAGGTGCAGGCGCTGGTGGATGCCACCCAGGCGATGAACCCGCGTCGTGTGGCCGTCGGCATCGAGCAGAACCGGCTCAACCTGCTGCTCGCCGTCCTGCACAGGCATGGCGGTGTCGCGACGAGCGGCTATGACGTGTTCATCAATATCGTCGGCGGCGTACGGCTGAACGAGACGGCCACCGACCTGCCCGCGATCCTCGCCGTATATTCGAGCTATCGCGACCAGGCGCTGTCGGCGGGTCTAGTGAGCTTCGGCGAAGTGGGTCTCGCGGGCGAGGTGCGGCCGGTGCCATACGGCGAGGAACGATTGCGCGAAGCTGCGAAGCAGGGGTTCGTGCGTGCGATCGTGCCGGCCGCGAATGTGCCGCGCAAGCCGATCGACGGCATCGAAGTCACCGGCGTCGAACGGCTACAGGACGTGATCGCCGCCGTCGGCTTTCACGGTTGACGCTGCGTTCGGCTGTCCCGGCGGCACGATCCTTGCCGTCCGCACCGCATTGCCTGCGATCTGCAGGATCTCCACTGCGTAGCCGTCGATCTTGAGGCTGGTGCCCGGTTCCGGGATCGTTTCCAGGTATTCGAGGATCAGGCCGTTCAGCGTGCGCGGACCCTGGGTCGGCAGCGTCCAGCCAAGTCGGCGATTGAGCGAACGCAGGTTGGCGCTCGCATTGACGACGTAGCCGCCCGTCGATTCGCGATGGACGTCGCGATGCAGCGCCGCGGGGTCGCTGGTGAATTCGCCGACGATCTCCTCGAGGATGTCTTCCAGCGTCACGAGGCCCTGCACGTCGCCGTACTCGTTGACGACGAGCGCGATGCGGCGCCGCTGGTGCTGGAAGGCGAGCAGTTGAGTGTTCAACGTCGTGCCGGACGGTACGAAGAAAGGCTCACGTTCCACGGCCATGCGCCGCAGCTCCTCGCGAGTCAGGTCGCCATGCGCGAGCGACTGCGCCACCTTCTTCATGTGCAGGATGCCGAGGATGCTGTCGAGGTTCGATTCGTACACCGGCAGGCGCGTGTGCGGATTCGAGCGCAGCTGTTCCAGGATGTCGTCCCAGTCGTCGTCGAGGTCGATGCCGCCGATATCCGCGCGCGGCACCATGATGTCGTCGACGGTGATCTTCTCGAGGTCGAGGATGCTCATGAGCATCTGCTGGTGCCGGTGCGGAATCACCGTGCTCGATTCCGCAACGACCGTGCGGAGTTCATCGGCGCTGAGTGAATGGGCAGCCACCTTGTCGCGCGAGACGCCGAGCAATCGCAATACGCCGTTCGCGACCAGGTTGGCGGTCCACACAAGCGGATAGAGCAGCCGCACGAGGCCCGCGTATACCCACGCCGCCGGCAGCGCAAGCCGCTCGGGATACAGCGCGCCGTACGTCTTGGGCGCGACCTCGCCGAAGATCAGCACGACGATCGTGAGTGCGCCGGTGGCGATGGCCAGCGCCGGCTCGCCGCCCATCCGCAGCGCGATGACGCTGGCGATGGCGACCGCGGAGAAGTTCACCAGCGTGTTGCCGAGCAGGATGGTCCCGATCAGGCGATCCGGGCGCCTCAGCAGCTGTTCGGCCAGCTTCGCACTGCGGCTGCCGGCAGCGGCCAGGTGGCGCAGGCGATGGCGGTTGATGCTCATGAGCGCCGTCTCGGTGCTCGAGAAGAACGCGGACAGCAGCACCAGCACGAACACGGCGCCGAACAGAAAAGGGAGGGACGGGTCGCCCAAGGTGTGAGGAAGCCAGGGAGCCTTGAGGTTCAGCCCCAGTGCCGACCGAGGATGCCTTCGAGCACGAGCTTGGTGCCGAAGTACGCGAGTCCGAGCAGCACGAACCCGCCGAGGGTCCAGCGCAGGGCGGTGCGGCCGCGCCAGCCCAGGTACCAGCGTCCCGCGAGCAGCACGGCGAAGACTATCCAGGCTAGGCAAGACAGCACGGCTTTGTGCACGAGGTGCTGCGCCAGGAAATTGTCGACGAACACGAAGCCGCTGAACAGCGCCAGCGACAGCAACGCGAATCCGGCCGCGATCGCCTGGAACATGCCTGATTCGAGCGACTCGATGGAGGGCAGCGCGGCGAGCAGGCCGAGCGGCTTGCGCACGCGCAAGCGACGGTCGAGGGCGGCCTGCGCCACGGCCAGCGCGGCACCGACCGTCAGCAGCGCATACGCCAGTGTCGACAACACTACATGGGCCGTGAGTTCCCAGCCGCCGCGGGAGACGGCCAGTTCACGCACGGTGTCGTCCGCAACGGTGGCGATGATCCCTGCGATCGCCAGCAGCATGGCACTGATGGCCGAGAACCGCGGTCGGCGCATGGCGGCGATCACGGCGACCAGTGCGATGACCCACCAGATGAGCGATGCGGTGCCGCCGACCGACAGCCTGGCGTCGGTGCCCGAGAGGTCTTGCCACAGTTTCGCGCCGTGGAACGAGAGTCCGAGGAGGCCCATGCCCACGCCGGCCACATGCGCGCCGGCCGCTGCACGCCGCACGCCGGAGGCGAGCCACGCTGCGGAGGCGAGATAGCAGGCGAGGACGACGATTGACAGCACGGGAACCCTGAGGAGGAGGGCCAGGAACGCCCCGGATCATGTCACACGGTCCGGGTCATTAGAAGGCGGCGCCGGGAGAAGCAGGCGGCCGGTGGACGGTTTCTCCTATAATCCCGGGTCTTCAGCGGACATCACGAGCGGTACTCCATGTTTGACCAATTGAGCGGTCGCCTGCGCGGCGTCCTCGATGCCCTCCAGGGTCGCGGCCGCCTCACCGAGGAAAACATCAGCGACACCTTGCGCCAGGTGCGCATGGCGCTGCTCGAGGCGGACGTCGCGCTGCCGGTCGTCAAGACGTTCATCGACGGCGTGCGTGCCCGCGTCGTGGGCCAGGAGATCGAGAAGAGCCTGACGCCGGGGCAGGCGCTGGTGCGAACCATCCACGAAGAACTCGTGGCGTTGATGGGCGAGGGCGCGCGATCGATCAACCTCCGGGCCCAGCCGCCGGTCGTGATCCTGCTCGCCGGCTTGCAGGGCGCGGGCAAGACGACGACTGCCGGCAAGCTGGCGAAGTGGCTCAAGGAAAAGGAGCGCAAGAAGGTGCTGCTCGCGAGTACCGACGTGTATCGACCGGCTGCCATCCTGCAGCTCGAGCGGCTGGCCGGGCAGCTGGAAGTCGGCTTCTATCCTTCGGATCCGGCCAAGTCGCCGGTGACACTGGCGAACGAAGCGCTCGATGAAGCGCGGCGCTCGCTCTATGACGTCCTGATCGTCGACACCGCCGGCCGGCTGCACGTCGACAGCGACATGATGCAGGAGGTCCGCGACATCAGCGCTGCGGTGAATCCGCTCGAAACGCTGTTCGTCGTCGACAGCATGGCCGGCCAGGATGCCGTCAACGCGGCCCGTGCCTTCGGTGAGGCGCTGACGCTGACCGGCGTGATCCTGACCAAGGCCGATGGCGATGCCCGTGGCGGCGCCGCGCTGTCGGTCCGGCAGGTGACGGGAAAGCCGATCCTGTTCATCGGTACGGGCGAAAAGTCCGCCGCGCTGGAGGTCTTCCAGGCCGAACGGGTGGCGGGCCGGATCCTGGGGATGGGCGACGTGCTGGCCCTGGTCGAGGATGTCACCCGCCAGGTCGACCGGGAGCAGGCCGAGCGGCTCGCCGGCAAGCTCAAGAAGGGCAAGGACTTCGACCTGAACGACCTCCACGACCAGTTGGGCCAGGTCGAGAAGATGGGCGGGCTCGCCTCCCTGGTCGACAAGTTGCCCACCAAGCTGCTGGGCAAGGCGGGCGCGATGCCAAAGCCGGACGACCGGGAAATCAAGCGCCAGCTGGCCATCATCCGCTCCATGACCCCCCAGGAACGGCGCCACCCGAAGGTGATCGACGGCTCCCGCCGGCGCCGGATCGCGATCGGGTCCGGGCTGCAGGTGGCGGACGTCAACCGGCTCCTCAAGAACTTCCTGCAGATGCAGAAGATGATGAAATCCATGACAAAGGGGGGCGGAATGGCGCGGATGATGCGGGCCATGGCCGGCAAGCTGCCCCCCGGCCTCGGTGGCTGATCAGGGGTTCCCGGACAGGGTTTGGCGTTGGGGTGGGGAGCTGACCTCACCCCGGACTGGCCTATCGCATCCCAAGCATTTCATTTGTCCAAGAATTTCATTAGTATTCGCGCCTCATTTTTCTGGGGCTAGAGCAGCAACCATGGTTACGATCCGCCTGACTCGTCGCGGCAGCAAGAAAGCGCCGTTCTATCACGTCGTTGTTACCGACAGCCGCAAGCGTCAGGGCGGCATGGCGCTGGAGCAGATTGGCTTCTTCAACCCGAATCCGGCCGGCAAGGAGCGCAAGCTCGAGCTGGACGTCGCCCGTGTGGACTACTGGGTCAGCAAGGGTGCCAAGCCCTCTGATCGTGTTGCGCAGCTCGTGTCGGTTGCCCGTAGCCAGAAAGCGGCTTGAACCAGTCTGACGGCTTGCAGCGCGGCGTTTTGGCTAGCGCGGTCGTCAGCGTCTGACCGGACCGATGGAGACGCCCGCAGCGCCATCGGCCGAGGCCAAACCCAAAGACCGAATCGTCGTTCTGGGGCGGATTGCCGGGCTGTTCGGCGTGAAGGGCTGGATCAAGATCCAGTCCTACACGGACCCACCGGAGAACCTGCTCGATTACCCGGTGTGGCAGTTGAATCAGCGCGGGCAGTGGACTGAAGCCCGCTGGGCCGAAGGTCGTCCGGCGAACCGCATGGTGCTCGGGCGGCTCGAGAACGTGAATGATCGCGACCAGGCACAGGCCATGGTCGGGGCAGACATCGGAGTGTGGCGCAGCGAATTGCCGCCGCCGGCTCCGGGGGAATATTACTGGGAGGACCTCACCGGCCTCGACGCTTACTCGCCCTCGGGGCAGTGGCTCGGCAAGGTGGATCACTTCCGGGAGACGGCGGTGCATCCGCTGATGGTGATCAGCGGTGCAGGCGAACACCTCGTGCCGCTGGTGAAGCAGCGACTGCTGGCGGTGGATCTCGCGGCCGGGCGGATGACGGTGGATTGGGATCCGGACTGGTAGCGGCATGCACATCGAAGTCGTGACGCTGTTTCCAGCCCTGGTGGCAACCGCGTCCCGCGTGGGAGTGACCGGGCGCGCCGTGGAGCGCGGCCAGGTGACGGTCGGCACGGTGAACCCGCGCGACTACGCGCAGGACGTGCACGGCACGGTCGACGACCGGCCCTACGGGGGCGGTCCCGGCATGGTGATGAAGATCGAGCCCTGTCGCACGGCGATCCGCGCGGCGAAGGCGAAGCTTCCCGAGGGAAGCCCGAGTATTTACCTGGCCGCGGACGGGGTGCCGTTCACGCAGGCCAAGGCCGCGGAGCTGGCGAAGGTTCCGGGCATGCTGCTGCTCGCGGGGCGGTACGAAGGGGTGGACGAGCGCCTCCTCGAGATGGAGATCAGTGACCGGATCTCGATCGGCGATTACGTGTTGTCGGGCGGTGAGTTGCCTGCACTCGTGCTGATCGACGCGGTCCTCCGGCTGTTGCCGGGTGTCCTGGGCGATGCCGAATCGGCCGCGCAGGACTCCTTCAGCGCCGGGTTGCTGGACTGGCCGCATTACACGCGGCCCGAAGGATTCGAGGGCCATGCAGTGCCCCCGGTGTTGCTCGGTGGCGATCATGCCGCCATCCGCCGCTGGCGGTTGAAGCAGGCGCTGGGACGCACCTGGACGCTCAGGCCCGAGTTGCTTGAGAGCCGGGACTTGAGCGCGGAAGAGCGCCGGTTGCTGGACGAATACAAGGCGGACCTTGGGAACACTCAAGGGTCGTCGCGATAGAGACAAGTTCTGGTTTTGCTATTTGCACGGGATGGATGACAGATGAACAAGATCATTGCCGCGATCGAATCGGAATTCACGGGTCGCGACGTGCCGGATTTCGCCCCTGGCGACACGGTGGTCGTGGAAGTGAAGGTGAAGGAAGGCGACCGCGAGCGCGTACAGGCGTACGAGGGCATCGTCATTGCCCGTCGCAACCGCGGCATGAATTCGTCGTTCACCGTCCGCAAGGTGTCGCACGGCGAAGGCGTGGAACGCGTGTTCCAGACGTACAGCCCGGCCATCGGCGCCATCAGCGTCAAGCGCCGCGGCAACGTCCGTCGCGCCAAGCTGTACTTCCTGCGTGACCTCACCGGCAAGGCCGCACGCATCGAAGAAAAGGTCTGATCCGGAGTCCATCCGGCTTGAGGCTTCGGGCTTCAGGCTTCAGGTTTGCAGGCAGGGGTGATTGCGCAGGCAATCGCCCCTGTTTCGTTTGTGTAGCCGGTACCGTGGGCCTGTCCTCGCGGGTACACTGGCTGCCACTGTCGAGTGGCTGACGCATCCAGGTTGCCAACCGGTTCGAACGGGAGTTCCATGAATTTCTTGAAGGGTGTATTCCGCTTCCTGTGGCACCTGGTCGATGGCGTCCGCAAGGTGCTGCACCTGTTGCTGCTCCTCTTCATCTTCGGCGTGCTGTGGTTCGCCGTGTCGCCGTCGATCCCGATCGTCCCCAACAACTCGGCGTTGCTCGTCGCCCCGGAAGGCGCCCTCGTTGAGCAGCTGAGCGGCGACCCGATCGAACGGGCTTTATCCGAGGCCTACGGCCAAGGCCGGCCCGAGACGCTGCTGCGCGACGTGCTCGAAGCCATCCGCGAGGCAAAGACCGACGACCGCATCAAGACGCTGGTGCTCGACCTCACGCAGATGTCGGGCGGCGGCGTGGCCAAGCTCGAGGAGGTCGGCAAGGCCGTGAAGGATTTCCGCGAGAGCGGCAAGCCCGTCATCGCGTTCGGCGAATCCTATGACCAGTCGCAGTACTACGTCGCCTCGTATGCCGACGAGATCTACCTCGACCCCAAGGGCATGGTGCTGATCGACGGCTTCGCGTACTACCGCATGTTCATGAAGGACGCGATCGACAAGCTCGCCATCGACGTCAACATCTTCCGGGCGGGTCAGTTCAAGTCGTACACCGAGCAGTACAGCCGCAACGACATGTCCTCGCAGGAGCGGGAAGAAAGCCTCGCCTGGCTGAATTCGCTGTGGGGTAGCTACCAGACGGCGGTAACGGAAGCTCGTGGCATGCCCGCGACCGCGTTGCAGGAGTACGCCGACCAGGCCGTCGACCGGCTCGTGGCGGCCAAGGGCGATACCGCGGCAATCGCCGTGAGCAGCGGCCTCGTCACCGAACTCAAGACGCGCGCACAGGTGGAAGAGCGCATCGTGCAGATCACGGGCGAGGACGAGAAGGACCACAGTTACCGTGGCGTGCATCACGGCGACTACCTGAATTCCATCCGGTCGCAGCGGGCGCTGACACCGGATGACCGCGAGCGGGTCGGTGTGGTCGTTGCCTCGGGCGAGATCCTGGACGGCATCCAGCCTCCAGGCACGATTGGCGGCGATTCGACGGCAGAACAGCTGCGCCAGGCCCGCTATGACGATCGCGTGAAGGCCGTGGTCCTCAGGATCGACAGCCCCGGCGGCAGCGTGTTTGCGTCGGAGGTGATCCGCCGCGAAGTCGATGCGCTCAAGCTCGCCGGCAAGCCGGTCATCGCGTCCATGAGCAGCACGGCCGCCTCGGGCGGCTACTACATCGCGATGGACGCGGACCAGATCTGGGCGAGTCCCGTGACGATCACGGGTTCGATCGGCGTATTCTCGGTGTTCCCGACGATCGATCGCACGCTGGGAAAGCTGGGCGTGACGACGGACGGCATCGGGACGACGGCGTTGTCGGATGCGTTCCGTCTTGATCGCAAGCTGGGTGACGGCGTCAAGAGGCTGCTGCAGGCCAGCGTCGACCACGAGTACACGAGCTTCGTCGAGAAAGTGGCGAACGGCCGCGGCAAGCCGGTGGACGAGATCGACAACGTCGCGCAGGGCCGCGTCTGGTCCGGGAAGGATGCGCAGCGCCTCGGCCTGGTCGATGAGCTTGGCACGTTCCAGAACGCGCTCGATGCCGCGGCCAAGCGCGCGAACCTCGACGACGACTACCACATCGAGTATGTCGAACCGCCCATGTCGTGGCGACAGCTGCTGGCGCAGGAGATGCGCATGCTCACGGGTCGGGCGATCAAGGCGATTGCGCCCGAGGATTCGCTGACGCGCACCGTTCGTCGCGTGCTGTCCCCGTTCGAAGCCGAGCTGTCGCGCTTGTCGCGCGTGCTCGAGACGCGGGGGATCTACTCCTACTGCCTGTGTTCGATGGAATGAGCCGGCAGCGGCGCGAGTCGGACGAGGAGGCCACTCAAGGCGGCCTGCGCATCGACAAGTGGCTGTGGTTCACGCGGTTCTTCAAGAGCCGCTCGGATGCGACCGACGCCGTTGCGGGCGGGCGCGTCCATATCCAGGGCGAACGGGTGAAGCCAGCCCGGCTGGTGCACCCGGGCGAACAAGTCACGATCACCCGTGACGAACTGCGATTCGTCGTCATCGTCGACAGCATCCCCGTACGACGCGGTCCCGCTCCTGAAGCGCGCACGCACTACACCGAGACGCCCGAGAGCGTGACCGCCCGTGAACGCCGGCAGGAGCAGGCCAAGCTGGCGCCGCCCGCACCCGACGGACGACCCAGCAAGCACGACAGGCAGGCATTGCGGTCGCTGCGCGGACGCTGATGGCGCATTCGGCACCCGCGGCCAACCACCGCATTTCTGTGTAGTCACGGTCGATATGCGGCGGGAGTCTGCTGTTCCTGGCCGCTATGCTGTCCATCCGTACCCAGGGAGGGGTGATCGATGGGACTCGCATGGCTGTTCGATTGGCTTGCAACGCCGTGTAGCGCGCGGCCCCGGGCCCGGCCTTTCACCGCGACGCTGCAGCCGTCACAGGCCCTGTGGCTGCTGACGTTGTTTGCGACGCTGTATCGACGCAACGTCGATGCTTCCCTGCTGGTGCGCGAGTGCGTGCCGCCATTACAGGGTACGGACCTGGAGCGCATCGCCGGGCACATCGGGCTTATGGCGACGCTTGAAGCCGTTGATGCCGGCTCCGTGGCAGGCGCAGTCGCTCGGTCACAGTGCCCGATCGCCGTCGAGGTGCGCGGCGAGGGCGAGCCACCGGAACACGAGGCCACGGACTGGGTCGTCGTGCTGGATGCCAACGGGGCGCTGGCCATGCTGGCCTGTCGCAATAGCGGTGCGGTGCAGACCCTGCCGATGCAGGCGCTGCAGTCGCGGATGACGGGGGCGTCGATTCGCTTGAGGCCACTGGCCGTGGCTGCGACTGATCCGGATGCGGCGGGCACCCGTCGGCCGGCCTTCGGATTCCGCTGGTTCCTGCCTGAGCTGCTCAAGCATCGGGTCCTGTGGAAGGAGGTATTGCTGGCATCCGTCGTGCTGCAGCTTCTTGCGCTGGGCCTGCCTCTGTTCACGCAGGCAATCATCGACAAGGTGATCGTCCATCGAACGCAGAGCACGTTGATTGCGCTATCGGTCGGCATGGCGGTGTTCATCGTCTTCACCACGCTGCTGACGTGGGTGCGGCAATGCCTGATCCTGCATGTCGGGCGGCGGGTCGATGCGGTGCTCTGCCGCCATGTTTTCGAGCATCTGTTCAAGCTGCCGCTACGCTACTTCCATCATCGGCCGACGGGCGTGGTGGCGGCCCGGATGCAGGGGGTCGAGACCATCCGCGAGTTCATCAGCTCGGCGGCTGTGACATTGATCCTGGACCTGCCGTTTCTCCTGATCTTCGTCGCGATCATGTCCTGGTACAGCGTGGCGCTCACGTCTGTCGTGCTCGCGATCCTTGGATTGATCGTGGGGGCCAGCCTGCTGGTCGCGCCCTTGTACCAGGCCCGTCTCAACGACCAGTTCCTGCGGGGTGCCGCTAACCAGGCGTTCCTGACCGAGTACGTCTCCGGCATGGAGACGGTAAAGTCGCTGCAGCTCGAACCGCAGCTCAACGGGCGCTATCGGGACCTGCTCGCGACGTTCCTGGACTCGTCGTTCCGCACCCGGCAGCTCGGCAATGCCTACAGCACCTTTGCCGGCACGCTGGAGCAGGTCATGACGCTGCTGGTCCTGGTGCTGGGCGCCTGGATCGTCATGCAGGGACCCTCACTCCAACCCTCTTCCGATCCCGGGCGAGGGAGCGGAGCCTTGACCATCGGCATGCTGGTGGCGTTCCAGATGTTCGCGTCCCGAGTCTCGCAGCCGATGTTGCGTCTCGTCGGCTTGTGGCAGCAGTTCCAGCAGGCCCGGCTCGCGGTCAGCCGGTTGGGCGATGTCATGAACGCACCTGCCGAGTCCTATCGCTTGGAACGCACCAGGGCCGGTACCGGCGCAGGTGCCGTGGCCATCGAGGGACTGTCCTTCCGCTATGACGACAATCTGCCACTGCTCTTCGAGGCGTTCTCGTTGAATGTGGCCCCCGGCCAGCTGATCGCGATCATGGGGCCGTCGGGTGCCGGCAAGAGCACGCTGGCCAAGCTGCTGCAGGGGTTCTATGTGCCGACAGGCGGCTCGATCCGGATCGACGGGGTGGATGTCCGTTACATGGCGGCCAATGAACTCCGGAGCCACTTCGGAGTGGTGCCGCAGGAGACCACGCTGTTCTCCGGTACGATCCTTGATAATCTCAAGATCGCAGCACCGTTGGCTTCCTTCGAGCAGGTGGCTGCTGCGTGCAAGATGGCGGAGATCCATAACGCCATCGAAGCGCTCCCGAACGGCTACCAGACGGAGTTGGGTGAGCGGGGCGTGGGGTTATCAGGTGGCCAACGTCAGCGGTTAGCAATCGCGCGGGCACTCCTTAAAGGGCCCCGCATCCTGATCTTCGACGAAGCCACGGCAAGCCTGGATCCGCCCACAGCCGATCAGCTGGCCAGGACGATCAACGGCCTCAAGCAACGGGCGACGATCTTGTTCATTGCGCATGCGCTGCCGAGAAGCCTGCAGGTTGATCACGTGGTACGGATCGGGGAAAGGCTTTCCGTCGTCCCGAGCGAGAAGCGATCCGATGAGACCCCCTCGCCCATCCTGGGAGAGGGCCGGGGTGAGGGCATCTTGTGACTAGCAAAGCGACACCTCTGCCTCCCCTGACACTCCGGGTCGCATCGAAGCTGTTCGAGATCGAAGCGACTGACCCCGGGAGAGGTAGTCGAGTAGTCATCAAGGTCGTTTGTGCGTTGTTTGGCATCCTGCTGCTCTGGGCCATCTTCGCCAGGCTCGATATCACGGCGGTGGGCGTGGGGCGGCTCGTGCCCCAGACGTACGTCAAGATCGTCCAGCCGGCGGAGTCGGGCATCGTCCGCGAGATCCGGGTGAAGGAGGGGGATCGGGTTGAGCAGGGGCAGGTGCTCGTCAGGCTCGACCCGACCGTGGCTGCGGCGGACGGCACAGCGCTGCAACGAGAACTCGCCCTCCAGCGGCTGCAGCTGAGGAGGATCGAAGCCGAGTTGTCAGGTGCGCCGCTTGCAAGGCTATCCGAGGACGACCCTGTGCTGTTCACTCAGGTCCAGGCCCAGCTGCACTCGCACCGCCAGGCGTTCCTGGATGCAGTGGCTGGCGAGCAGATGGCCAAGCGACGGGCCGAGCACGAATTGGCATCGTCCAGGGAGACGCTGCAGAAGCTCGAGGCGACGCTCCCCAGCTACGAGAAGTCGGCCAAGGCGTTCGAGAAGCTCGCGGACCAGAGGCTCATGGGGACTCTGCAAGCCGAAGAGAAGCGGCGCGAGGCCCAGGAGAAGGCGCAGGACCTGGAGGCGCAGAGAGGTGTCGTTGCGGCGCTGGAAGCGGCAATCGAGGAGCACACGCAGAAGCTGGCGAGGTTCAGCAGCAGTTACCGCAGCGACCTCAACACATTGCGGCTGCAAACGCTGTCGACATCGAACCAGCTGGAACAGAATCTGGCCAAGAACATTTACAGGGAAGGGCTGCTGGAGCTGAAGGCACCGCAGTCTGGCATCGTGAAGGAGTTGGCTACGACTACGCTGGGCGCGGTGGTGCAACCCGGAACGGTGCTGCTCAGTCTTGTGCCAGCTGACGAGCCGCTATTGGCTGAGGTGTCCATAGAGAACCAGGACATTGGGTTCGTGCAGCCGGGACAGCCTGTGCGCATCAAGTTGGCAGCCTATCCTTTCCAGAGATACGGAATGATCGAGGGCGTCGTCAGGACCGTCAGCGCGGACGCACAAATCCGGACTGACGATCAGTCCCCATCGGGCGACTTCAAGGCCCTAATAGAGCTGCGCGAGCAGACGCTTGACGTGAATGGCCTCGCGTTGTCGCTTGGCTCGGGGATGCAGGTGACGGCCGAGATCGTGCAGGGGAAGAGGAGCGTGCTCGAGTACCTGCTTTCGCCGGTGCAGAGAGTCGGGAGTGAGGCGGGCAGGGAGAGATGATGACGCCGAGCCGCGCGCTGGCAAAACCCCGTCACTTGAGCAAGAATCCGGCTGGCTTCGGGAATCGCAGCCAGGGCAAGCGGCCTTGCCGCTTGCCCATTTCACACGGTCAACAGCAGGGCTTGTTCAATGAACGATTCGACTCCGCTGACGAAGGCGCCGCTGCGCCTTGCGGTGATTGCGGGGGCGCTGGTGGGCGTCGTGGCGACGGCAGCTTTCTTCCTGATGGCGAAACCGTTCGTGGCACCGGAGGCGGACAGCGATTCGGCTGCTGCCGGCGCTGCCGCCGCCACCATCCCGGACTGGGCCGGTAAGTGGGAGATGCCGCGAATTCCGACGCGGCTGATGTACGACCCCGATAACGCGTACCTCGAACCTGATCCGGGCCGGGGCCTCGATTTTGGTCCTGTGGGCGGGTCGTACCTCACGACCATCCCGTTCAAGCCGGAATTCCAGAAGGAATACATGGACCGGATCGCCCTGCACAAGCAGGGCAAGGCGACCGATCCTGTCGGAGCCGATTGCCGACCCTACGGCATGCCGCGCGTGATGGCTGCGACGCCCAACGGGCCGCTGTTCATGATGGAGCCGGAGTTGATCCTCATCGTCCTGGGCGATGAAGTCCGGCGCATCTATATGGACGGTCGGCCGCATCCGACGGCAGTGGAAGACGTGGTGCACTCGTTCCAGGGGCATTCCATCGGCCATTGGGAAGAGGGCACGCTGGTCATCGACACCGTCAGCGTGTTCGAGGGCAACTACGACCAGTCGGATGCCCGCCACAGCGACCAGTTGCATATCGTCGAGCGCATCCGGCAGATCGATGCCGAGACGCTCGAGAACCAGATCACCGTCATGGACGAGATGATGTTCACGAAGCCGTACACCGTGACCCGACACTACCGGCGCAACAAGGTGAAGTACCCGGAAGTCGTCGCAGGCAACTGCACGCCGAACGACCAGGTCGACATGGTCGATGGCGTGCAGGTGCAGCGGCTGCCCTTTGAATGAAGATCTGGAGAGCGAGCATGGTATCGAAAAATCTCAGGGCGGTCGCATTGGTCGGCATCGCCATTGCAGCGTTGCCGGTGTGGGCGCATCACTCGGGTGCGATGTTCGACCGGGCCAAGGTGCAGAAGCTCGAAGGCACCATCGTCAAGTACGACTACGTCAATCCGCATTCGTGGATCACGATGACCGTGCCGGGCCCGCAGGGCAAGCCGGTGATGTGGGGCGTGGAAGGATTCACGCCGAATGCGATGAAGGCGTGGGGACTCACGCCGAATACGGTCAAGCCGGGGGACAAGCTGGTCGTGACGGTGCATCCGCTGCGCGATGGCCGCAATGGCGGCAGCATAATCGAGATCACGCTGGCCGATGGCCACCATGTGGATACGACGTTGCCCGAGCGCGTGGGGCAGGGCGAGAAGTCGCCGGGTCGTTAAGGCCCGTGCGGACGACCAGCGCGGTATCGTCAAGCGGCAGCGCACGGACAGCACAGTCGGCATCTCGACCCCGCCTTGCCGCTTGGCTTATTCTTGTGAGCCGCCGCAATCCCCTGATTCCAACTACAGGGCCTTCAGGCCCGAAGACCCGAGGAGTCGAGATGAAATCCTTCCTGGTATCCCTCTCTCTCGCGCTCGCCGTTCCGGCGTTCGCCCAGACGAACGTCCCGGAGATCCCGTTCGAAGCCCCCGTGGACTACTTCAAGTATCCCGCCGAGATGAACCTCGGTGAGCTGTCGGCGGTGGCGACGAATTCGAAGGGACACGTGTTCATCCTGTCCCGGTCGAACAACACCGGCAACGTCTTCGGCGGCGCGGCCACGCAGCTGTTCGAGTTCGACGACAAAGGCAATTTCGTCCGGGAAATCGGCAAGGGTGTCTACGGCTTTGCGTTCGGGCACGGCGTGCGCGTCGACAGGGACGACAACATCTGGGTCGTCGACAAGGGTACGAACATGGTCATGAAGTTCAACCCGACCGGCCGCGTCACGATGGTGTTCGGCAGGAGGGAAGAGGCGACGGACGACCACCACTACCCGGATCGCTCGAAGGGCACGACGCCGGTGGACGGCATGTTCAACCAGCCGACGGATGTTGCGTGGGACTCGAAAGGCAACATCTTCATCAGCGACGGCTACGTGAATTCGCGCGTCGCGAAGTACGACAACACCGGTGCCTGGGTGAAAACATGGGGCAAGCGTGGCTTTGGCCCCGGCGAGTTCAACATTCCCCACAACATCGCAGTCGACTACCAGGACCGCGTCTACGTGGCCGACCGCGCCAATGGCAGGATCCAGGTGTTCGATGCCGACGGCACCTTCGTGAGGGAGATCGTCCTCGACGTGCCCGCGCCGCCCGGTTCAAAGCCGATGCTGGGCTACCAGCAGCCGCCGCCCGCGAATGCGCCGCCCGGCACGATCCTCACGTACCGTCCGGGTGCGCCCGCTGCCATCTGCATTCCGCCGGGGCGCAGTGACGTGATGTTCGTGGGCGATCTCTATCCGGCCCGCATCTACAAGATCACGCTCGACGGCAAGGTGCTCGGCGCGTTCGGCAAGGCGGGAAAAATGCCGGGGCAGATCAGCGGCATCCATGGGCTCGCGTGCCCGTCGGAGAACGTCGTTTACACGGCCGAGTTCATCAACTGGCGGTCACAGAAGTTCATCCTGCATCCGGAGAAGATGCAGGCCCGCTGAACCGTGTCCGGGGTGGATTACCGCTTCGAGGCGGTGTCCATCCCGGTAGACTTCATTGCACCGGCCGCCTTCGGGCCGGTCAGGAATGCGAGCAGTTTGCGGGCTGATTCGGCGTCCGCAGCTTTCGCGGAAATGCCGGCCGTCATCACCACCGGCTTCTGGAATTCCTTCGGGAACTTGCCGAGCACCTGCACGCCTGCGACGCTCTGGATCTCGCTGACGGGTGCGAACATCAGGTCATTCTCTCCCGACGCCACCGTCACGGCCGGACGACCGGGCACCGTCTGCAGCACGATCTTCGGCTTCATCTCGGCGGCTAGCCCAAGGCCTTCGAACATGGCGAGCACGGAGGGCCCCGCTGCGCCGCCATCCGTCCACGTTACCGTCTTCGCTGCCAGCAGTCGCGCCTTCATGCCGGCCGTAGTGCCAACGTCCGCCTTGGGCGATCCTGCCTTTGCACCCACCGCCAGATCGGAGCTCGCGATGTCGGTGATCGACTCGCGACGGACGGTGCCGTTCTTTGCGAGCTGTTCGATGATGCCGGGCGTCAGGATCGCGAGATCGAATTGGGCTCCGCCGTCGATCTGCTTCTGCAGCGCCGTCGACGACGAGAACTCGATCGAGATCTTGCGGCCGATTTCTTTCTCGGCAGCCGAATGCAGCGCCTCGATGGCGGGCCTGATGCCGTTCGACGAGTACAGCCGGAACTCGCCGGCCTGGGCCAATGTTGCCTGTGAGGCGAGGACGGAGGCCGTGCCGAGAACGAGTGAAGCCAGGGTGATCGACAGTTTCATCGTGAGTACTCCGTTGTTCTATTTCAGGCTCTTGGCCCACGCGACCAGTGCGCGGGCGGTGGCGTCCGGCTGCTCGACGGGCAGCGCGTGCGACGCATTCGGGATGACGACGACCGTCACCCGGGCGGCGCCAAACTCGTTCACCAGCTGGTCCTGCGTCGCTCTCGGACGGTAGGGATCATGCTCGGCTTGCAGATCCAGCAGCGGCACGGTGCCTGAGCTCCAGTAGGTGGCCTGCGGCGTGCCGTCTCGCGCGACTTCCTGCGACTTCTGCACGACGGGATCAAACCCGGTCAGCCATGCGCGGGCGTCATGACCGGGGGCGAAGAAGACCATTTGCAGGTGCTTGATGCGCTCCGGTTCCGGCTGCTTCGGATCGGTGGCGATCGCGAGCCACGCGCGAACCTTGAGATCGATGTTCTTCTGCGCCGCAGCAACGAGGGCGACGCCCCTGACGAGTTCCGGATAGTCGGTGGCCGTCATCTTCGCGACGAAATGGCCGTACGCATGCCCCGCGATGATGGCCGGCCCGGCATTCTGGGCTTTGATCACCGCGGCGACATCGGCGGCGAAATCATGGAACGTGAGCTTGTCCATGGGGCCGACACTGCGACCGAACCCGCGCGGCCGCGGACGCAGCACGCGGAATCCGGAGCGGGCGATATCCGCTGCCAGCTCGTCGAATTCCTCTGAGTCGCGACCGAGGGAAGGCAGCAGCACGAGCAGGGGGCCGTCGCCTTCCACGATCGTCTCGATCGTCACGGTGTCGTGGCGGACGAGTTCTTGTTTCCGGGTCTGGGCTTCGCTCGTCGTGGCGAGCAGCGCGAGTGCAGTCGTGCACACGATCAGCAAGGGCCGCATTCTTCTTATCTCCTGTGGCAGCCTTGGGAAGGGGCTCGCCAGCCTACACCCATCCGCGTCGGGGGTGGCAACGCGGCACTGTGCTCAGGATGCTGAGGTTTTTGTCGCCCCATGCCGTTCGATCTTCTCTATAATCGCGGCGTTTGTCGATCGTCATGTACCCCGCCAGGAGAAGTCGCGCTATGTCGCTGTCGTTTACCAGGAATCCCGCCCTCATCGCCTGCGCCGTGCTGGCAACGCTCGGTGCCGGCACCGCATCGGCCGATTGGACCGGCAAGGGTGAAGTCGGCGCTGCCGTCACCAGCGGCAACACGGACACCAAGGCAGCCAATGCCAAGCTCGAGCTCGTCGATACGCTGGGTGCGTGGAAGCACCTGTTCGGCCTCGCGGGCAACTACGTGTCAAACGCCACGGGCACCACCGGCCAGCGCTGGGAGGCACGCGAGCAGTCGGACTACAGCTTCAGCCCCCGCACGTTCTGGTTCGGTGGCGGCCGCTATGAAGACGACCGCTTCAGCGGCTTCGACTACCAGGGCGCGCTGACGACCGGTATCGGCCACAAGTTCATCGATACCGACAAGACCAAGTTCACGGGCCAGGCCGGTGTCGGTTACAAGTTCGTGTCCACCCGTGATGTTCTTGCCCCGAACGGCTCCATCGCCATCCCGGGCGAGAGCGACGGCACCGCTATCTTCACGGCCGGCTTCGACTACCAGAACCAGATCACCGACACGACCAAGGTGCTCGACCGGTTCCTGGTGGAAACGGGCAGCGACAACACGTTCCTGCAGAACGAGCTGTCGTTGCAGGTGCGCATGTCGGACGTGCTGGCATTGGCCGTCGGGTACGCGGTTCGCCACAACACGGATCCGCCCCGTGGCTTCAAGAAGACGGACACGCTGACGACGCTGAACCTCGTCTACGAGATCAAGTAAGCCTTGCGGCCTCCCGGGCTCCGGCCCGGGAGGCTCCCCTCGCCGGCGACGTCACAGCCGGACCGTATAGCCCAGCTTCACGACCACGTCCGCGTTCGCCGAGCGGAAGCGATTGTCCCGGTCGGCATCCTCCAGCTCGTGATTGAAGACGAGATAGGTCTCCCGACCCATCTGCGGAATCCACTGCAGCCGGCTGTTGATGCCGAGCGCTTCGGAGACGTTGTCGTACTGGACCAGGTTCGACCACGACAGCCGGGACGAGAAGGCAACGTCTGTCCGCACCTGGACGAGACGGGTGACGAAGTCGCCTTGTGGCAGATCGACACCGAAATACTCGTATTGGCCCGACAGCGAGAAGTACCGCGACGGACGCCACGTCAATTCACCTTCGATGTTCACGCGTTCGCCGTTGTAGAAATCGCCTTGCGCCAGCCTGATCGTTCCCGACAGCGCGCGGTGCCCACCGGTCTCGAACGCCACCTTGGCTTCGTCGAACGAATACTCGCCTGGCATCAGTACGACGCCGTCGGAGATCTCGAACGGCTCGTACAGGACTTCCTTGCTGGCGATGTAGTTGAGCTCAAGCTGCTCTCCTGAGCTGCTTTCCAGGACGAGGGGGCGCAGGGTTGCGACCTGCGACTGCAGCCCGCCCTCGAGCAGCTCGATCCGCTGCACGTCGATCGTGCCGTAGACTGCCTGCAGGTAGCCGTCCATGCGATGCGTGTACCGCGTTTCGAAGGTGTAGTCGCGGATGCCGGCGTTGTTGACGAAGCCCAGGGCCGGATAGAAGTTCTGTTCGATGGTCTTCATGCCGATTCCCGCACGAAAGCCCGCTTCGTTCGGCATGCCCACGCGCAAACCATAGGCCGAGTCGTCGCCCGAAACGCCCTCGGTTCTGCTTTGCTGAAACCAGGCTTCGGCCTCGATGACGTTGCCGTTTGCCAGCCGCGTGTTCTGGTACAGGAAGTCAGCGCCGACTACCGTGTTGCCGAGATTGGACCTCGGGTCGCCGTTCGTGAGGATCAGGCCGAGGCTCGACTCTTCCAGGACGTTGGCCACGGCGCGACCCACGAACAGGTTCCGTGAGTCAACCGCGCCATACGCCGACTGTGCAACATCCAGCAGCCCGACATTCCAGTTGCCGATGCGGCCCGTCACCTTGCCTCCCACGTCGAGATCGACGGGTGCGCCGCTGCCGCTCAAGCCGATGCGTCGCGAGAAGAACGGACGCCCATTGGCGAGCGAACTGCCGGAGAACTCGGTATCGTTGCCGGCGTTGGTGAGCCGGCCGAACTCGAAGATATCCGCGTCCTGCAGGAAAAAGGCGCGCTTCTCGGGGAAGAACAATCCGAACCGCGTGAGGTTTACCTCGCGGTCATCGACTTCCGTGGCCGAGAAGTCGGTATTGACTGTCAGCGCGGCCGTCAGCGCAGGCGTGATCTTGTAGAACACATCGAGCGAGGGCTCCACCGAGTCCCGGGAACGGTCCTGGCCGAAGTCGCGCTGGTGGCGCAGGCTGACGGACGGGACCATATCGAGGCCGATGCCCTGGTTGAGGCCGGTCATGCCCGTCGCGGTTCCTGAAGCGCTGGGATTCACCTGCTGATTGCGGGAGACCCACGCCATGAACTCCTGGCGACGTTCGATCTTGCGGCGAAAATTGATGCCCCATGTGTCGCTGGCCGGGTTGAAATTGAGCGTCTTGACGGGAATGGCCATCTCGGTGACCCACCCTTCGCTGTCACGGCTGCTCATGGTGTGCCAGATGCCACGCCAATCGAAGTTGCGGGTCGTCGTGTTCTGGAAGATGGCCTGGCGGCGCACGCCGTTGGGGTTCACCGAGAACCAGTAGCCGCTGCGGCGATCGTTGAACGTGTCGAGGGCCACGCCGAACACGTCATCGTCGTTGAGCTCCTCACCCTGCCGCATGGACCTGGCGGCAACCTGGTCAGGCTGGCTGTCCCGCATCCTGGCGGCGATATAGAGATTGTCCGCGTCAATCATCACGTAGACGGTCGTCTTCTCGGACGGCGCCGCGAACTCGATGGGTTCGACCTGGTGGAAGTCCTCGATGACCGTCGCGACAGCCCATTCGGCGGCATCGATTCGACCATCGATGACCGGCGCAGCAGGCGCCCGTGCAACAGCCAGCGTCTTCTCACCGGACGGCTGGGCCGGGGCGGCCTGCGCGAGCAGGCAGGCGAGTGCGATGGAGAGGAGGGCGGAACAGCGTGCAAGGGTCATCGGGATGTCCAGCATGAAGTGGTAACGGCGAACACCATACGGACTGGAAGGGCTTTGCAAAGTTCAGGCCTTGACGTTCCTTGGCACAGGCAAGCGACACCAAAGGTCCGCGGGAGAGATCAACTCGGGCCGTCTGAATTCCTGGGATAGTCGAGTTCGGTGTCCTTGGCCGATTGCCAGTCTAGGTCGGTCCACTGCCTCACGTCCACGGACCCGGTGACCACTGCGCACGTCGGCATGTGGTCGATGCGGCGATCGCTCGCGATCTGGTCCGAGAACTCCGTCAGACCGGGATTGTGGGCGACGATCATCACATGCCGCGACGTGCCGCCGAGTTCACGAATGACTTCGAGGATCACGCCCGGCGAGGCGTGGTAGAGCCGTTCGTCCTTGTGCAGCTTGTCGGCCGGGAGGCCCAGCTCCTTCGCGAGCAGCGTGGCCGTGGTCAGGGCACGCGCGGCGGGGCTGGTGAGGATGAGGTCGGGCTTCAGCTTGCGCTCGCGCAGGCGGCGGCCCATCTCGGGTGCGTCCTTGAGGCCGCGCGCGTTGAGGGTTCGCTCCCAGTCGGGCTGACCCGCGACGCTCCAGTCGGACTTCGCATGGCGGACCAGCGTGAGTCGTTTCATGCTCTGATCCTCGTGCGCGGAGGCTATTCTTCGGACTGAACTTCGACGACGCCGTCGGTCACGCGCGTCGCAAACGTGCGGATAGGCTCGTAGGCCGGCGGACCCAGCACGGCGCCAGTCCGCAGACAGAACCGCGCGCCGTGGCGCGGGCAGATGACGACGTCGCCTTCCACCGCACCGCCGGCGAGGCCGCCGCCGTCGTGCGTGCAGACGTCCTGCACGGCGCAGAATTCGCCGGCGACGTTGAACACGGCGACCGGCTCGCCATCGACTTCCAGCTGCACGTAGTCGCCCGGAGCGATCGCAGAGGCGCTCCCTGCCGGAATCCAGCTCATAGCATGCCCGTCTGCAGGCGGGCGGCTTCCGACATCATGCTCTGGTTCCAGGGCGGATCGAACGTGAGTTCGACATCGGCGCGCTTGATGGTCGGGATCATCTCGACCTTCTCTTTCACGTCGCGCACGAGCACTTCGCCCATGCCGCAGCCGGGCGCCGTCAGCGTCATCTTGATGGTCGCAATCCGGCCGCCGTCAGTATCACGCGAGAGCTCGCATTCGTAGATCAGGCCGAGCTCCACGATGTTGACGGGAATCTCGGGGTCGTAGCAGCTGCGCATCTGCTCCCAGGCAAGGTTCTTGATGTCGTCGTCCGTGGCGTCCGGGGGCAGTTCCGGCGTCAGCATCGGCTCCTGGCCGAGCGCATCGGCATCCGCGCCGGCCACGCGGAACAGGTTGCCCTCGACGTAGACGGTGAAGCTGCCGCCCAGCGCCTGCGTGATGAAGCCGGTCTTGCCGGCCCGCAGCGTGACGGGCACGCCGGCGGGAACCATGACGGCTTCGACATCGCGGCCGATGATGACTGCTTCGTGGTCGTGACTGCGCAAGGAGATCTTCCGGTTGGGCGGGGAGTAGGGTTATTCAGTCGAAATCGGTGCGGCAACGGCAGCCTGTGGCGGATGCAGGGCTGCGTTCAGCGTGTGCCAGCACAGGCTCGCGCACTTCACGCGGGCCGGAAATTCATGGACGCCGGACAGTGCGGCCAGCTTGCCGAGGCCGGGTGAGGGTGCGGTGTCACGCTTCGTCAGCAACTCGTGGACTTCGCCGTAAAGCTTGTCGACCTCGGCGACCGACTTGCCCTTGACGGCTTCCGTCAGCAGCGACGCAGAGGCGACCGAGATCGCGCACCCGCTGCCCTCGAACTTCGCTTCCTTCACCTTGTCGCCATCGAGGCTGACGTAGATCGTCAGCCGGTCGCCGCATAAAGGGTTGTGGCCGTCGGCATGGGCATCGGGCGCGACCATCGGGCCGAAGTTCCGCGGTTTGCGATTGTGGTCGACGATGACGTCGCGGTAGAGGTCTTTGAGGTCCATGAGCGTCATCGTCAAGTCAGGTAATCGCGCGCCTTCAGCAGGGCGGCGACCAGCCGGTCGACCTCCGCGCGCGTGTTGTAGAACGCAAAGGATGCCCGTGCCGTCGCCGGTACGCCGTAGAACTCCATGACAGGCATCGCGCAATGATGGCCGGTGCGTATGGCAACGCCCTCGACATCGAGGATGGTGCCGATGTCGTGCGGGTGGATGCCTTCGAGTGCGAAGGAGATGACCGCGGCTTTGCGGGGCGCGGTGCCTATGATGCGCAGCCCCGGAATCGTCGTCAGCCGTTCCGTCGCATACTCGAGCAGCGTGTGCTCATATGCGGCGATCCTGTCCATGCCGATGCCTTCGAGGTACTGGACTGCGGTGCCGAGGCCGATGACGCCGGCGATGTCGGGCGTGCCGGCCTCGAATTTCCACGGCAGCTGGTTGTAGGTCGTGCCCTTGAAGGACACCGACAGGATCATGTCGCCGCCTCCTTGCCACGGCGGCATGGCTTCCAGGATGGCCTCGCGGCCGTACAGCACGCCGATGCCGGTGGGGCCGCAGAGCTTGTGGCCGGAGAAGCAGTAGAAGTCGCAGCCGAGCGCCTGCACATCGATCTTCGAGTGGGGGATCGCCTGCGCGCCGTCCAGCAGCACGGGTACGCCGTGCTTGCGGGCGACAGCGATGAACCGCTCCACCGGCACGATGGTACCGAGGGCATTGGATACGTGTGCGAGGGCCAGCAGCTTCGTGCGCGGACCGATCAGTTGCTCGAACGCGGCGAAGTCGACTTCACCCGCGGGAGTGATCGGGATGACCTTGAGCACCGCGCCCGTCTGTCCGGCGAGCAGCTGCCACGGCACGATGTTGGCGTGGTGTTCGAGCCACGAGATCAGGATCTCGTCGCCGGGCCGGAGGCCGGGGCGTGCGAACGAAGCTGCCACGAGGTTCACGGCCTCCGTGGTGCCGCGCACGAAGATGACTTCCTTCGTGGATCTCGCGTTGATGAAGCGACGGACGTTCTCGCGTGCCGCTTCGAAGGCATCGGTCGCCCGCTGGCTCAGTGTGTGGACACCGCGATGCACGTTGGCGTGGTCGCGCTCGTAGTAGTGCGACATCGAGTCGATGACGATCTGCGGATGCTGGCTCGATGCCGCATTGTCGAGGTAGGCGAGCGGCTTGCCGTTGATGTCCTGGTGCAATATGGGGAAGTCCGCGCGGATCGATTCCACATCGAAAGGCGCGGTCGTCCGGGTGGGGTCGAGTGCGGCGCTCATGGAGACAGGGCCTTCGGGTTCAGGAAGTACCGGCGGAAGATGCCGCTGATGTGGTCGCGGACCGGCTGGACACCCATGTCCTTGAGCACTGTTTCGACGAATGCCAGCGCGAGCAGGCCGCGGGCTTCGTCCTCGGCAATGCCGCGAGAGCGCAGGTAGAACAGCGCAGTCGGGTCGAGCTGGCCCGTCGTCGCGCCATGGCTGCATTTCACGTCGTCGGCGTAGATCTCGAGTTCCGGACGGGTGTCGATCTCGGCCGTGTTCGATAGCAGCAGGTTGCGGCTCGACTGCTTCGCATCGGTCTTCTGCGCATCCTTGTGCACGACCACCTTGCCGTTGAAGACGCCCCGGCCCTTGCCATCGGCGAGACCGCGATAGTCCTGGCTGCTCCGCGTCTGCGGCACGACATGCTCGATGCAGCTGTGCGTATCGGTATGCTGCGTGCCGTCGGCCAGGAAGACGCCGTTCAGCTCGCAGCTCGCGTCATTGCCGACGAGTCGCACGGCGAGATCCAGCCGGGACAATGCGCCTCCCAGTGACAAAGTGTGGCTCACATACCGGGCCGAGCGGCCGACCTCGGCGGCTGCCGAACCGAAGTGAATCACCTGGGACCCTTCCTGCCTCAGGCGGTAATGCTCCACGTGCGATCCGTCGGCAAGCAGCAGCCGCGTGACGGCGACTACGGCGTGCTCGGCGCGCTCGCTCGATACGTGATGTTCGATGAGCGTGACCTTGGCGTGGGCACCGACGTGCACGATGACTCGCGGTGTCACGAGCGTGGCGCGACCCGAGCCCGACGATTCGAAGACCAGGTACAGCGGCTGCGCCAGTTCCGTGCCGGGGGCCACGTCGATGACAAGGCCGTCCTCGACGAAGGCCTGGTTCAGCAGGTCGAATCGTGCCGACGTGGACACCCCTTCGCTGCCGAGCAGGGCCACGGCTTCCTGCGGAGCGTCCCGGAAGACCGATGCCAGCAAGCGGATCTGCACGCCGGTGCCGGCAACAAGCGCCGATGACCGTGCTGGTGCATGGTGGCCGTTCACGAATACGATGCGCTGCCAGCCGTCGGACGTGGGCAGGCGCGCTTCAAGCCCGGCATCCACTGCCGTGACCGCTTCCGGGAGGGCGAGCGTTCGGCTTTCGAAGCGACGCAGGTTCGTGTACTTCCAAGGCTCGTCGCGCGTCGTCGGCAGTCCCAGGCCCAGGAGCCGATCAAGCGCCGCCTGCTGTGCCACGGCCACATCAGCGGGTTGCCCGCCGCGCGTGGCGTGCAGCGAACGAAGGCGTTCCAGCACCGGCACCAATGAGGGCAGGGGGGCTGCGCTCATGCTGCCGCGGCCTCCTGCTTGACCCAGTCGTAGCCGCGCTTCTCGAGTTCGAGCGCGAGATTGCGGTCGCCGCTCTTGATGATCTTGCCGTCGGCCAGCACGTGCACGCGATCCGGCTCGATGTAGTCGAGCAGGCGCTGGTAGTGCGTGACAAGCACCATGGACCGGTCGGGGCTGCGCAGGCTGTTGACGCCTTGCGAGACGATCTTGAGTGCGTCGATGTCGAGGCCGGAGTCCGTCTCGTCGAGCAGCGCGAGCTTCGGCTCAAGGATCATCATCTGCAGGATCTCGTTGCGTTTCTTCTCGCCACCCGAGAAGCCTTCGTTGACACCGCGGCTCAGGAACGTCT
>CAIUGU010000083.1 GCA_903898785.1 uncultured Pseudomonadota bacterium | reverse complement strand
CGAGTCATGGATGACTCGGCGAAATCGACGAGAGATAACTCGTTGATTTCGGGAGCCAGTGAAAACCACGCTTTTCGCTGGCTCCGGATGCAAGAGGCACGGACAGACTTTTGCATCAACCTGCTAAGTAGCTTCGCAGGCATCGGTGGACGGCTGGGTGGTCATCACGTTGATGCCCTCCCGGCCGCCTTCCCCGATCAGCATCCCCCGCACCGTCAGTACCTTGCCGACGTGGTCGTCGAGCCGCGTCATCACGAACTTGAGCGGCATCGTCGGGCCGCCCGCAAGCGGCGCGGCCTTTTCGTTCTCGGCGCGCAGCACCTGCTTTGACTTCACCCGTGCCGGATGGCTCGAGTTGACGAGCTGCCAGCCCTTGTCGGCCTTTGCGAGGCACCCGACGAGTTCCACCATCGTTTCCGCCGGCAGGACGCCAGGGCCTTCCTTCGCATAGATGTGCACGCCCGTTGCGCTTGCGACGGTCAGTCTTGCAGCGCCGGCGGGCAGGCTGTTCTTCTTGAGGACGTATGCGAGCACGTCGAGATACTGTTCCGTCCTGAGCGTGGCCGGTTCGTCGTTTGGCATGTTGGCGCTGACGTAGTGGTACAGGTTGTCGAGCGTGTCTTCGCGCCAGCTCTTCCAGAATTCATCGCCCCACAACGACACTTCCTCGCCGGCGCGCGTGTCGGTGCCATGGCAGCGCTGGCAGATCTCCTGATACTGCTTCTCGCCCTGGGCAGCCTGGGCTTCGGTGTACACGCCTTCCCACACGGAGCGGGCAGGAGCGTCCGCCGCAAACGCGCTGTGACCCGGCAAGACCGGTGAAGCCAAGCCAAGGGCGAAGGCAGAGAGGATCAGACGGTGAAGGGGGCGTGTCGGCACGGATCTACTCGCATTTGAATGTGGTGCTCGCCGTCGCGAGCAGGTGGCAGTGACTACCGGGTTCCTCAAGCATTGGGAGCGAAGTGTCCCCACATGCTCTGGAACGCGAGCGTGACGAACTGCGTCGGGTCGCCACGCGCGCCTTCGAAATCCTTCGTGGGATTGGCCGCCAGCGCTTCGTCCGGCCCCTTGCCTTGGCGCATCAGCGCTTCGAGGCGTTCGAAAATCGTTGCGTAGTGGTTTCGCTGCGTCTCCAGGTCAGCGCGCGTGAGGAGAGGGCCGCGGCCCGGCACGATGCGGGTTGACGCGTCGCTGACGGCGATCAGCTTCGTCAGGCCATCCACCATGCCGCCGATCCAGCCGCCCGTGCGCCAGTCGATGACCGGCCAGCCGTCGTTGCAGACGACGTCACCGGCAACGAGGACGTTCGCGTCCTTGAAGTGGACATAGAGGTCCCCGTCCGTGTGGGCCTGGAGCACGTAACCATAGTCGACCCGCTCGCTACCGAGTTGCAGTGTCCCGTTCGCGTAGGTCGTCGCATTGGGGCGGGCTGTCGGTGGCAGGGGACCGTACGTACCCGGTTGGCCGATGAGAGGATTCGCCACGGTGAGCCACAGGCGCGTGTTCTCGTGCGCGATGATCCTTGCGCCGGCCCTCCCGAGCCGCTCGTTGGAGCCTGTCTGCTCCGGATGCCAGTGCGTATTGATCAGGGTATGGACGCGCTTCGCGCCGGTCTCACGCAGTGCGAGCTTGTGGAGTTCCGAGGCCCGTTCCGCCGTGCCGCCGTCGACCAACAGCGCGCCTTGTTCGTCATGGCCGACGACCACATTGCCGCCGGCTCCGCTGATCAGAAACAGCCCGCCCGGCAGGGGCGTCGAGACAAGCGAAGCACGCCGTGATTGGGCCCACGCCGACGCAAGCGGGGCCTGCGCCATCGCGACGCCGGCCGCGAGGCCAAGCAGGAAACGGCGTCGTTCGTGGAGGAGGGTCATTCGGGGTGCCAGATGCTCGTGCCAGGCCCAGGTCAGTCGCGGTGCAGCATGCACGCGTCCGTGGCTCGGGGCTGCAATGAGACGAGACAGGACCGCTGTGTGTCAACCATAATTGGAGCGGTGAAAACCTTCGGGCTACAGGCGATTCCGGCGATCTTGTGCGCGTGCGCGGCGGCGTTCCCCGCCATTGGCGCGGAGGCCGTCCATGGTGCGGGCAGCCCCCTCCAGTTCGTCGATCGCTACTGCACTGACTGCCACAACGACATCGAGTTCAAGGGCAAGGTTGCCTTCGACTCGATGACTCCGGAAGGCATACCCGCCGACGCGAAGGTGTGGGAGGCCGCGGTCCGCAAGTTACGCGGGCGGTTGATGCCACCCCCCGGCAAGCCGCAACCGGCGCAGGCCGAACTCAACTCGTTCGTCGCGTGGATGGAAGGGCGCCTCGATGAGGCGGCGCGTGACCGGCCCGATCCGGGTCGCGTGGCCCTGCACCGGCTCAACCGCAAGGAGTACGGCAATGCGGTGCGTGACCTGCTGGGGACCCACGTCGATGTCACGGCGTTGCTCCCGCAGGACGACGCGTCGGATGGGTTCGACAACGTGGCCAGCGTGCTGCAGGTATCGCCCTCTTTCATGGAGCAATACGTGTCGGCCGCCCGCGCTGTCGCACAGCAGGCGATCGGGGACCGTGCGGCCAAGCCCGCGGCAACGACATACACCGTCAAGGACAGGAGCTCGCAGTTCGGCCACGTGGCAGGCTTGCCGCCGGGCACGCGGGGCGGATTGGTCGTCGAGCATGATTTCCCGGTCGACGGGGAATACGAGCTCAACATCGCCAACCTGGCCGTCGCGCTCTGGGTCTACAACATGGAGTTCGGCAACACGGTCATCGCGACGCTCGACGGCAAGCGCTTCTTCGAAACGAAGATCGGCGGCGAGGCGGACATCAAGGCGATCGACCAGCAGCAGGATCCGGCGGTCGATGCCATCAATGCCCGCCTGAAGAAGATCCGCTTCAAGGCCACTGCCGGACCGCACAAGGTGGCCGTCACGTTCCTGCATCGAACGTACGCCGAGTCCGAGGACAAGCTGCAAAGCCTGATGCCCGGCACGGGCCAGGAAAGGGTATTGCGGTTGAGCTCCTTCGAGGTTCGCGGGCCGTTCAATGCCGGCGGCTTGAGCGAGACGCCGGGTCGCAAGGCCGTCTTCAGCTGCTATCCGGCCACACCGGCGGAAGAGCAGCCCTGCGCCGATCGCATCGTCGAGTCGCTGGCCGAACGGGCCTTCAGGCGGCCGGTCGCGGAAGCCGAGCTCGCCCCGATCAGGAAGTTCTATGGGGCGGGCCGCGCCACCGGCGATTTCGAAGACGGCGTGAGACGCGCGCTGACCGCCATACTCGCGAGTCCCTACTTCCTGTACCGCGCCGAGCTGCCACCCGGCACTGTGGCTCCCGGCGACATCTATCGGATCAACGATCTCGAACTCGCCACCCGGCTGGCGTTCTTCCTGTGGAGCAGCGTGCCGGATGCGGAGTTGCTTGAGCTCGCGAAGGCCCATCGCCTGAGGGAGCCGGCCGTGCTGGAAGCACAGGTGCGCCGCCTGCTTGCAGATCGCCGCTCGGAGACGCTGGCCACCAACTTCGCGTTCCAGTGGCTCAACATGGCGAAGCTCGCCGAGATCGATCCCGATCCGACGGTGTTTCCGTACGCCGGCGATCCGCGGGACGACTTCCGCACCGAACTCGGCCTGTTCATCGACAGCGTGTTCCGCGAGAACCGCAGCGTGCTCGAGCTGCTCACGGCCAACTACACGTACCTCAACGAGCGGCTGGCCCTTCACTACGACATCAACACGATCAAGGGCGACCGGTTCCGTCGCGTCGAGCTGGATGACTCCTCCCGTTGGGGACTGCTTGGCAAGGGCGCAGTGCTGATGGTGACCTCCTACCCGAACCGGACCGCGCCGGTGCTTCGCGGAGCGTGGATCCTCGAGCGCATCACGGGAACGCCGCCAGCGCCACCCCCGCCCAATGTCGAGGCGTTGAAGGAGAACCAGGCAGGCGCCAAACCGCTCACGGTTCGCGAGCTGATGGCCCAGCATCGCAGCGAGCCCACGTGCTTCTCGTGCCACGGCGTCATGGATCCGCTCGGCTTCGCGCTCGAGAACTTCGACGGCGTGGGCAAGTGGCGAGCGAAGGACCGCTATGCCGGGACGAAGATCGATTCTTCCGGCGTGCTGCCCGATGGCCGGAACATCGCGAGTCCCGATGACCTGCGCAACGCGCTGGTTGGGAACCCGGATCAGTTCGTGCAGACACTGACGCAGAACCTGATGACCTACGCGCTCGGTCGCTCCATCGAGTACCACGACATGCCGGCCGTGCGCGCGATCGTGCGCGCCTCCGCCAGGGACGGGTATCGGTTCGAATCGCTGGTCCGCAATATCGTCACCAGCGATGCCTTCACGCAGCGACGGGTTCCGGTAGAGGCCGCGCGTCCGGCGGGCCAGCTGACTCAAAGCCAGAGCCAGAGCGAGAGATAGACCGATGTTCATCACGAAAAAGCATCTTTCCCGCAGGACGGTGCTGCGCGGCCTGGGCGCGACGGTGGCGTTGCCGCTGCTGGATGCGATGATTCCGGCAAGCACCGCGCTGGCGGCCACGGCAGCGAAGCCCACTCCGCGGCTCGGGTTCATCTACTTTCCGCACGGCGCGATCATCGATCGCTGGTCGCCGGCCGCCGTCGGCAAGGACTTCGAGTTGCCGCAGATCCTCTCGCCGCTCGCGGACTTCCGCAGCCATCTGACCGTCGTCAGCGGCTTGCGCAACAAGGCCGGCGAGAGTCCCGCGCCGCACGCCATCATGGCCGGCACCTGGCTTGGCTGCGTGGCACCTGCCGTCAGCAATGCGCCGAAGGGGGGCGTCAGTGCAGACCAGATCGCGGTGCGGCACCTGGGCCAGGAGTCGCCCCTGCCGTCGCTCGAACTGTCCGGCGAGCCCGGGGCAGGTCCCTGCGATCCGGGTTACGGCTGCGGCTTCGGCAACACGATCTCGTTCCGCACCGCCACGCAGCCGCTGCCGATGGAAAGCAATCCTCGCAAGGTGTTCTACCGTCTCTTCGGCGAGGGCGACAATGCCGCGGAACGCCAGGCCGTCATGGAGGAGACTGGCAGCCTTCTCGACCTGATCAAGGACAGCGCCTCCGACCTGCAGCGCAAGCTCGGGGCTGCGGACCGCGCGATGGTGACCGACTACCTCGATTCCGTGCGGGAAGTGGAACGGCGGCTGCAGAAGATGCAGGGCCAGTCGGCTGGCAACCTTGATCTGCCGAGTGCTCCCACCGGTGTGCAGGAAGACTTCGGCAAGCAGCTCGACACGATGTTCGACCTCATGGCGCTCGCCTACCAGGCGAACCTCACCCGCGTCGTGACGTTCATGATGGCGAAGGAAGTCAGCATGCGCACGTACAACCAGATCGGCGTGCCCGATGCGTTCCATCCGCTGTCGCACCACCAGAACGACGCGGCGAAGCTGGACCGGCTGGCGAAGATCCAGACCTACCACACCGCAGCCTTTGCGAAGTTCGTGAAGAAGCTCGGCCAGATGCAGGATGGCGACGGCACGATGCTCGACCATTCGCTGATCCTGTTCGGCAGCAACATGAGCAACAGCGACCTGCACAACAACGATCCGTTGCCTGCGGCGCTGGTGGGCCGCGCCTATGGCCGGGTCAAGGGCGGGCAGCACCTGAAGTTTGCGCAGGACACGCCGCTCGCGAACCTGCTCGTCACGATGCTCGATCGCGCAGGGGTACCCGTCGAGACGCTGGGCAACAGCACCGGCCAGTTTGCCGAGGTGTGACGATGCGGGCACTGCTTGCCGTCTTGTTGATCGGTGGGTTCGGCGCCGCGACCGCCGCGACCGATGCGCAGGTCGTCGATGCCGTCAAGGCGGCAGACCGGCAGGCTGCGCTGGCCCTCATCGACCGGCACGCCGATGTTCGAGTGGCGGAACCCGATGGCACCACCGCCCTGCACTGGGCAGCCTTCAATCGCGACGCTGAACTCGTTGATCGCCTCTTGCGTGCAGGAGCCGATGCGAACGCCGTCAACGACTATGGCGCGACACCACTCGCCGTGGCGGCGGTCGATCCCGATCCGGCGATCCTGGCTGCGCTGCTCAAGTCCGGTGCGCGCGTCGAGGCCGCCAATGCCGAGGGGGAGACGGCGCTGATGATCGTGGCGCGCTCCGGGAATGTCGCGGCCGCCAGGGTGCTGCTGCAGCGGCGTGCCAACGTCAACGCGGAAGAGAAGTGGGGCGGGCAGACGGCGCTGATGTGGGCCACCGCGCAGCGGCATCCCGACATGGTGGGGCTGCTGATCAAGTCCGGCGCCGACGTGAATGCGCGCGCGACGGTGCGCGAGTGGCCTCGGCGGATCACGGCGGAAGGCCGTCCCAAGGACCTCCTGCACGCCGGCCTGACGCCGCTGCTGTATGCCGCACGGGAGGGGTGCATCGAGTGCGCGCGGCATCTTCTGGCAGCCAGGGCCGATATCAACCTGGCCGATCCCGATGGCACGACGCCGCTCGTGATCGCGTTGATGAACCTGCATTTCGACTTTGCCCGGTTCCTCATCGAGGCCGGTGCGGACGTGAATCGCTGGGATTTCTTCGGGCGCGCGCCGCTCTATGTGGCCGTCGACATGAACACCCTGCCGCGCGGCGGCCGGGCGGACCTGCCATCGGTGGACGACACGCAGGCGCTCGCGATCGCCGCGCTGCTGTTGCAACGGGGCGCCAATCCGAATGCGCAGCTCAAGTTGCGTCCCCCGTATCGCAATGTCGTCAACGATCGGGGCGGAGACAACCTGTTGTCTACCGGTGCGACGCCGCTCCTGCTCGCGGCCAAGGTGGGCGACGCAGAGGCCATCACGATGTTGCTCAAGGCCGGCGCCCTGCTGGAGCTGCCCACGGCGACCGGCGTGACGCCGTTGATGGCTGCGGCGGGGATGGGGCATAGCTTCAATCCGACGCGCGGTCGTTTCAAGACCGATGCGCAGGCGCTCGAGGCGGTCCGCTTGCTGAAGGAGGCGGGCGGACAGATCAATGTCCAGAGCAACAACGGCATCACGGCGTTGCATGCCGCCGCCTCGCATGGCTGGAACGACACGATCAGGTATCTGGTCGCGAGCGGTGCCGCGCTGGAGACGCTCGACGAGAAGGGGCTCACGCCCATCGACTACGCTGCGGGCAAGTACGAGCGCGAGTTCCTGGAGCCGGAGCATCCGCGACGCACCGATACGATGTCGTTGCTCAAGGACTACATCGTCGCCGCCACCGGACGACAGCCCATCGAATTCGCGGGAACGTTCAACGTGGCGGTCAAGGGAACGCCGGGCGGCGCCAAGTAGTACCAGCCGTTCGGGCATGAATGCAGGACGCCCCCGACCGTGAGGTGCGGGGGCGCCTGGTAGTGAAAAGGTGTCCTTCGGCAGCGTGCAGGCTGTCTCAGGACACCGTGAGAGATCGACTAGCGGTCGTCTTCGTGCTCTTCCTCGTGGTCTTCGTCGTCACGGTCGTGCTTCGGCAGCGTGATTTCGATCGTGCGGTCGTTGGTGCTGGTCGGGTGCTGGATGTTGACCCACGCGCGGCGCTTGTTCTTCGGATCGAAGTACAGGCCCGTGAACTCGGAGCCCAGCGTGCCGTTCGAGGCCCAGCGACCGAGGCCTTCGCCCGCATCGAGCAGGTCGCCATCCTTGTTCAGGTCCTTCGCGAACCAGATGTCGTCGTCGACGCCGCCGTTGCGGTCCTCGATGATGTAGACGTTGCCGTCATGGTCCAGTGCCAGGTTGTCGGGGCTCGTCAGTCCCGAACCGACCGGCAATCCGGTCGCGAGGTCGGTCGTGTTCCGGTTGGCGAACACGGAGATCGTGTTGCCGACGAGGTCGAGGCGATAGACCTCGTTCGTGGTCGTCGTCGCGACATACAGGTACTCGCGACCCTTGACCGTCTGGATCTGCAGGTCTTCCGGGCGCTGGTAGTCCGTGCCTTTGAATGCGGCCAGGTTGGTGGCGTTGCGCGCATCCACCGAAGTGACGCCCCGGATATCAGTGATGGTCAACGCACCGGGAAGGGCAGCGCCGTCCGCGTCCGTGAAGGGCACCCACGTGTACGCTCCCGTGGCATTGGCCGTATTGCCGTCGCCCACCCGGAGCACGAACGTCTGCCCTGCGGCGAAGTAGTCTGCCCGTCCCGCGATGACCTGAGCGAACGGGGCCTTCGAGGTGTACTTGTAGACGTTGCCTCCGTTCAGCTCGTCGATGAAGTACATGTTGCCGGCTTTGTCGAACTGGATGCCTTCATGCGATGTGCGCGGGATGACGTTCTGGTGAACGAAGTCCGCGCCTTCATTGCTGGTGGCGGACAGTGCCGTGATGCCGGGCGCGGTCAGCGGATTCTTCAGTTCGAACAGGCGACCATAGGGGCTCGTGGCGCCACCGGCAGCCGTCGTCCAGCTTTCTTCGGCCGTGATGAAGGTTCCCCACGGGGTCCAGTACGCCGCATCGAAGGCAACGTGGCCGAACTGGGACGGGCTGTACCACAGCGTCTCGGCGACGCCGGTGTGCAAGTCAATGCGCTGCACGCCAGCCTGGTCCGACTCGAATACCGTGAACAGGAAGCGGCCATCCTGGCGGCCCGTTTCGTTGACGGTGTTCATGTCCCAGACGCCCGAGTTGGGGACGCCAGTGGCCAGGACCGTCGAGCGGTCGGCGATGGAGCGCTGCTGGAAAGCGGGATTGCCGAAAGTGATGGGTGTAGCTTCATCAGCGGTCGGACCCGCCGACGCAGCGAGCGGCGTGAAATCCGAGAAGCGGGTGTCATCGGCGAGGGCCGCGGTCCCTGCGAGCAGCAGTCCGCTGGCGGTCACGAGCCTTGCATGGGCGAGCGAGATCTTCGTTCAGGCGTTCTCCAATCGGGAAGAGGTAAGGCGCGCGATCGGTCTGTCACCGACCGTGCTGCGTCCCTTTTTAGGCCTGGAGTGTTGCGGTCGGAATGCCGGTGCGTGAAGGTTTGGTGACCCGGGCGCCGGGATCGCCCTGAGCCGACGCCAGAAAGAAGAAAGGGCAGGGACCCATAGCCTGAGTCCCTGCCCCGATCGGGAGCCCGGTGGTGGCGGGTGCCATGCTGGCATCCCGCGCCGTCGCCGGGATCAACGAATCAACGACTCAACGGCCGAACGTGTAGCGGCCGCCGATCATCCACGTGTTGCCGTCATCGTTGAAGTTGATGTCGGCGCCGACGGCCCATGCAGGCGTGAGCGAGTAGCGCGCGCCGACCGTGAAGGTCGTGTCGTCGCCGGCGTTGTCGAAGTCGACATAGTCGATCTTGCCGTTGAGCTCGAACTGGTCGGTCACGAGGCCGCGCAGGCCGACACCCACGCCGAAGCCATCGTCATCGATCGACAGGCTGCGGAAGCCCGGAACGTTGGCAGTGACTTCCGCGCTGAGGTAAGACACGGTTGCCACGAGGTCCAGCTTGGGGGTCAGGGCCTGGTTGAGGCCGGCGCCGATCTCGAACTGCGAGGAGTCGATGCCGAAGTCAAAGCCCAGGTCTGCGTAGCTCGCGAACGCATGGAAGCGATCGGTGAAGCCCCACGAGCCCTTCAACGCGAAGCCGTCACCGTCGATGTCTGCATCGTCGATTTCGGTGTTGACGTAGCCCAGCTCGACGTAGCTGTAGCTCAGGCCGCCCTGCGGAGCCTGCGCCAGTGCGGGGCCGGCAACGCCAAGTGCAGTGAGGGCGCCCAACACGGTAAGTTTGTTCATTAAATCAACTCCTGAATGGTGTCTTGATCCGGGAATCCCGCCGCCCGCGAGGCGATGTCGACGCTGCGGCCGGGCGGGGTTCCATTCGCACTGCCCTGGATGACGCCCGGGCGACCTTGGTCGCCGCGGGTGCTGCGCCTCGAAACTCGAGTCGAGACGCGTCCGCCGGGAAGTCCGGCGGATTGCACCAAGGCGGTGCGCAGGGTAGCGTCTTCGAAATGGAGTCTCACCTGTCTCCATGTGGAAACAGGGTTGTCGGCTCCATGGATAAGCAGCGAGGTAAGTCCATGATTTCGATAGGTTGGGGAGACGTGATTTGGTGCGCTGGCGAGCCTTGCGGGCCAGGGATGCCAGGATCCTGTGCCCCATGAAAATCGGCTCAGTCATGACGCGTTACCCGGTGACGGTCGGCCTCGACGAGCCGCTCTCGGCGGCCAAGGCCCTGATCGACCGCTTCGCCATGCATCACCTGCTCGTTGTCGATGAGGGCAAGCTCGTCGGCGTCGTGTCGGACCGCGACCTGCTCCGGGCACTGAGTCCCGCGCTCGGCACGCTGGCCGAGTCCGCGCGGGATGCGGCGACCCTCAACAAGAAAGTCCACCAGGTCATGTCGCGACATCCGGTGACGCTCGGCGCGGACGCCGCCGTTACTGACGCAATCGACCTGTTCTGCCAGCGCAGGATCTCCTGCATCCCCGTTGTCGATGACAGCCTCCGACCGCTCGGCATCGTCAGCTGGCGCGACCTGCTCAAGGTAATGCGTAGCGTGCTGGCGCCTCCGTGAATGACTCCAGCTTGCTTGGGGCTACAATTGGTGCGGTTGACGCCCACTGAAAGGCGCCAGGCCCTACCCGGAAAAAACAAGAACATGCCCGACCTGACCGTCTATCACATCCCCGTCTGTCCGTTCTGCCAGCGGCTCGAGATCCTGCTGGCGCTGAAGGGCGTGCGCGACCAGGTGGATTTCCAGGTCGTGGACATCACGAAGCCGCGCCCTGACTGGCTGCAGCAGAAGATGCGCGGCACCACCGCGTTGCCCGTGATGGAGCTGCCGGGCGGTCGCATCGTCAAGGAAAGCCTGGTGATCCTTCAGTACCTCGAGGACGTCTATCCAGACCCGCCCGTGGCGGCGCGTGATCCGTACCGCCGGGCCGTCGAAGGGATGCTGGTGAAGATGGAGTCCGAGTTCGTGATGCAGGGCTATGCGTTCCTGCTGAACCAGGATCCCGCCCGGCAGGCCGCGATGCGCGATGCCATGCTCGCCATGTACGCGAAGCTCAATGAGTTCCTGCTGCAGCACTCGCCGGCAGGTCCGTGGCTCTTCGATGCGTACGGCTGGGCGGAGACCGTCTTCACGCCGTTCTTCATGCGGTTCTGGTTCCTCGAGTACTACGAGGATTTCGACCTGCCGCCCGGACCGGCCTACGCGCGGGTGCGCGAGTGGCGGGAGGCGTGCCTCGCCCATCCGGCGGCACAGCAGGTGACGAAGGAGCAGATCGTGAAGCTCTATTACGACTACGCCCGCGGCACCAAGAACGGCGCGATGCTCCCCGGACGGACACGTTCGTCGTTCGCGCTTGCGCCCGACTGGCGCGAGCGGCCGTGGCCGCCGAAGGACAAGTACGTGCGCACGGCGTCGGACGAGGAACTGGGGTTGCTCGCGTGACGAGGCGAAGCGCGCGGCAACAAGCGATGCGGGGGGCGCGGCTGTCGTGACGGAACCGGTCCACGCCATGCCAGCCTCTGCAGCCATCAAGGAAAAGGAGCTGCGGGTCGCGCTCGTCTGCTACGGCGGGGTGTCGCTCGCCATCTACCAGCACGGCATCACCAAGGAAATCCTGAAGCTGGTCCGCGCCTCCAGGGCCTATCACGCCGCGATCGCACCTGCGCAGAAGCAGCGCGCGGAGCATGTCTTCAAGCCCGGGCAGGTCGACGGCCGCTCGCCGTCCACCGAGGATGTCTATTTCGATGCGCTGAAGGCCATTGGCGGGCGCGGCCTCGACCTGCGCGTCATCGTCGATGTCATTGCGGGTGCGTCATCCGGCGGCATCAACGGCATCGTGCTCGCTCGCGCGATTGCGCACGACCTCAGGGTCGATTCCGTGACGGACGTGTGGCTGGACGATGTCGACATCGCGCACCTGCTTGCACCCGAGGCGAAGGCCGAGCCGTGGCACAAATGGTACGTGCGACCGTTCCTGCGGCCGTTCCTGTGGGAACTCAAGCGCATGAGGTTGCTCAAGCAGTCGGTCGACCGCGAGACGCGCGACAAGCTGTCGATGTTCCTGCGCTCGCGGTGGTTCGAGCCGCCGCTCGACGGCAGCAGCCTGAGCGCGCTGTTGCTCGACGCGATGGAGGAGATGGGCGATCCACCGCGGCCCGGCGCGTCACTGGTGCCTGCGGGACAGCGGCTCGACCTCGCAGTGACGGTGACGGATTACTACGGCGCCGAACGGCTGATCCACCTGCACGACCCGCCCATCGTCCGCGAGCGCGAACACCGGCAGGTGCTGCGGTTTGCCTACGAACACCGCCAGACGGGCGCCGAGGTCAGCGATTTCGGTCGGGACAACGTGCCATCACTCGCGTTTGCGGCGCGTGCCACGTCGTCGTATCCGGCGGCGTTTCCGCCGGTCCAGGTCCGTGAGATGGATGCCTTGCTTGCGGGACGCGAGCGCTCCTGGCCGCGGCGCGAGGAATTCCTGGACGAGAATTTCGGGCACTACCGGGATCTCGGGCTGGATCCCGAGGACGCGGTCCTCGTCGACGGCAGCATCCTGACGAACAAGCCCTTCCACATTGCCATCGAAGCGCTGAAGTCGCATGCCGCCTTTCGCGAGGTTGACCGGCGCCTCGTGTATATCGATCCCAATCCCAAGAGTCATGCGGCGCCCGTGCCCGGGCAGGTGCCGGGATTCTTCGGCACGATCCGCAGCGCGCTGTCGGACCTGCCGCGCTCCGATCCCATCAACGACGAACTGGCGTGGATCGGCCGCCTGAACGAGCAGGCCCGCCGCGAGCGGGCAGCAATCGAGGCGGTGCGGCCCGATGTCGTCGCGCGCGTGGAGGCGATCGCGGGCCAGGGCCTCGACGAGCCGGTCACGGCGGAACAGTTGCAGCGGTGGCGCATCGATGCGGGCCGCGTGCTGATGGCCGATGCGCGCATCACGTACAACCAGTACGTCCGGCTGATGATCGGCGAGGCGCTCGATTACCTCTCCCAGCTCGTGTGTTCGGTCTGCGGTTACTCGCACAACTCGCCGCGCGCTCTGTGGGTGGCGGAGGTGCTCGACGTCTGGGCCCGGCGCAACCACATCTACCAGGCCAGCTACGACATTCCGGCTGCTGCGCGCAGCGAAGCCGGCCTCGCGCCGTCGCTGACGTTCATGGTCAACCTGAACCTCGCGTATCGCTACCGGCGGCACTACTTCGTCATCCACGCCATCAACCGCTTCTATCCGCGCCTGTCCGAACCGCAGCTGCAAGGCCTGACTTCCGGTGCGCTCGACGACTTCAAGGCGCGGGTCTACGGCTGCCTGGAAGCATTGAACGGCTATGAGAACAGCCGCTTCCTGAGCAGCGGTGCCGCCGAGCAGATCCGGGAGCTCTTTGCGCGGGACGTGTCGGCTGCGATGCAGCCCGAACGCCTGCCGGATGCCGACGCCTTCGTGGAACGGCGCGGGGTGGCCGTCACCGCGCTGGTCGACCAGGTCAGCCGCGAGTGCCACTTCGTCCGCTTCAACGAGGAGGCGGACGCAGTGCTCGCGTCGCCCGAGGCCCTCGCACTCGGTGCGTCGTGCCGCCGCGACCTGCTCATCGCGTATATCGGGTTCGTCTTCTGGGACATCATCCTGCTGCCGATGATCCGCTCGCGCGAGGAGCACAAGCTCGGCGAGCTAGGCGAGATCGTCGTGGATCGCATCAGCCCCGAGGATGCGCTGTCGCTCCGCGCCGGCATTGGACCCGCTGCGCTCAAGGGCGCCGAGTTCGGCGGCTTCGGTGCGTTCTTCAGTCGCAAGGCCCGGGAGCACGACTACCTGTGGGGCCGGCTGGATGCCATCGACCGCCTGTTCGACCTGCTGGCAAGCTCCGCCGCCCGCGACCTTCCCGGCGGCATCGACGTGCGCGAATTCAAGAAGCGCGCGTTTGCGGCCGTGCTGGCCGACGAGGCCGAGCGGCTGTCCGGCTGCGCGGAGCTCGTGACGCGGCTGCAGAAAGTGGTTGCGACGCTGTAATCAAGGCTGCGGGCGTCGGTCGTCGCGCGCCGCTACACTCTCGTTCCTGGTCATTGTCGAGGTCCATCATGCTGCTGGTGACATTCCCGGTCCTGCCGTCGGTACGTGCACTGATTGCGTCGCGCAGGGCAACCCGTTTCAACGACACCGGGGAGCGACTCACGCGCGAGGCGCTGCTGCGCGAGGCCGAGGGCTGCGATGTCCTCATGGTCACGGTCGGCGATCGCATGGACGCCGGCACCCTCGCGGCGTTGCCCGCCTCGGTGCGCATGATCGCCACGTACTCCGTGGGATACGACCATGTGGATGTCGTCGCGGCCAAGGCCCGCGGCATTGCCGTCTTCAATACGCCGGACGTGCTGACCGATGCGACGGCCGAAACGGCGATGTTCCTTGTCCTCGGCGCCGCGCGTCGCGGCAACGAGAGCCTGCGGCTCATCCACAGTCGTCAATGGACCGGCTGGACCCCGGTGCAGTTGCCCGGCGTGCAGCTGTCCGGCAAGCGCATGGGGGTCGTGGGCATGGGCCGCATCGGCCAGGCCATCGCGACGCGGGCCGCCGCGTTCGGCATGGAGATCCACTATCACAACCGCCGGCCGCTGCCTGCGGCGGAAGAGGCTGGCGCGAAGTATCACGCTCAGCTCGACACGCTGCTGCCGCTCAGCCAGTTCCTGATGCTCGCATGTCCGTTGACGCCGGAGACCCATCATCTGCTGGACGACGAGCGCATCGCGCGCTTGCCCGAGGGAGCCATCGTCGTGAACATCGCCCGCGGCAATGTCGTCAAGGACGACGCGCTGATCGCAGCGCTGCGTTCCGGAAAGGTGCGCGCCGCCGGCCTCGACGTCTTCACGAACGAGCCGCATCTCGATGCCCGTTACTACGACCTGCCGAGTGCCTTCATCCTGCCGCACATCGGCAGTTCAACGATCGAGGCCCGCGAGGGGATGGCCAGGATCCTGCTCGACGCCTTCGATGCGGTGGAGCGAGGTCAAGCCGTCTCGAATCGCCTGGCATAGCAGGCTCGAGCATGGCGGGAGGCCTGGGATCGCGAGGCCAGCTACCCCGGAGGGCATGCTGCCGCTTGCTGCGATGCGTTGCCCTGTATCCCCGCTTTTGATCCTGTGTAAACTCGGGCCCACCTTGCGCCGGCCTTGCCCGCCGGGGCCAGACCCAGGCAACAAGAAGATCTCAAGCGGGGAGCGGACTCATGTGGCAGCAGGAATACATTCCCGTCGCGGGCAGCCTTGCACGATCCGCCCTCGCGGCTGGCGCGCCCATTTTCGTGCTGCTGTTGCTGCTCGGGGTGTTTCGCCGGCCCTCGTGGGTGGCGGCGCTCGCCGGCCTCGCGACAGCGATCGTGGTGGCGCTGGTCGTCTACGGCATGCCGGTCACCCTCGTCGTGAGCTCGACGGCGATGGGCGCGGCTTTCGGTCTCTTTCCCATCGGCTGGGTCGTGTTCTGGGCCATCGTGCTTTACCGGCTGACCGTGGAGACGGGGCAGTTCGAGGTCATCAAGGACTCGATCGGCGGGCTGACCAGCGATCGGCGCCTGCAGGCGCTGCTGATCGCGTTTGCCCTGGGTGCGTTCATCGAAGGGGCGGCCGGATTCGCGACGCCGGTTGCGGTCGCGGCGGCCATGATGACCGGTCTCGGCTTTTCGCCTTTCTTCGCTGCGGCCATCTGCCTGCTCGCCAATACGGCGCCCGTGGCCTTCGGCTCGATCGGCATTCCGGTGATCACGCTGGCGGGCATCACGGGCTTGCCTCTCGATGAGCTCAGCATGTGGGTTGGCAGGCTCTGTGCACCAGTGGCGTTGTTCATCCCGGCCTACCTGATCCTGGTGATGAGCGGGGTGCGGGGATTGAAGGGCGTGCTGCCTGCCGTTGTGGTCTGCGGGGTCAGTTTCGCGTCGATGCAGTTCGTGGTCTCCAACTATGTCGGTCCGGAGCTCGTGGACATCATTGCCGCGCTCACTGCCATCCTGGGGCTGATCCTGCTGTTCAAGGTCTGGCAGCCTGCCGACAACTTCACGCAGTACGGGAGCATGGTCCTGGCCGGGCAGGCCGAAGGCAACGTGCAAGTCACGAAGCATGGCTTCGGGCGGGTGCTCTTCGCATGGTCGCCGTACCTGTTCCTGGTGTTCTTCGTGCTGCTCTGGGGCAGCGGCGTGATTGGCAGCACCCTCAATGCGCTGACCGTGCCCATCGAATGGCCGGGATTGCACAACCTCATCATGAGAGGCGCGCCGGTCGTTGCACAGCCCACGCCCTATGCGGCGATCTACACCCTGAACTGGGTCTCGGCCGCCGGCTCGGCCTGCGCGCTTGCGACCATCGTGTCCGCCTTCTTCCTCAAGGTGTCGCCCGGTCGTTACGTCAGGCTGCTCGGGTCCGTGGTCAGGCAGATGGCGTTCTCGATGCTGACCATTGCGTCGGTACTCGGCCTCGCCTTTCTCATGAATTACAGCGGTGCGACGGCAACGCTTGGCCTGGCCTTTGCGGCGACAGGCGCCCTCTTTCCTTTCTTCAGTGCGATGCTGGGCTGGCTGGCCGTGTTCCTGACGGGCAGCGACACGTCGGCCAACGCGTTGTTCGGCAACCTGCAGGTGGTGACGGCCACCACGCTCGGGTTCAACCCGGTGCTGATGGCAGCGGCGAATTCAGCAGGCGGCGTCATGGGCAAGATGATCAGCCTCCAGAGTCTCGCCGTCGCCGTCGCTGCCACGGGCATGACGCGCTCCGAGGAAGGCAAGCTGTTCCGTTTCACCTTCGGACACAGCGTGCTGCTGGCGAGCGTGATCGGCATGATCACTGTCATCTATGCCGCATGGTTCTAGCGCGGCGCCGACGAAGGTCGACGGCCTATGCTTGCGCGGCGAAAGGGACGGCAATTGATGAGGAGGGTATCGTGAAAGCAGGCGCGTTCAGGACCTTGACCTTGTTGCTCGGTGCGCTCTGCGCCGCTGTCGCCTGGGGACAGGGCGCAACGGCTTCGCTGTCCGGCAGGCTCATCGATGCGAACGGCGCAGTGATTACGCTGCTCGAAGCGAACGTTTCGGTGACGAACGCCCGGACCGGCGAGGTCAAGACTGCCGTCCTGCAGCCGAGCGGCGAGTACCTGATCACCGGCCTCGTCGCCGGGGTCTACGACCTGAACATCCCGATTGCCTGCTGCATGTATCGTTCGTACGAGCAGAAGAGCATCACGCTGGCGGCGGGCCAGGCACTGAAGCAGGATGTCAACGTGGGGTGGGGCATCAACCTCGGCACCATCGGCGATGATCCGGGACAGCTGGGCATGGACATGCGCAGGCGTGCCGGACAGATCGAGGGACCCGCACCCCGCATGCCGGATGGCAAGGTGGATTTCAGCGGCGTCTGGTACAACGTGCCCCCGCCAATGGAAGTGCGGGTCGCGCTGCTGCCGCCCATGCAGCCATGGGCCGGCGACATGTACAAGCAGCTGCAGAAGCTCTATCCGCAGGGCCCGCAGGCCTACTGCCTGCCGCAGCACGCCGTCCCGACAGCGCTGCTGTTTCCCTACAAGGTGGTCCAGACGAAAGAGCTGATGGTGCATCTCACCGAGGCAACGACTCCAGGGCACCGCCAGGTCTTCATGGATGGGCGTCCGCATCCACCGGCAGACGAGTGGAATCCTGCCTGGATGGGCCACTCCATCGCCCGCTGGGAGGGCGATACCCTCGTCATCGACAGCACGGGCTTCAACGAGGTCACGCCGGGATTTGGCGTGCATACCGAAAAGCTGCACGTCGTCGAACGCTGGCGCCGACCGTCGCTCGGCCAGCTCGAAGTGGAGATCACGGCGACGGATCCGGACGCATGGACAGGGGAATTCCGCATGAGCTTCTCGGCGGCGCTGGTGCCCAAGGAAGAAATCCTCGAGTTCGTCTGCCCCGAGAACAACGTGGATCCGTTGCACTTCGGCGGTCTGGGATGGAAGGGCAGGCCTTAGTCCGTTCCTGGAGGGTGAGCCTCGCAGTCCTGGTCGGGGCTCGCTGACGCTAACCGGCTGCGCCGGTCACTCGCCGCAGAGCTGGCATGGGAGCGCCGCAATCGCGACAGAAGCGGGCATCGCCGCCGTGGCCTTCGGTCAGGCATTCGGGACACGTGCGGGTGGGGGCTTCAGGTCTTTGCAGTTTCTGCGCCGTGAACTCGGCGGTCACGATGCCCGTCGGCACAGCCAGCGTGCCCCAGCCGAGCAGCATCATCGCCGATGCGATCAGCCTGCCCAGGCTGGTGTGCGGGGTGATGTCGCCAAACCCGACCGTGGTCATCGTCGTGATGGCCCAGTAGATCCCGAGCGGGATGCTCGTGAAGCCGTTCTCGGCGCCTTCGACGACGTACATCAGCGTGCCCATGACCAGCACGACCATCATCACGAATGACAGGAAGACGAGGATCTTGCGCCGCGACGCCGCCAGCGCGCTTCCCAATGCACTGTACTCGGCGACATAGGCCCCCAGCTTCAGGATGCGGAAGATGCGCAGGAGCCTGAGCACGCGCACGTCGATCAGCGCATGCAGGCCCGGTACGAGGACGGCGAGGTACGTCGGCACCACTGCAAGCAGGTCGATGATGCCGTAGAAGCTGCGCGCATACTTCAGGGGGTGACGGACGCAGGCGAGCCGGGCGGCGTACTCGAGCGTGAACAGCACCGTGAAGCACCACTCCAGCGCTGTCAGCAGTTCGTGGTGGCTTGCGTAGATGGGCGCAATGCTGTCGAGGACGACCACCACCACGCTCGCCAGGATGAGGCACACGAGCGCGATGTCGAAAGCCCGGCCCGCGCGGGTATCGGACTCGAAGATCACGCCGTACACGCGCAGTCGCCAGCCCGAGAGGGGCTTGCCGTACGGGGTGGACGGGGATGGAACGGGCGGATTACGTTGCATGGCTTGCCGCATCATAGGCGAGTTGCGGCGGGAACCGCGATCAGGGCATCTCCGGGTGGTACCCGCCCCGGACGGAAAAGGTGCGTCCCGTCGCGCCGTTGTGGCTTCCCTTGCAGGTTGATCCCGTATAATCCCCGCGCTCCCGTGGAAGCCAACGTGATACCGGCCGGATCCGGTCACCCTAATGAGGATTGCCCATGCCTAGCCACAACCGTTTCCTGACCACCCATGTCGGCAGCCTGCCGCGTCAGGAAGAGCTGATGCAGATCATGTTTGCGCGCGAGGACGGCATTCCACTCGACCAGGTCGCGCTCGAACAGAAGATCACCGCAGCGGTCGAGGATGTCGTGGCGCGCCAGTTGAAGGCGGGCGTGGATGTCATCAATGACGGCGAGATGTCGAAGCCGAGCTACGCGACATACATCAAGGATCGCCTCAACGGCTTCGGCGGCACGGGCAACAGCTTCCTGTTCCAGGACATCGAGGCGTACCCGAACACGAAGGCGCGCGTGTTTGCCGACCCCGGTCGCAAGCACCGCAAGACGCCGGCCTGCAACGGGCCGATCAGCGTGCTCGACATGGAGGCGCCCAAGCGCGATGCGGCACGGCTGAAGGCCGCCCTGAAGGGTCAGTCGCCCACCGGCCTGTTCCTGAGCGCGGCCTCGCCCGGCGTGACGACGTTCTTCTTCCGCAACGACTACTACCCGAGCCATGAAGACTACGTGTTTGCAGTCGCCGAGGCGTTGCGGCACGAGTACGAGGCGATCGCCAACGCCGGCATCATGCTGCAGATCGACTGCCCGGACCTCGCGATGGGCCGTCATACGCAGTTTGCCAACCTGAGCCTCAAGGAATTCCGCGACCGCATGGAGCTGCACGTCGAGGCGCTCAACCGCGCGCTCGTGAACATTCCGCGCGAGAAGGTACGCATGCACCTGTGCTGGGGCAACTATCCCGGCCCGCACCACTGCGACGTGCCGATGGCCGACATCATCGACATCGTGTGGAAGGCGAAGCCGCACGCGATCCTGTTCGAGGCGGCCAATCCGCGGCATGCGCATGAATGGACCGTGTTCGAGTCGGTGAAGGTGCCCGAAGGCAAGGTGCTGGTGCCCGGCGTCATCGAAGTGCAGTCGAACTACATCGAGCATCCTGACCTGGTGGCGCAGCGCATCGGCCGTTACGCCAACCTCGTCGGCCGCGACAACGTGATGGCGGCGGCCGACTGCGGCTTCAGCATCCACGTGGGTTCGGGCGGCGTGGATCCGGATGTGGTGTGGGCGAAGCTTGCCTCGCTGGCACAAGGCGCTGCGATCGCCACCAAGAAATTCTGGCCCTGAAGGTCGCCCCATGAGCAAGCAGCCGAATGCGCTGGTGGTCGGGGGAACGTCGGGAATCGGGCGCGCCGTAGCGGTGGCCCTGGCCCGCCGGGGCGAACGGGTCGTCATCACGGGGCGCGATGCCGGGCGAACGGCTGCCATTGCCGGCGAGATCGGGCTCGGGGTCACGGGGGTTGCCGTGGACCTGACCCGGCCCCTGGAGATCGCAGCGGCGCTGGCCGGCCTCGGGCAGGTCGATCACGTGGTGCTCGCGGCCATCGAGCGCGACCAGAACAGCGTGCGCAACTACGATGTCGCGCGAGCGCTCAACCTCGTGACGATGAAACTCGTGGGCTACACGGAAGTCGTCCATACGCTGTTGCCCCGCCTGGCACCCGCCGCTTCCATCGTGCTGCTCGGCGGCCAGGCCAAGAACCGGCCGTATCCCGGCTCCGTGACGGTGACTACGGTGAATGGCGGCGTCGAGAGCATGGTTCGTGCGCTGGCCGTCGAACTGGCGCCGATCCGGGTCAATGCGTTGCACCCGGGTGTGGTGAGCGATACCGATGCGTGGCGCGACAAGCCGCAGGTCCTCGAGCCGCTGCGGGCAGCCACGCCCACCGGGCACCTCGCCACCACGGCGGATGTGGCGGATGCAACGTTGTTCCTGCTCGACAATCCCGCCATCAATGGCGTGAACATCGATCTCGAGGGCGGACGCCTGCTCAGGTAGCAGCTCGCCGGCACTGCTGCACCCTTTCTTCAACCTGACATTTGGGCCGATGCGCATGCGCAAGACGATCGCCTTGATCCTGACCGTGATGACCGGAACCGCCACCGCAGGGGCGCCTGAAGCGCCGCCGCCGTGGGCCTATGGCTTCAAGGACGCCGCGCCGGTCGCTCCTGCCGCTGCGCCGACTCCCGCTCCCGCTGCTGCTGCGCCTGTCGATCCGAAGACCTACACGCTGCCCGGCTCGACGGGGCAGTTCACGCGGGCGCAGATCGGCGACCGCTTCGGACCGGCCGACTGGTTCCCGGGGGATCACCCGGCCATGCCGTCCATCGTCGCGAAGGGCAAGCAGCCTGATGTCTGGGCATGCGCCCTCTGCCACTACCCGAACGGCCAGGGGCGCCCCGAGAACGCGCCGATCGTCGGGCTGCCCGTGAAGTATTTCGTCGAGCAGATGCAGGCGTTCCGCGCAGGCACGCGCAAGTCGGCCGATTCGCGCAAGGCGAATACGGCCATCATGGCGACAATCGCCAAGGGCATGACGGACGAGGAAATCCGCCAGGCGGCCGAGTACTTCGGCGCGATGAAGGCCAAGCCATGGATCAAGGTGGTGGAGACCAGGACGGTGCCGGCGACGACGACGTCGGTCGGCCTGTTCCTGCCGGTGGCCGGGGGCAAGCAGGAGCCGATCGGTGCCCGCATCATCGAAGTGCCGGAGGACGTGGAGGCAGTCGAGGTCCTGCGCAATCCGCGTGTTGGCTTCATTGCCTATGTCCCGCAGGGCTACATCAATCGCGGCGCCGTGCTCGTCACGACGGGTCGGGGCAAGACGCAACCCTGCGGCACGTGCCACGGCAAGGATCTCCGCGGCATGGGCGACGTGCCAGCCATCGCAGGCCGCTCGGCCAGCTACCTGATGCGCCAGATGGTGGATATGCGCTCCGGCACGCGCACCGGTCCCGGCGCGGATCTCATGAAGCCCGTGGTCGGCCAGATGAACAATGCAGACCTGATGGCAGTCGCGGCGTACGTTGCCTCTCGCGCGCCCTGACGCGCCGGGGCTCCTCGCGCGCGACGAACCGAGGGCCTGAAGCCGGAAGCGGCGTGTCGCATTCCGGTCCGTTTCGGTGCATCCGCCGGCGCCGCGGTGCGGTGCCGCGATCACCACAATACTTCACGTTTCGGCCCCTTGCCTTCCGCAGCGGGCCCGCTGCACCATCGCTGCCTCGCTCGCCTGTGCGCCGCTTGTGCGGCATGCGGGCAACTGAGCCGGTTTTCATCAGCAGTTAGGGGGAACAATGACTTCAAAGACATTCGGTGCGCTGGCACTGATGCTGTTCGCGGCCACCGCGGGCGCTCAGGATGCCAAGACCGTCATCGGCAACTCGTCCAGGGCGATGGGCGTCGACAATCTGGCCTCGGTCAGCTATTTCGGCGCGGCGACGGCCTACAACCTTGGCCAGAACAGCAATGCCAACAATCCCTGGCCGCGCCAGAACCAGAACGACTACGTGCGCGCGATCGACTTCGCGCAGCCCGCATCGCGTGCCACGGCCACGACGTACGCGATGACGCCGCAGGGCAATGCCGCCGCCATTGGCCAGTTCCAGCAGAACATCACGCCCGCACAGGCCGCCTGGGCCCAGCAGCTTGAAATCTGGATCACACCCTGGGGCTTCCTGAAGGGTGCCGCCGCCAACAACGCGACGTCGCGGACCACGGGGTCCGGTGCGAATCGCCAGTACGTCGTGACGTGGAGTCCGGCAGCGCCCAAGTCCCCGGGCGGACAGCCCTACAAGCTCGTGGGCTATATCAACACGCAGACCAACCTTGTCGACAGGGTGGAAACCTGGCTCGAACACCCGATCTTCGGGGACATGCATGTCGATACCCGCTACAGCGGCTATCGCGACAGCTACGGCCTCAAGTTCCCGGCTGAAATCCGGCAGACGCGTGCCGGTTGGCCGAGCTTCGACATGTTCGTGCAGGGCGCAACGGCAAATCCTGCCAACCTGCAGGCACTGCTGACGCCTCCTGCGGCGCCGGCTGGCGGCGCGGGCGGTCCTCCCCCGGGCGGCGCACCGCCCCAGGTCGGCTCCGAGAAGCTGGCTGAAGGCGTCTATCGCATCACGGGCGGCTACGTGGCGCTCGCGGTCGAATTTGCGGACCATATCCTGCTGTTCGAGCCAGGCCCCCAGAACGAAGCCCGCGGCATGGCCATCATCGCGGAAGCCAAGCGCGTGATCCCGAACAAGCCGATCCGCTACGGCATCGTGTCGCACCACCATGCAGACCACACGAGCGGGCTCGCTGCCCCCGTCGCGGAAGGCATCACGCTCGTCACGACCGAAGCCAACAAGGCCTACTTCCAGAAGTGGCTGACTTCACCGCGGACGCTCGCTCCGGATGCCATCGCCAAGTCTGGCAAGAAGCCGGCTTTCGAGACGGTGGGTGACAAGCGGGTCTTCACGGACGGCAACCGGGTCGTCGAGGTGCACCAGATGCAGGGCATCGCGCACGCGGATGGCCTGCTGGCCGCCTACCTGCCGAAGGAAGGCATCGTGGCCTATGCGGACATGTTCAATATGCCTGCGCCGAACGCGCCGCCTCCCGTGGGGGCCGGTCTGTTCACGCACATTGCAATGGCCGACAACTTCGAGCGCTTGGGCTTCAAGTACAACACGCTCGTGTCGGTCCATGCACCGAACCCGGATCGGCCGATCACCAAGGCTGATTTCTACGCGACCATGCCCGGTCGCCCGGTCCCTCAATAACGCGGAGCGGGTGGGCTCCTGCCACCCGTCATGTCATGTCACCCCGGCGCCAGCAGGCGCCGGGGTGTTCCTCAGGCAGAAGGGCGGGGTCGCGCGATGAAAGTCCCAGCGATCGACCAACTGATGCAGCGGGTGCAGCGGACGCCGTTGCAGCGTGCCGTCATCCACAGACGCATCTGCCCCCAGTGTCATAGGCGATCGCTGGTCCCCGTGACTTCGTCGCCAGCCGGTCGCACGCTGCAGTGCTCGAGATGCCTGGCGCTCTTTGCTTCCTGCGACTCGTCAGAAGATCGGTCGAACTGACCGCGACCCTCCAGGCGCGTCCTGCCGGAGGACCTTCAACCTCCGAGGCGGCTGCCGCCTCACTTGCACCTGACGATCATGGTGCGCAAGTCGTTGCCGGGTGTGGGCGGTCCGATGACGCCGTCCCGACGTACGACCGTGAAGCCCCCCAAGCCGCACACCTGGTTGGCGTGCCGGTAGCAAAGCACCCAATCAGAGTCCGGGCCGGAGCAGTTGATCGTGACGTTGTCTCCGCCCGCATTCGCCTGCAACGCATCGGTCTGGCCGGGCGAAGTGGCGCAGCCGGCGAGCAGGGTGAGGGCCGCGAGAGTCAGCACTGGACGAAGCATGGTTTTTGTCTCCTCGGAATCGTTCTTATTGCAGGGATCCAGTTTCAAGGCGATGCAGGGCCGGCAAAGGCTGGGTGCCTGCGACGATATTATGCCGCTCAGGTAGACGTCCATGCCGTTGCCAAGTTCCCATGAAGCAGTGTGCGCCAGACCGGCGGTCGAGAATGCGGCGAGAAGATAAATCGAAGCCCCGACGGTCGTCCAGAGACCGCCCCAAAGGCAAGCAGAGGTCCCTGACTCCACAGGAGTACCATACCGCCCGCCCGGACGCCCGCGTATCAATCGCCCCGGCCTGGCTGCCCCACTTGAATCGGAGACGACATGGCCCTCGGCGCGACGATCTACAGTTTCACGGTGCGTCTCGCCGACGCCGATCGGGGTGTCTTCGAAACGTTGTCGCTGCGAATTGCCCGCCATCCATCGGAGACAGAGGAATACCTGCTGACCCGGTTGCTGGCGTACTGCCTCGAGTACACCGAGGGGCTCGCGTTTTCGAAGGGGCTATCGGACCCGGACGAGCCAGCCCTGTCGGTTCGCGACCTGACAGGTGTCCTCAAGGGCTGGATCGAAGTGGGGACGCCGGAGGCGCCGCGGCTGCACAAGGCGGGCAAGGCCGCGCCACGAGTCGTGGTCTACGCGTATCGGGGCGTGGAGCCGTGGCTGGCACGGCTCGCGGGCGAGCGCATCCATCGCGCCGCTGCACTCGAGATCAATATCCTGGATCGGGACTTCCTTGCCGGCCTGGTGACGCGCCTCGAGCGGCGGATGGAATTCGACTTGTCCGTTGCAGAGCAGACGCTGTACTTGTCGTTGGGGGAGGAGACGTTGTCCGGTTCGATCGAGAAGCGGTCGCTGCCAGGCGCTGCAGCGTAACGACACGCCGGCGTCAGCCTGAGCTGACGCAGAATTCCAGGGCTGGTCTGCGCGAATCGGGGCTGAGGGATTGTCTCAGGGTCCCCAGGGAAGTGGTAGCTGCCCCTGTTCGGGGGCAGCTACGCTCATGCCAAGGCAGGGTCAGTCGATGCCCGGGTGGGTCTCGAGGTTCTTGCCGTTGTCGAGCCAGCCGGCGGCCTTCCACTTCTCATAGACAGCCGGCATCTTGCACGTACCGTCGTACGGCTGCGCAACGCTGCCGTCTGCCTTGACCGCGAAGCAGATGCCGCCAGCGCGGCGACCGTCCTTGATCGGGCTCATGACGACGCGCACGGGGTCGCCCTTCTTGAAGGTATCGCCCGTCACGCCCTGGCGGGTGGCATGGACCGGAGCGGCGCCTTCGAAGCTCCAGGTCTGCATCTTGCCGGTCTCGTCGGGGGCCTCGACCATCAGCCAGCTGTGCGGGTTGTTGTAGTTCCAAGCCGTGACCTTGCCGATCACGAGCATGTGCTTCGACTGGTCGAACATGGCGAACGAGTGGTGTGCGGCAGCGACGCCTGCAACACCGATCGCCCCGGCCACCGCGAGTGCGGCGGCCCTGACATTGAGCTTCCTCATCATCGTCTTCCTCTTGCTGCGCATCTGTCAGCGCGCCCGGGGACTCCGGGCGCGCCTGGGGTTGTGTCGTGGCCGGTTACTTGCCCGGGTCGAAAATGGGGTCGAGATCCTGGCCGGGCAGGTCCGGATAGTCCGTCGAGCCGCGCGGATCCTTGTACTCGGGATCGCCGGGCAGGCGGACCGAAGTGTTGCCGTCGGCATCGATGAAGTCGTTGCTGCTCGTTGCGCATTCCCAGTTGCGGATGCGCACGCCGATCTTCTCGAGGTCGGGGCGATATTCCTGCAGGTAGACCAGCGAGACGGGCTTCACCAGCGACAGCGGATCGTAGTAGGTCACCTGCGTGACGAGTTGCTTGGCTCCCTTTTCGCCATGGCGCAAATGCCATGTTTCCACCATCTGCAGCTGGTTGCTGGTCAGGGGCATGCCGCGCGTGTAGTCGGCCGGGTTGATCCACTTCGTCCAGACGATGAGCTTGTCCTTGTCCCAGAAGCCGATGCTGTCACCGGTCGCCGAGTGCTTGGCATCGATGTTCACGTGCTGCGAGTTGATGTACACGCGGCGCGTCTCGTTCATGAAATCGTTCAGCATCCACGTCTGCGCGGGCGTGTTGACGAACTCCTTGACGTACGGCTCCCACAGCCAGCGGGCGGCACCCGGGAATTCGCAGCGCGTGAGGCGATCGAACTTCTGCTGGCCGATCTTGCCGATTTCCTCGCGGCGTTCCTTGAACTGCTTTTCGTACGGCGGCGTGAGCACGCCCTCGCGCACGGTGCCGCCCGGACGCATCAGCGCGCCTTCATCGGTGCTGACCAGGAACGTCCTGGTCATCGTGTTCGCACCGGAAGTCCACAGGCCGCTCCAGTCCGGAATCGTCGCCTGCGTGTGCTTGGTGCCGCCGTTCGCCTGCTTGAGCAGGTAGTTGTAATGCTCTTCCGCCGTCTTGAAGTCCTGCGCGGGCTTCTCGACCGCAGGCGTCGGCATTGGCTTGAACTGCGATTGCGGCGTGACCAGCGCCGGATTTGTCGTCTGGGCTACGGCGTATCCGACCAGCCCGGCGCCCAGCAGCAGCCCCAGACCAACGGCTCCGAATGTCTTGTCAACTTTCATTATTCAACTCCCCCTTGGAACGCTTTGCAGGGTAGCGCACCGACGTTCGCGATTGCAAAGCGTAGTCGAGTTCGAGCCCGGTTTGCCGCAGCGCGGCAAACCGTGGCCGCCCTCAGGGCATCTGCTACGCTGATCGTATGGACCAGGGGCAGTTCCGGAAACACATTGAAGTTCAAGGCTGCGCTTGGTTGCACGCCATCGAGTCGATCCCGCTGTGACGCCCGGTACGCCGTGATCGGGCCGGTGGTCACTTTGGCAGTGCAAGAGGCGCTGCACGCAGCCGTGCGTGCCGGCGCGACCGGTGCCGAGTGCTCCCTTGATCTCGGCCTGACCGTCGTCACCGTTGTCGTCGATGCGACCGGGTGGTCACTGGACGGTCACCGCTATCCTTTTGTCGAGCGTTGCAAGGATCGGACGATCTACGTGTGGCGCGCCGACGGCTGGCAGCCGGCGTCCCATTTCGGCGGAGCGCTGATCAAGCTGGTGCCGACGGAGTGGGGCGCACCGACCTTCGAGATCGACGGCATCAAAATGTTGCCGACCGCGAAGGTCTCTCCGTACGCCGATGCGCAGCGCAAGGTGAACCTCATCGAGCCGCGGGGCAAGGTCGTCCTCGATACCTGCGGGGGGCTCGGCTACTTTGCCGCATGGTGCATCAAGGGCGGCGCAACCCGGGTCCTTTCTTTCGAGAAGAACCCGGACGTCATCTGGCTGCGCAGCCTGAATCCGTGGTCGCCTGAGGCCGGTGGCGTGCTGGAGCTGGTACAGGGCGATATTACAGAGCGGATCACGGGGCTGGCCGACGCATCGGTCGATGCGGTGCTGCACGACCCGCCCCGCTTCGGTATCGCTGGCGAGCTCTATTCGCAGGCGTTCTACGACCAGCTGGCGCGGGTACTGCGGCGCAAGGGTCGGCTGTTCCACTACACGGGAACGCCTAACAGGCTGACCAGCGGGAGGGACGTGCCGAACGAGGTGGCCAAGCGCCTGCGGCTCTCGGGCTTTGCAGCGGAACTGAATGGCGACGGGGTGCTCGCCGTCAGGAAGTGACGTCGTTCGGTCCTTGTCTTCAAGAGCGTGGGCGTCGGCCCTTCCAGATCGAGCCCGCATCGATGCCGTCAGCCTCGTCCGCTGGCGCTGAGTGTGCGCGAGCCGCCGCTTCCCGCAGCTTGTCCTTCTTGCTCGTGCGCCTGCCCTTGATGCCGCCATGGCCGTCACCCGTCACCGGCACGGTCGCAGGGGATGTTTCGGTGGGTTCGAATTCCGGGATGACTTCACGAGGGAGCCGCATTGCGTGGCGCTTTTCGATCAGCCGGAAGTGGGACTCGTTGGTCGCGCTGACAAAGCTGATGGCGGTGCCGTGTTCGCCCGCGCGGCCGGTGCGTCCGATGCGATGCGTGTAGTCGACGGCCGATCGCGGCAGGTCGTAGTTCACCACGGCGGGCAGCCTGTCGATGTGGATGCCGCGCGCGGCAACATCGGTCGCCACCAGCACCTGCAGTTGCGAGTTCTTGAAGTCCGCGAGCGCCTTCGTCCGCGCAGCCTGGCTCAACTCGCCATGCAGCGCAGCGGCCTTGATGCCCTTCTGCCTGAGCTTGTCGGCAATGTGTTCGGTCGAATACTTGGTCGCGACGAACACCAGCACCCGCGCCCACCCGTGCTGCGCGATCAGGTGCCGCAGCAGCGGCGTCCGCTTCGCCGGATCGATGCTGATCGAACGCTGTTCGATGTCGGGTTGAAGCGCCGGCGTGGCGGGTACGTCTATCCGGAGTGGATCGCGCAACAACGCACCGGCCAGTGCTGTGACTTCGCCCGGGAATGTCGCGGAGAACAGCAGGCTCTGCCTGCGCGGCGGCACTCTCTCCAGGATCGCCCGCAACTCGTCGGCGAAGCCGAGGTCGATCAGCCGGTCGGCCTCATCCAGCACCAGCGTCTCGACGGCATCGAGGCGCAGCGCGTTCTGGTCAACGAGGTCCAGCAGCCGGCCAGGCGTTGCGACGACTACATCCGCGCCCCCTCGCAGGCTCATCATCTGCGGATTGATCGACACGCCACCGAAGACGGCGGCGACCTTGATCGGCCTCTGCAGCGAGCGCGCCAGCAGCCTGAACGATTCGCCCACCTGGGCTGCCAGTTCCCGTGTCGGCACGAGGACCAGCGACCGGACACGATGGCCGTCACGGTTCGTGCGAAGCACGCGTTCGAGCAGCGGTAAAGCGAAGGCGGCGGTCTTGCCGGATCCGGTCTGTGCGCAGGCCCAGATATCCTGCCCCGCTAGTACGGCGGGGATCGCCGCGAGCTGCACGGGTGTCGGCTCCGTGTAGCCGCGTTCGCCGATGGCGTTCAACAGCTCCGGCGACAGTCCGAGGGAAGCGAAGCTCATGGCTGGCAGGCTCAGCGTCCGATGCGGCGGATGCGGAACGTGCGGCCCTTGATCTTCCCGGTGCGCAAGCGCTGCAGGGCCTTCTGGTGCCATTCCTCGGCAATGGCGACATAGGTGCGCGTCGGGAAGACGTCGATCTTGCCGACGGCCGTCCCGGGCAGGCCCGCGTCGCCGGTCAACGCGCCGAGCAGGTCGCCCGGACGCAGCTTGTCCTGTCGGCCCGCATCGATCGCCAGCGTCACGAACGGCGCGGCCAGTGGTGCCGCCTCCACATCGAGTGGCGGCAGCCTGCCCCACTGCAGCGTCTGTCCAAGACGGTCCTCGATGAGGTTGGCCCTGCCGGATTCGCGCGGCGTACACAATGTCAGCGCCATGCCGCGGCGACCGGCGCGGCCCGTGCGGCCGATGCGGTGCAGGTGCGTGTCGGCGTCGGCAGCGATGTCGAAGTTGATCACCATCGGCAAATCGGCAATGTCGAGGCCACGGGCGGCCACATCGGAAGCGACCAGTACCGTGCAACTGCGATTCGCGAACCGCACCAGCATCTCTTCACGCTCGCGCTGGTCGAGTTCGCCGTGCAGTGCGAGGACGGCGAAATGGCGGACATCCAGCTCCGCCGCCACCGTGCGGACCTCGGCCCGCGTATTGCAGAACACCACTACCGCCTCGGGGCGATGGAGCAGCAGAAGGGCTTCAAGCGCGGCCAGCTTCTGTTCCGGCTCTACTTCGAAGAAAGTCTGCTCGATCAGGACCTCGTCCGCATCGCTCTTGACCGTCACGTCGAGGGGTTCGCGCTGCAGGTCGCGACTGATCTCTCGGATGGACGCCGGAATCGTCGCCGAGAAGAGCAGGGTCTGGCGCTGCTCCGGCGTCGCTTCGATGATGCTGCGCAGGTCATCGGCAAACCCCATGTCCAGCATCCGGTCCGCCTCGTCGAGCACGAGCAGCTTTATGCCCTTGAGCGGCAACGCTTCTTTCTGGATGAGTTCCAGGATGCGACCCGGCGTGCCGACGACGAGGTGCGGCTCGTGCGCGAGCGAAGCAAGGTGCGGCCGCAGCGGCACGCCACCACACAGGGTCAGCACCTTGACGTTGGGGATGAAGCGGGCGAGGCGCCGGATCTCGCGGCTGACCTGGTCGGCCAGTTCGCGCGTGGGGCAAAGGACCAGTCCCTGCAGGGCAACAACGGAGGCATCGAGCGTGGACAGCAGGCCAAGCGCGAAGGCCGCCGTCTTGCCGCTGCCCGTCTTCGCCTCTGCGACGACGTCTCTCCCCGCCAGGATCGCAGGCAGGCTCGCGGCCTGGACCGGCGTCATCTCTGCATAGCCCACTTCCACGAGTCCGCGTTGCAGGGGTTCGATGAGGCTCAGGTCTGAGAATGCAGTCATCCGCACATGATCGCACTTATGGCGCCTGGCCGTGGCTTTCTATGCGGCGGCCGCAGGAATGGCCGCCAAAACCCTGTAAGGTAGCGGTCCTTCCCCTGCAAACCGGTTTCCTGATGCGAATTCCCGAAGCACTCAAGCCGCTGCTCGATGACGGCATCATCGACGAGGTCCGGCGCCAGCTGAAGAGCGGCAAGGAAGCATCCGTCTATGTCGTGAGTTCGGGCGGCGAGATCCGCTGCGCGAAGGTCTACAAGGACATGGGGCAGCGCAGCTTCCAGCAGCGGGCCCAGTACCAGGAAGGACGCAAGGTCCGCGGCAGCCGCCAGGCCCGCGCGATGGCGAAGAGCACGCGTTACGGGCGCAAGGAACAGGAAGAAGCCTGGAAGAACACCGAGGTGGATGCCCTTTACCAGCTCGTGTCGGCGGGCGTGCGCGTGCCGAAGCCCTTCGGATTCTTCAGCGGCGTGCTGCTCATGGAGCTGGTGGCCGACGGCGAGGGCAACTCGGCCCCGCGGCTCGGGGAAGTCGAGCTGACTCCGGAAGTGGCCCGCGACTTCCACCGCTTTCTCATCGGCCAGGTCGTGCGCATGCTGTGCGTCGGGCTGATCCACGGCGACCTCTCCGAGTTCAATGTTCTCGTGGGAGCGGACGGTCCCGTCATCATCGACCTGCCGCAGGCCGTGAGCGCCGCCGGCAACAACAACGCGTTCGCCATGCTCTCGAGGGACGTCCGCAATCTCACCGAGACACTCGGACGCTTTGCGCCGGAGTTGCTGGCCACCGACTACGCAGGCGAGATGTGGGCCCTGTACGAGAAGGGTGAGCTTGCGCCGGACAGCGCGCTGACGGGTATCTGCGTCAAGGACGAGACGGTCCCCGACGTGGGCGAGGTGATGCACGCGATCGACGAGGCCCGCGAGGAAGCCATCCGCCGGGAACTCGGGCGACAGGCGGCAGAGGCGTCCTGACGGGCGCTGTCTTCAGCAATTGCGCAGTGCTTCGGTGGTCCGCTTGAGCGAAACATCGAGCAGCGTGCGCAGCTCCGCGGAGAGCGGCATTTCATCGAGTGCGCGCGTGATGCACAGCATCCATTGGTCGCGGGCGGCTGCGTCGATCGGAAACGGACGGTGTGCCGAGCCAAAGCACTTTGCATCGGCACGCTGGAAGTACAACGGTGGACCGCCCAGCCAGCCGCTCATGAACTGGAACAGCTTCTCGCGCATGGGGCCGAGGTCCGGTCCGTGCATCGCCCGCAGCCCGGCGGCTTCCGGCAGCGTCTCCATGAAATCGTAGAAGCGGTTGGCCAGCTGCCGCACGGCGGCTTCACCGCCCAGCAGGTCGTACGGCGTGGTTCGGGTCGGCTCGGCTGACATGCCTGCCACCATACAAACGGCGCCCCGCGCCAACAAGTCCGGGTCGCTAAGGGATAACCGAGAGACGCATGCGTGTGATGCGACTCCTGGTTGAGGCTCAAGAGCCCCTCCCGGGTTGCCAATTGTCAACCGGCCAGGGGACCCGGCTCGCTACCATCCCAACAGTTCTGATGTGGAACGGCGCAAGGCCTCGACCTCAATGACTGATTCGTGGAATGTCGGTGCGACCGACTCGTCATCTCCGGCCGCCTCGGCGGCGCCACCCCGGGCCTTTACCGAAGAAGACTTCAGGCGGGCCCCGCCCCTGTGGGTCAACATCTGGCTGTTTGCGCTGACCTTTCTCGGCGCGGTCACGGTGGTTCCGTGGTACGGCATCGTCCACGGGTACAGCACGGCGGCCTGGATGAGCCTGGTGGTGTTGATGGGGGCGACCGGCCTTGCGATCTCCGGCGGCTATCACCGCCTGTGGTCGCACGGCACGTACGACGCGCACTGGACCGTGCGGCTCGTGTACATGATCTTCGGGACGATGTCGCTTGAGAGCAGCATCCTGACCTGGTCCACGGGTCATCGCGATCATCACCGGTACGTCGACGACAACCTGCGAGATCCGTACTCCGCGAAGCGCGGCTTCTGGTTCTCCCACATGGGATGGATGCTGCGCGACTATCCCAGCGCCCGCTCGGATCGTTCCAACGTCAAGGACATCCTGCGCGATCCGATCGCGGTGTTCCAGGATCGCCACTACGTACCGCTGGTGCTGGCCACCAACATCGGCTTGCCGCTGCTGCTGGGCTGGGCGCTCGGCGACGTCTGGGGCGTGTTCCTGCTCGGAGGGCTGCTGCGGCTCGTCCTCAATCATCACGCGACTTTCTTCATCAACTCGCTGGCGCACACCGTCGGCTCGCAGCCCTATACGGACGCCAACACCGCGAGGGACAGCACTCTGATTGCGTTGCTCACCTACGGCGAGGGGTATCACAACTATCATCACCGCTATGCCAGCGACTACCGTAACGGCGTGCGCTGGTGGCATTTCGATCCGGCCAAGTGGCTGATCTTCGTACTCTCCAGGGTTGGTCTTGCGTACGGACTCAAGCGCATTCCCGATGTCACCATCCAGCATGCGCGACTCGAGATGCAGTGCAAACGACTCGAACGGAAGCTGGCGCTGCGGATGCCGGTGTTGACGGCCGGCACGCTGGAGCGATTGCGCGCGCGGCTCAAGCAGGAGCATGAGGACCTGATGGCGACCCTCGACCAGTGGCGACAGGCGAGGGAACGCTGGTACGACCTGAAGCGCGAGGAGTTCCAGCGTCAGACCGCACTAACCCTGGCGTTGATGAGGGAACAGCATCGCCGCCTGCAGGGGCTGAGTGTCCAGATCGGACAGGCGGCTTGACGGCGTGCTGGCGGTAACGCCAAGCGGGGCGAAGCTGGCCGCGTCTGCGAGCGGCCAGTACTGTCGATAGACGTTGTGTGGCCAGTCGGCTTTGCCAGCCATCGCGGCCAGCAGCGCACCCGGGGCGACCTGCGGCAGCAGGCTGGCGAGCAGGCGCACATCGCTCTTCGTGACGCGACGGACGAGATGCGTCGTGCGGAAATCGTTTGGATGCAGGAGTCCTGCGGCCTGCGTCAGTTCCTGGAGCGCCTTCAGCGTGTTCTGGTGGAAGCGGTACACGCGCTCCGACTTTTCAGGCACGACCAGCGCGTTCTGCCTGAGCGGATCCTGGGTCGCCACGCCCGTCGGGCACGTGCCGGTGTGGCAGGACTGGGCCTGGATGCAGCCCAGCGCAAACATGAATCCGCGCGCCGAATTGCACCAGTCCGCTCCGAGCGCCATGGCGCGTGCGATGTCGAAGGCACTGACGATCTTGCCACTGGCGCCGATCTTGATGCGCTGTCGCAGGTTGAGGCCCACCAGCGTGTTGTGCACGAGCTGCAGGCCTTCCTGCAGCGGCGTACCGACGTGATCCGTGAACTCGAGCGGCGCGGCGCCGGTGCCGCCTTCCTTGCCGTCGACGACGATGAAGTCGGGCGTGAGGCCGGTGTCGAGCATCGCCTTGCAGATCGCAAACCATTCCCACGGATGGCCGATGCACAGCTTGAAGCCGGTCGGCTTGCCCCCTGAGAGCCTGCGCAGGCGTTCGACGAACAGCAGGAGTTCGACGGGGTTCGAGAATTCGCCGTGGCGTGCGGGGCTGACGCAGTCCGTGCCTGGGGCGACGCCGCGCGCGGCTGCGATCTCGGGCGTGACCTTGGCGCCGGGGAGTACACCGCCGTGGCCGGGCTTCGCGCCCTGGCTCAGCTTGATTTCGATGAGTTTGACGCTGGGGTCTGACGCGTTCCTGATGAAGCGCTCGTCATTGAAGCGGCCTTCGTCGTCGCGGCAGCCGAAGTAGCCGGAGCCGATCTCCCAGATCAGGTCGCCGCCATGCACGCGGTGGTACTGGCTGATCGAGCCTTCGCCCGTGTCGTGGGCAAAGCCGCCCTTCCTGGCGCCGCTGTTGAGCGCGAGGATCGCATTGCCCGACAACGCGCCGAAGCTCATCGCCGAGATGTTGAAGACGCTGGCGTCGTAAGGCTGGGTGCAGCTCGCGCTGCTGCCGATCCGGACGCGGAAGTCGTGCGACTTGAGCTCGGTCGGCGCGAGCGAATGATTGATCCAGTCATAGCCCTCCGCCTGCACGTCGAGCTGGGTTCCGAACGGTCGCTTGTCGGCCTGGTCCTTCGCGCGCTGGTAGACGATCGACCGTTGCTGCCGCGAGAAGGGGGTCTGTTCGTTGTCGCTTTCGATGAAGTACTGCCTGATCTCCGGCCGGATGTACTCGAGCAGGAATCGCAGGTGGCCGATGACCGGATAGTTGCGCAAGACAGAGTGCCGTTGCTGTCGCGTGTCGCGGACGCCGACGGCGACCAGGACCAGGAAGGCGAGGGCTGGCACGCCACCGAAGCCGTACATTACCCAGCAAACCGCAAATGCCAGCGACAGGAGTGCTGCCGCCAGCCAAGCGGCATAGCGCAGCGGAAAGAGGTCGTCCAGCCTTGAGAGCAAGTCGTGCATCGGGTGGGGAGTCATCCGGTTTTCGTGGAAGTCCAATGGGTTGTGTCGACCGCAACGCTCCAAACTTGAAGAGGCGGGGATTGATCGGCACCCGCCCGGGCCGTAGTCTGGTGCGGCGAAGCCGATTTCAACGGGAGGATACGATGCGAGCTGCTTCCAGACTGCTGTGTCTTGCCCTTACTGGCGGGCTGGCCGTGGTGGCGGACGGCCAGGCTGCGTCCCAGGCGCCGGCCAAGTCGGCGCCCGACAAGGCCCTCTTCGATACCGACGACCCCACGATCGTGAAGCGCTCCAGTGCCGGCGTGTGCCACGACCGCAAGAGTCCGAGCTTTGAGGCCACGGTGCATTTCCGCGGCTACCGCACGCTGAAGGATTGCCTCGAGAGTGGTGGCCGGCTTCCCGGCAAGTAGCCGGCGAGCCCGCAGCCGGTCAGTAGAAGCCGGTCCAGCGTCCGAACACGACAACGCCCGCCCAGAACAGCAGCGACAGCGCCGCCGCGGTCTTTGCCGCGACCGGGATCCGGGCGTCGTCATTCCATGCGCCAAGGTCGCGCCAGCTGCCGAAGTGGAGCACCAGCATGTTGATGCCCGCGAGCAGCAGGCACAGCGCCTTGTAACGGAAGGCCGGGATGGTGACGTAGTACGACGCGGCTGAGGCGAACATCAGGAACCCGGAGAGGCACGTCGCCACAAAGGCACGCCACGTCCACGGCAGCGCCTCGGCGGCGGCATGGCGGACAGGACGCTTGTCGAAGCCGATGCCCAGCAGCCGGAAGTCGAGGAGCGCAATCGAGCCGACCGTCATGGCCAGCGTCACGACATGCAGGGTCTCGATGACGGGGAACACCCACATCGACTCGCGGATCGTGCCGGAAATCCAGAACCCTTCCAGCCAGAACCAGGCGCGTTCGAAGTCCATGGGGGCGGCGGGTCAACCGAAGAAGTAGTCGAGCAGTCGGCGGCCGTAACCGATGAGTCGCCCGCTCGCAGCGATGGCCAGCCACAGCGTCAGTGACACTCCGGCCATGGCCGCGAGCGCGTTGCCCGTTTCGAACTTGCCGAGGGTTCGTCGCGCCCGACGCTGCAGGATCACGGTCAGCACGATGACCAGCGCGAGCATCGCCATCTTGGTCTTGAACACGGGGCTGCGCATCATCCGGGCGGGTTCCGCGCTGAACAGCACGAAGCCCGTCACGGCGAGTACCCCGAGCGCGATCCAGATCCAGGGCAGCAGGCGGCCGGCGACCAGCGCGGGAGGCCCGTCGCGATGCGAACCTGCGAGGCGGGGATACAACATGACGGCAGCGCCGATCAGCAGGCAGACCCCAAGAAGATGCACGCCCTGGCCCAGGGGCATGCTCCATGCGGCCTCGCGCAGCAGTGTCGTCAGCGGCTCGAGCCAGTCGCGGACGAGCTGCTGCATCGGCTCGGCGTTCCGCGTCGCCTAGACGGCGACGAATTCCGGGTAGTCCGGCGTCCAGGTCGCCTGGGCGACCTGTTCCGGAATGTCCGCTTCCGGAATCATCCGGCCGACGCCTTCGGCGGCAGCCGCGGCCACGACGGCTTCGGCGACGGCGCGCGCGGCTTCGGGCAACCGGTGGATGCGCGGGAACAGCATCCCCGTATCGAGCTCTTCCTGCGTCGCGAGATTGGCCAGCGCGCGTGCAGCGGCCGCCAGCACGCCTGGCGTGACGCGCTTGATCTCGCCCACGAGGACGCCGAGGCCCAGGCCCGGAAACACGAACGCGTTGTTGCCTTGCGAAATTGTGACCGTGCGGCCGCCCACCTGCACAGGATCGAAGGGGCTGCCGGTGGCCACCAGACAGCGACCCTCGGTCCAGGCCAGCAGGTCGGCAGGCACTGCCTCGGCGTTTTCCGTCGGATTGGACAGCGGCAGGATGACCGGGCGCGCGACATGCTTCGCCATCTCACGCACGATGCTCTCGGTGAAGGTCTGGCCGATGCCCGAAGTGCCGATGAGCACCGTGGGCTTGAAGTGGCGCACGACCGACGCAAGGTCGCGTTGCGTCGGATCGCCGAGGCCGTAGTCCGCGGCCGTCTGCGCGGGCCAGGCCAGTTCCTTCTTGTATTCCTCGGACTGCGGCTTGTCGTCGACCAGCAGCCCGCGGCTGTCGATGACACCGACTCGCTGCCGCGCAACTTCCGGCGTCAGGCCGTCGGCGACCATGGCCGCTCGCAGCTGCTGCGTGATGCCGAGGCCGGCAGCGCCGGCGCCGAAGACGATGATGCGCTGGTCCGCAATGCGCGAACCGAGGACGCGGGCCGCGGACATCGTGCCGGCGACGGCGATGGCGCCGGTCCCCTGGATGTCGTCGTTGAACGATGCCACCCGATCCGCATACCGCGACAGGACGGCGAGGGCGTTGTCCTTGCGGAAGTCCTCCCACTGGATGAGCGCGCCCGGGAACACCTCGTTGATCGCGTCGACGAACTCGTCGAGCAGCTCGAAGTAGGGTTTGCCGCGAAGGCGCGGCTGACGCAACCCGAGATACGCCTCGTCATTGAGCAGCACGGGATTGTCCGTGCCGACATCGAGGCTGATGGGCAGCGTCTGCGCGGGATGGATGCCTGCCGCGGCGGAGTAGATCGACAGCTTGCCGATCGAGATCGTCATGCCCCCCGCACCCTGGTCGCCGATGCCGAGGATGGCCTCGTTGTCGGTGACGACGAGCAGCCGGACGTTGCTGAACTTGACTGCCTGGCGCAGCACCTTCGCAATGCGTCCCTTGTGGGCCGGCGTGATGAACAGGCCGCGGCCGCGACGGAAGATGTTGCTGTAGTGACGGGTGGCGGCACCGACCGTCGGGGTATAGACGATCGGCAGGAACTCCTCGAGGTTGTCGCGCAACAGGCGGAAGAAGAGATGCTCGTTGCGATCCTGCAGTGCGGCAAGCTCCACGTACTTGTCCAGGGGATCCGGGCGGGCCCTGAGCATCTGGTGCACGCGGTCGAGCTGCTGCTCCATTGTCTTTTGCGTTGCGGGAAGCAGGCCTTCGAGCCCGAACTTGGCGCGCTCCTCTGTGGTAAATGCCGAGCCCTTGTTCAGCAGGGGCTCTGCGTACAGCGCCGGCCCCCGCAGTGCAACATCCACAATCTGCCGGCCGTCGGCTTCGCGTCTGAACCTTAAGAACTGCATAAATCCCTCTGCAGGGCCGGGTTCTTGCGGACCCTTACCCTTCAACGTGAGTTGTCATGTTCGAATTGTTTGTGAGGGCGCGAAGTATGCCACAGCCTGCGGGCGCGCTTTAAGGTCGCGAGCGATCGCGCGTTTTGCCGGGCGGGGGGGCTGCGTACTGGCCTGATACGAGTGGCGGCAGGCTGCAATAGGTACGGGGATGTAGCAATAGCGCGCAGCCCGCGATTCCCGAGGCACTGCCTCGGTGCGGTTGCAGGTGGCATCCCGCTCCATGCCTGCGCGCTCCCGGTAGCGGTCAACGCAATGAGCGCCAGCCGATTTCCGTGGCAGTGAGCGGACCGATCAAGACCTGGTCCAGTGATTCTGGTGTGCGCGATTCGCCGGCTGCGGCTGGAATGCGGCCCCCCATGAGTTCGGCGAAAGCCTGCGGGTACCTGGGAGAGCGGTCGGGTTCGGCGAATCCTTCGGGATAGCGCGGCTGGTTGGTGGCAAAGTCGTACTTGTCGGTGGCGCCCAGCGTATGCAGCAGTTCGTGCGCAATGACGACCTGGTTCGAGCCACCCATGTGTTCCGCCGCGAACAGGTGCGCGATGCCGAGCAATCCCTTCTGCAGGCCGGCGGAATGCGGCACGCGTGGACTCAGCGCGGGATCATGGAACAGGAGGAAAAGGCGGATCGTCGGAGTCGGACCGGGCGGGTCGGCGATGCCCAGGTTCCACCAGCGCAGTTTCAGGCTCCAGGCCATTGCGCCCAGCGGGCCTGCACCCGCGGCAAGCAGGGGCGGCGGGTCGGCGATTGCCGGGGCCACCACAAAACGCAGCGGTCGTTCGATCTGCACGCCATGCTCGGCGGCTTCGGCTGCGAAGAACGCGGTGAGCAAGTCGGCGTTGGCGGTGCCGCTG